>NZ_CP014544.1:475000-832500 GCF_001586255.1 Zhongshania aliphaticivorans
AAAATAGGGCGCAGAGATTTTGGTGCCAGACAAGGCGCTTGAGGAAAGAAGGAAGGAGTGTACGAGGAGTACATGACTGACTGAAAGACGAAAGCAACGCAGGCTGGTGACAAAAGATCAAGCACTGGGGCTATAGCTCAGCTGGGAGAGCGCCTGCCTTGCACGCAGGAGGTCTGCGGTTCGATCCCGCATAGCTCCACCATTTTGAACGGCAAAGGCTGTTTGAATTGGTAGCAGATTATCGCGAAGAAGTTAGAAAGAAAAGCTTTTGCAGGCTTTGTTTTAGATGCTGCAAAGAGTTTTTGTTTCTGATTTTTACAATCAGATGTTCTTTAACAAGGTAAATAAGCTGAAATATATATAAACACTAGTTTTCTCAAGTGTTGTAACAATCCGGCGAAATAAAACGGTTGTCATTCAAGTCGGATGATAATCGCGTAATGCAGTTTCTTGATTGATCGATAGCGAGTCTATTTGATTATATGGTCAAGCGACTAAGCGCATACGGTGGATGCCTTGGCAATTGGAGGCGATGAAAGACGTTGGAGCCTGCGAAATGCTCTGGGGAGGTGGCAACCAACCTTTGATCCAGAGATGTCTGAATGGGGAAACCCACCTAACATAAGTTAGGTATCCTTTGACTGAATACATAGGTCTTAGGAGGCGAACCAGGGGAACTGAAACATCTAAGTACCCTGAGGAAAAGAAATCAAACGAGATTCTCTTAGTAGCGGCGAGCGAAAGGGGAACAGCCTGCAAGTGATAGCAGAAGTGTTAGTGGAACAGTCTGGAAAGTCTGGCGATACAGGGTGATAGCCCCGTACACGAAAACACATCTGTGGTACTAAGCTTGCGATAAGTAGGTCGGGACACGTGTTATCTTGACTGAAGATGGGGGGACCATCCTCCAAGGCTAAATACTACCAATTGACCGATAGTGAACCAGTACCGTGAGGGAAAGGCGAAAAGAACCCCTGTGAGGGGAGTGAAATAGATCCTGAAACCGTATGCGTACAAGCAGTAGGAGCAGACTTGTTCTGTGACTGCGTACCTTTTGTATAATGGGTCAGCGACTTAATGTCAGTAGCAAGGTTAACCGTATAGGGGAGCCGTAGGGAAACCGAGTCTTAATAGGGCGAATTAGTTGCTGGCATTAGACCCGAAACCGGGCGATCTATCCATGGCCAGGTTGAAGATGCCGTAACAGGCATTGGAGGACCGAACCCACAAATGTTGAAAAATTTGGGGATGAGTTGTGGATCGGAGTGAAAGGCTAATCAAGCTCGGAGATAGCTGGTTCTCCTCGAAATCTATTTAGGTAGAGCGTCGTGTCTAACCCTAGGGGGTAGAGCACTGTTTGGGCTAGGGGGTCATCCCGACTTACCAACCCCATGCAAACTCCGAATACCTAGGAGTTCAATCACGGCAGACAGACAGCGGGTGCTAACGTCCGTTGTCAAGAGGGAAACAACCCAGACCGCCAGCTAAGGTCCCTAATACACATTAAGTGGGAAACGATGTGGGAAGGCTTAGACAGCTAGGAGGTTGGCTTAGAAGCAGCCACCCTTTAAAGAAAGCGTAATAGCTCACTAGTCGAGTCGGCCTGCGCGGAAGATATAACGGGGCTAAATGTGTAACCGAAGCTGCGGATGCGTGCTTGCACGCATGGTAGAGGAGCGTTCTGTAAGCCTGCGAAGGTGAATCGAGAGGTTTGCTGGAGGTATCAGAAGTGCGAATGCTGACATGAGTAACGACAAGGGGAGTGAAAAACTCCCCCGCCGGAAGACCAAGGTTTCCTGTCCCATGTTAATCAGGACAGGGTTAGTCGGCCCCTAAGGCGAGGCAGAAATGCGTAGTCGATGGAAAACGGGTTAATATTCCCGTACTTGTTATAACTGCGATGGAGGGACGGAGTAGGCTAGGCGATCGCGGCGATGGTTGTCCGCGTTTAAGCTCGTAGGCTGGGGGATTAGGCAAATCCGGTTCCCTAAGGCTGAGAAGCGAATACGAGTCCTCTTTTGGACGAAGTCGTTGATGCCATGCTTCCAAGAAAAGCTTCTAAGCTTCAGGTTATAACAAACCGTACCCCAAACCGACACAGGTGGTCAGGTAGAGAATACCAAGGCGCTTGAGAGAACTCGGGTGAAGGAACTAGGCAAAATGGTACCGTAACTTCGGGAGAAGGTACGCTCCCTTTGGTGATCGGACTTGCTCCGTAAGCTGAGGGGAGTCGAAGTGACCAGGTGGCTGCAACTGTTTATCAAAAACATAGCACTGTGCAAACACGAAAGTGGACGTATACGGTGTGACGCCTGCCCGGTGCCGGAAGGTTAATTGATGGGGTTAGCGCAAGCGAAGCTCTTGATCGAAGCCCCGGTAAACGGCGGCCGTAACTATAACGGTCCTAAGGTAGCGAAATTCCTTGTCGGGTAAGTTCCGACCTGCACGAATGGCGTAATGATGGCCACGCTGTCTCCACCCGAGACTCAGTGAAATTGAATTTGCGGTTAAGATGCCGTATACCCGCGGCTAGACGGAAAGACCCCGTGAACCTTTACTATAGCTTCACAGTGGACTCTGATATTACTTGTGTAGGATAGCTGGGAGGCTTTGAAACTTAGGCGCTAGCTTAGGTGGAGCCAATCTTGAAATACCAGCCTGGTACTGTTGGGGTTCTAACTCTGGACCATTATCTGGTTCGAGGACATTGTGTGGTGGGTAGTTTGACTGGGGCGGTCTCCTCCCAAAGAGTAACGGAGGAGCACGAAGGTGCGCTAAGCATGGTCGGAAATCATGCGGTTAGTGTAATGGCATAAGCGCGCTTGACTGCGAGACTGACAAGTCGAGCAGGTACGAAAGTAGGTCATAGTGATCCGGTGGTTCTGTATGGAAGGGCCATCGCTCAACGGATAAAAGGTACTCCGGGGATAACAGGCTGATACCGCCCAAGAGTTCACATCGACGGCGGTGTTTGGCACCTCGATGTCGGCTCATCACATCCTGGGGCTGAAGCCGGTCCCAAGGGTATGGCTGTTCGCCATTTAAAGTGGTACGCGAGCTGGGTTCAGAACGTCGTGAGACAGTTCGGTCCCTATCTGCCGTGGGCGTTGGAGATTTGAGGAAAGCTGCTTCTAGTACGAGAGGACCGAAGTGGACGAACCTCTGGTGTTCGGGTTGTATCGCCAGATGCATTGCCCGGTAGCTACGTTCGGACGGGATAAGCGCTGAAAGCATCTAAGCGCGAAGCCTCTTCCAAGATTAGATCTCCCTGGGGCCTTGAGCCCCCTAAAGAGCCGTTCAAGACCAGGACGTTGATAGGCAGGGTGTGTAAGTGCTGCGAGGCATTGAGCTAACCTGTACTAATTGCTCGTGAGGCTTGACCATATAATTAAGTGGTCTTGTTGTCACAATGAAGAAACTGCAGCGGATTGTTGCGTGTAGTGAGAGCTACACACATGAGAAAACTTGTTTATATCAGCTTATTTACCACCTTATTTGGATTGAATGACGCAGTACGAAAGTACGTAAGACACCTCATTTAACCAAGCCAGTTTGCCTGGCGACCATAGAGACATGGTACCACCTGATCCCATCCCGAACTCAGAAGTGAAACGTGTCATCGCCGATGGTAGTTTGGGGTTTCCCCATGCGAGAGTAGGTCATCGCCAGGCTTCTAAATAAAACACCCCGTTCAGCTTATGCTGGACGGGGTTTTTTATTTAGGACGCGAGGAGCCTCTCTCACTAAATATCGGGCTCATGCGACAAGCTCTGCACCATCGGTGCGAGCTTGGTGCGCCGATAGGCGTCCCGAAGGGATTGCGAGCACTGCTCGCAACACAAAGTAGGTCATCACTACGCGCCAAACTTTATTAAGTGCTGCAACACTGGTTTTTTAGTTTTTTTTATAACCCGCAGGACCCCCAGACAGCTCCACGCTAGACGGGAGACGGAAGACAAAAGATAAAACCACAACCAAAACTAGGGTTTGCCGCCTTCTGCAACACCCACAAAAAAGCCCCAGCAGGAAACCCTGTTGGGGCTTTATGTTTTTAGCGTTTACCGTCTCCCGTCACGCATCTCCCGAGCACTGTGCGTTCACTGTCAAGCGCCTCACACGCCTTCATAATAGTCTCGGCAGTGTGGTCAGTTAGCGTTTTTTAGTATTCAGGGTTGACGGTTTTCGGTGTTGGTTCGTTTGATGCCGGTCAGGGTTGCGTCAGGTGCGTGATGGAACTCGCATTAAAAAGTTGTAGAGAAGGTGTCGCCATTACTTGCTAAATATGCGCGAATTGCCGTCAACGTGTTAATTAGTTCGTCGTTATGCGGTGTTACTTGATTAATCGAGTCGTGGCCCTTGCGCGGGGCTGCCAGGTGGATCTGTGTCAGTCGTGTCGGGCGCCCTTTTTGTCACGCTAATAGCTATCCTTGGGCTCGTTCTTGGTTGTCTGCTATGATCCGAGGCGATATAAGTAGCGGGTTTTTAGTGTGGATAATTCAATATTGTTGACGATTTTGGCAGATGGTGAATATCACTCTGGGGAGGAGTTGGGCGCACAGTTGGGAGTTAGTCGCGCCGCGGTGTGGAAGCAATTACACAAGCTTGAAGCACTTGAGCTTCCGATAGAGTCTATAAAAGGTCGGGGATACCGACTAGTCGGCGGTTTAGATTTGCTGGAGGCCGACAAGATTCGCTCATTTTTACCTGAATCGGCCGCGTCAGCTTTGGGTGAGCTTGATATTTTCCCGATTATTGGGTCGACGAATGACGCCGCTGCTGAAGCTATTCGTACTGGGCGAAGCGCAAATTATTGTTGTTTTGCTGAGCAGCAGTCCGCTGGTCGAGGGCGTCGCGGGCAGGCCTGGCGCAGCCCCTTTGGTCGTAATATATACCTTTCTATGGTGTGGGAGTTTCAGTCTGGCGCAGCGGCGTTAGAGGGCTTAAGCCTGTCGGTTGGTTTGGCGGTGGTGCGAGCCTTGGGGCGTTTGGGTGTGGATGGGGCTGGTTTAAAGTGGCCTAATGACGTCTTGCACGATAATAAGAAGCTAGCGGGTATCTTGCTCGAAATGCAAGGCGATCCTTCTGGTTTGTGTCAGGTAATTGTTGGTGTTGGATTGAATGTTAATTTGACGGGCTGTGATACGGATGCGATCACGCAGCCTTGGACTGACCTTCAGATGATTGTTGGCAGTGTCCCACGTAATGAGCTTGCTGCGACGCTTATTGCCGAGCTCCTGAAGGTGCAGGCCGAATTCACGCGTGACGGTTTTACCTATCTTCGCGATGAGTGGGGAAAATTTGATGTCTTCGCGGGTAAGCCGGTACAGGTTCAGCTGGGTGATAACGTAATTCAAGGTGTCGCGCGCGGGGTTGATGCCAGTGGTGGTTTGGTGCTTGAGACCGACGCTGGTGAGCGGGTTTTTCGAGGTGGTGAAGTTAGCTTGCGAGGCGCTTGAGAGTGGGGTTGGTAAGTCTAGAGTTGGATGTGGGTAATAGTGCGTTGAAATGGCGGCTTATGAGCGAGGCTGGGCGCCTACAGGGTGGGCGTGTTGCGAGCTCCCCGGATGCACTGCGCTTGCTGTTTGATGAGCTCTCTCTGGAGAATGTGACTGATATTAAGGTTGCTTCAGTGGGTTCTGTCGAGCGTGATGAGCCCTTGATGCATCTGCTTGCTACTTCAGGCTTGCCGTTTAAGGTGGCCGTTAGTCAGTCTTTTTGTAGTGGCGTGCGCAACAGTTATGCCGATACTTCTCGGATGGGTGTTGATCGCTGGTTGGCGATGGTTGCCGCCTTTGGGGTTTGTCGACGCGCGTGTGTGGTTG
This sequence comes from Zhongshania aliphaticivorans, assembly GCF_001586255.1. NCBI lineage: Bacteria > Pseudomonadati > Pseudomonadota > Gammaproteobacteria > Cellvibrionales > Spongiibacteraceae > Zhongshania > Zhongshania aliphaticivorans. The sequence continues at coordinate 480,823 of NZ_CP014544.1, forward strand.
TGGATGCCGGCACAGCCCTGACCATTGATGTTGTTGACGGCGGCGGCATGCATCGAGGGGGGTATATTATCCCCGGTGTCGCGATGTCGGCTCGCGCTTTAGCGGAGCACACCGGGCGAGTTCGATTTGATGGCGCAGATAAGCAAAGTCTGGCGCCCGGCAAGGACACAGAGAGTTGCGTTCATCATGGAAAGTGGTTGGCTCAGTATGGCGCGGTTCAGGCTTCGATCGAGCTGGCAGAGGCTGATCAAGGGCCTTCAGAGGTGTTTGTAACTGGTGGGGATGCTCAGGGGTTGATCGCGCTGGCTGGCAATTATGCTCGCCATTGGCGGTATTGCGAAGAGCTGGTGTTAGATGGGCTTGCGCCAGTGTTGGCGTCATGCTGAGGGAGAGTTGAGTGCGCTGGTTTTTTGTGTTGATTGTTATGCTCAACGGAGTGTTCTACCTCGCGCATAAATCCGAGCGGGGCTTTGATGTGTTGTCTGAACGTTTGGATTTAGCTTCGAGTAATGGAAATATTGAGTTGTTGGCAGAGCGGGGCGGAGAGGCGGTAGAGCAGCCTCCGCGCGATCTTGTCCCAGCGCCAAGCTCGTCAGAAGAGGTGTGTCTGGTTTTGGGGCCGTATTCGGGTGAGGCCGATTTCGAGTCGGATCGGGCGGGTTTACCTGGTTTGCGGGTGTATCTTGAGGAGTATGAGCGCGGTGCGGACTACTGGGTCTACCTTGGGCCGTATTCATCCTTAGCGGTGGCGACCAAAATGGGTGGTGAGCTTAGGGCGAAGCGGATTGACAACTTTGTGATTCGTAAGGGGGAGTTAAAAGATGCCATTTCACTGGGGGTCTTTACTGATGCTGAGCGCGCAGCCACGCATGCTAAGGGCTTGAGCAAAAAAAATTACGAAGCAAAAATTCGTCGGATTGCAAAGCTGGCGAACCGTTATTGGCTGGTGTTCCGCGGTGAGCGCGGTGGTGATGAGTATGGTCGCACTGAGTCTGTAATGGCTAAGCTGCAGGATAATAATAAAAAGCTAGGTGAAAAAGACTGTAATTTGATTGCGTCTTATAAACAGTTCGACTAGAATGCGCCCCTCGTTTGGAAGCGACGTGGTAGTTTGCTGGCGTAGCTCAGTTGGTAGAGCAGCTGACTTGTAATCAGCCGGTCGGGGGTTCGACTCCTCTCGCCAGCTCCACATATTTTTTGTTGCGGGGTAAGTATTGATCATTCGGCCATTAGTTTTGGGCGATAGATATTTGAACTAAAACAAATTATTCCATTTTCTTGGGGAGGGGTTCCCGAGTGGCTAAAGGGATCAGACTGTAAATCTGACGCGCGAGCTTCGGTGGTTCGAATCCACCCCCCTCCACCATTAATTGCTAGACTTGCCAGAAAACAATGATTTCAGCGGGTATGGTTCAATGGTAGAACCTCAGCCTTCCAAGCTGATGGTGCGGGTTCGATTCCCGCTACCCGCTCCAGTATGGGCAGGTGTAAGGGTGTGAGTTGCGGTGCTCATATAGCTCAGTCGGTAGAGCACTTCCTTGGTAAGGAAGAGGTCAGCGGTTCGAATCCGCTTATGAGCTCCATTAATTTGGCGGCAAAAGCTGATTGGTCGGCTTTTGTCTTTTTGTAGTGACTAGACGAAAGGTCCGCTAGGAGACTGTCGCAATGGCAAAGGAAAAGTTTGAACGTAATAAGCCCCACTTGAACGTGGGCACCATCGGTCACGTTGACCATGGTAAAACCACGCTGACTGCAGCACTGACCCGTGTATGTGCGGAAGTGTATGGCGGTAAGGCAGTGGCGTTTGATGGTATCGACAATGCACCTGAAGAGCGTGCACGTGGTATCACCATTGCGACCTCTCACGTCGAGTATGATTCATCTACTCGTCACTACGCGCACGTTGACTGCCCAGGTCACGCCGATTATGTAAAAAACATGATCACCGGTGCTGCGCAGATGGATGGCGCGATCCTGGTATGTGGCGCCACTGACGGCCCAATGCCTCAGACGCGCGAGCACATCCTGCTGTCACGTCAGGTTGGCGTACCTTACATCGTGGTATTCCTGAACAAAGCTGACCTGCTGGCTGAAGATTGCGGCGGCGTGGGCAGTGAAGAATACAATGAAATGCTGGAATTGGTTGAGATGGAGCTGCGTGAGCTGCTTGATCTGTACGAATTCCCCGGTGACGATACCCCGATTATTGCGGGTTCTGCACTGATGGCATTGAATGGCCAGGACGATAACGAACTGGGCACCACTGCCGTTAAGAAATTGATCGAGGCCTTGGATTCTTATATTCCACAGCCTGAGCGTGCAGTTGACCTGCCGTTCCTGATGCCGATTGAAGACGTATTCTCTATCTCTGGTCGCGGTACAGTGGTAACTGGCCGTATCGAGCGTGGCATTCTGCGCACCGGTGATGAGATTGCGATCATTGGTATTCACGACACCACCAAGACTGTATGTACTGGTGTTGAAATGTTCCGCAAGCTGCTTGACGAAGGTCGCGCTGGTGAGAACGTAGGTGTGTTGTTGCGTGGTACTAAGCGCGACGACGTAGAGCGTGGTCAAGTACTGGCTAAGCCCGGTTCAATCACGCCTCACACTCGTTTCGAAGGTGAAGTATACGTACTGTCCAAAGAAGAGGGTGGCCGTCACACGCCGTTCTTTAAAGGCTACCGTCCTCAGTTCTACTTCCGTACCACGGACGTGACTGGTGCTTGTGAGCTGCCGGAAGGTACTGAAATGGTTATGCCTGGCGACAACGTGAAGATGGACGTGACTTTGATTGCGCCAATCGCGATGGAAGAAGGTCTGCGTTTTGCAATTCGTGAAGGTGGCCGTACTGTTGGCGCCGGCGTTGTTGCTAAAATCGTAGAATAAGCCCGGTAAGATTGGGTTGAAAGTCCGGGTGATTTAGCCCGGCACTTGTAGGCCAGTAGTTCAATTGGTAGAGCACCGGTCTCCAAAACCGGCTGTTGGGGGTTCGAGTCCCTCCTGGCCTGCCATTTACGTTGACACCGCTTCGCGTATGCGTAGTGGTGTTTTGCGCTTAGCGAAAAAGGGAAATGTTTTAACAATGAGTGCTAAGGCGGAAGACGCTGGTCGATTCGACGGTCTGAAATGGAGTCTTGTAGCTCTGTTAGTGGCCGGTGGTGTTGGCGGCAATATATATTTCTCTAGTGAGTCTCTGCTTTATCGTGTTATCGCCTTGTTGGTGTTGGCGCTGATTGCGGGGTATATCGCTTACGGTACAGTTAAGGGCGAGGCCTTTTTTGAATTGCTTAAAGGCGCGCGCACCGAGATTCGCAAGGTCGTCTGGCCATCGCGTCAGGAAAGCACCCAAACCACGCTGATTGTTGTGGCGTTTGTAGTAGTTGCGGCATTGATTCTGTGGGGCTTAGACACTCTGTTGGGTTGGTTGGCATCCATGGTTATCGGCTAGAGGTAGGGCATGACAAAGCGCTGGTATGTTGTACACGCCTATTCTGGGTATGAAAAGAAAGTTGCTCTGGCATTAAAAGAGCGCATTGAGCTGTCAGGTTTTGCTGACCGTTTTGGCGAGGTTTTGGTTCCGACCGAAGAAGTCATAGAGATGCGTGGTGGTCAGAAACGCAAAAGTGAGCGCAAGTTTTTCCCGGGTTACGTGCTGATTCAAATGGAACTCGGCGACGATACTTGGCATTTAGTTAAAGAAACGCCGCGAGTAATGGGCTTTATTGGTGGTAAGGCCGACAAGCCTGCGCCTATTACTGAAAAAGAAGCGCAAGCGATATTGCAGCGTGTCGAGAGCGGTGATAAGCCCAAACCTAAAACCTTGTTTGAACCGGGTGAAATGGTACGGGTTATCGACGGGCCGTTTAATGACTTTAACGGTGTTGTTGAAGAAGTGAATTACGAGAAAAACCGTCTGCATGTCGCTGTTCTTATCTTTGGCCGGTCAACGCCGGTTGAGCTGGACTTTGCGCAGGTGGAAAAGGCGTAAATATTGTTGCGCAGCTTACGTGCAGCAAATGAAATGTTGCTGGCTAGTCGGGATTGATAGTCGAGCAGTTTAAACCGGGGAGCTGATTGCAGATTTTTTAATCGCAAGGCGTTTGTACCCACTAGGAGGAAGTTATGGCTAAGAAAGTACAAGCTTATATTAAGCTTCAGGTTGCCGCCGGTAAGGCCAACCCAAGTCCGCCAGTTGGTCCCGCACTGGGTCAGCACGGCGTTAACATCATGGAATTTTGTAAAGCTTTCAACGCTCAAACTCAGAGCCTTGAAGCTGGCATGCCAATCCCTGTTGTGATCACAGTTTATTCAGATCGCAGCTTTACCTTTGTGACTAAGACTCCACCGGCTTCTTTCTTATTGAAGAAGGCTGCGGGTGTTGCAAGTGGTTCAGGTACACCTAACTCCAAGAAAGTCGGTAAAGTGACTCGCGCCCAGCTTGAAGAAATCGCCACTATTAAAATGGCCGATTTGACTGCGTCTGATATGGATGCAGCAGTGCGCACTATCGCGGGCAGTGCCCGTGCCGCCGGTATTGAAGTTGAGGGTCTGTAATCATGGCTAAGCTCACTAAGCGTCAAAAAGCTATCCGCGAGAAAGTGGTAGCTGGTAAGCAGTACAGCTTTGAAGAAGCAGTAGCGCTGCTTAAAGAAGTGTCGGTAATTAAATTCCCTGAGGCAATTGATGTTGCAATCAATCTTGGTGTTGATGCGCGTAAATCTGATCAAGCGGTTCGCGGTGCAACGACTCTGCCTCACGGCACAGGTAAGACTGTACGTGTAGCGGTGTTCGCTCAGGGTGAGAACGCTGAGAAAGCCAAAGCAGCTGGTGCAGATTTTGTTGGCATGGACGATCTTGCAGCCCAAGTTAAAGGCGGCATGATGGACTTTGATGTTGTGGTTGCGTCTCCAGATGCAATGCGCGTTGTTGGTCAGCTCGGTCAGGTGCTTGGTCCTCGTGGTCTGATGCCTAACCCTAAGACTGGCACTGTAACTGCAGATGTTGAAACTGCAGTTAAAAATGCTAAGGCTGGTCAGGTTCGCTACCGTACAGATAAAAACGGTATCATCCACGGCGCAATTGGCAGCATTAGCTTCGACGCTAATATTCTTAAAGACAATCTTGAGGCTTTGTTGGGTGACTTGCGTAAAGCCAAGCCGTCCTCAGCTAAAGGTGTTTACATGAAGAAAGTGACTCTTTCTTCAACGATGGGCCCCGGTATCGCAATCGATATGGCGAGCTTGTCGGCAAAATAATTTTAGGGCGCTAGTCGTCCTGAATGAAGCGGCCTTTTTGGAGGCCGTTTTATAGGCTTTGTGGTCTTTGACAGCTGACCTACTGTGTCAAAAGACAGAGACCATCAAAGACCGTAGGCGGGGTTTGGGTTATTTAGACTTACCCCTTAATCGATGTGTTGATTCGTCAACGTTTACCGGCATTGGCCTACGCAGATGGTGGAGTGGATTTGTTCTCCAGCAAATGACTTGAAACCTCGTGTTTTGAGTCTACGGTAAATAACTGACAAATCCAGGAGTTATCCAAGTGGCATTAAGACTCGACGACAAGAAAGCGATAGTAGCTGATGTTAACGAGACTGCTGCGAGTGCATTGTCATTGGTTATTGCTGACGCCCGTGGGTGTTCTGTAGGCCAAATGACTGAGCTCCGCAAATTGGCGCGGGAATCACAAGTAAGTGTGCGTGTAGTGCGTAACACCCTTGCGAAACTAGCGTTGAAGGGAACTGAATTCGAGTGCGCAGAGTCGGCCTTTAAAGGTCCTTCTCTGTTAGCTTTCTCGATGGAAGATCCCGGTGCGGCGGCGCGTATCTTCAAAGATTTTGCGAAAGCAAATGCTAAATTTGAAGTAAAAGCACTGGCAGTCAGTGGCCAATTGATGGGCCCAGATCAGTTAGATGTACTGGCGAAATTGCCGACCCGCGACCAGGCGCTATCTATGTTGATGAGCGTTATGCAAGCACCGGCTACGAAACTGGTACGTACACTGAACGAAGTACCCGGAAAATTGGTTCGTACTCTAGCTGCAGTTCGCGAGCAGAAAGAAGCTGCGTAAGCGCAGCGTATTAATGGTTTTTCTTTAAGTAATTGACACAGTAGGGAGTTTCACATGGCTCTGTCACAAGACGATATTTTGAATGCAATCGCTGAAATGAGCGTAATGGACGTAGTTGGTCTGATCGAAGCGATGGAAGAGAAGTTTGGCGTTTCTGCTGCTGCGGCTGTTGCCGCTGCACCAGCTGCCGCTGCTGAAGCTGGCGCTGCCGCTGAAGAGCAGACTGAATTTGACGTAGTTCTGACCGCTGTTGGCGAGAAGAAAGTTAACGTTATCAAAGCAGTCCGCACTATCACTGGTCTGGGTCTGAAAGAAGCTAAAGAATTAGTAGACGGCGCGCCTTCTACTATTAAAGAAGCTGCTTCTAAGGCTGATGCAGAGACTGCGAAGAAAGAGCTTGAAGAAGCTGGCGCTAGCGTCGAGCTTAAGTAAGTTGCTTGTTGGCCTGCTTGCAGGTCAATCTCAAGCGAGGCTGGTGGGTTAATCCCGCCGGCCTTTTGCTGTTATTTGAGATATTACAGTCGGTTTCCTTTGGGAGCTGGCTAGCGGCAGGTGAAAAACTGCCGTACTAACGATGCCGTCGCCGGTCGCGACGGGGTCAAGAAATGATGCTGGGGAGTACTGATGGCTTACTCGTACACTGAGAAAAAACGTATCCGTAAGGATTTTGGCAAGATGCCGCACGTCATGGACGTGCCCTATCTCCTTGCGATTCAGCTGGATTCTTACAAGAAGTTCACCCAGCAGGGTGTCCCTGCCGGTGAGCGCGGCGAGTATGGTTTGCACGCCGCATTTAAATCAATATTCCCGATAGTGAGTTACTCCGGCAATGCAGCGCTGGAGTATGTCGATTACGTACTTGGCGTGCCGGCCTTCGATGTAAATGAGTGCCAGCTGCGCGGCGTAACGTATTCTGTGCCGCTGCGAGTCAAAGTTCGTTTGATCATCTATGATCGCGAATCGGCCAACAAAAGCATCAAAGATATTAAAGAACAAGAAGTCTATATGGGCGAAATCCCATTAATGACTGAAAACGGTACTTTTGTTATCAATGGTACTGAGCGGGTTATCGTTTCTCAGTTGCACCGCTCACCTGGTGTGTTCTTCGATCACGACCGTGGCAAAACCCACTCGTCGGGCAAGCTGCTGTACTCAGCGCGGATCATTCCCTACCGTGGCTCTTGGTTGGATTTCGAGTTTGACCCGAAAGACATGGTGTTTGTGCGTATCGATCGCCGTCGTAAATTGCCGGCCACGATTCTGTTGCGCTCATTGGGTATGACGGCAGAAGAGATTCTTGAACTCTTCTACGACGTTAACACCTTTAAGGTTGCCAAAAAAGGCGGCTTTACTATTGAGTTGATCGCTGAGCGTCTACGGGGTGAAGTAGCGACTTTTGATATTGCTGCTAAGAACGGCGAAGTTATCGTTGAGACTGGCCGCCGTATTACTGCCCGCCATATTCGCCAGATTGAAAAGTCAGGCTTGAAAGAGTTAGAAGTACCTGTTGAGTACTTGGTCGGCCGCGCGCTGGCCAAAGATATTGTCGACAAAAAGACCGGCGAAGTGCTCTTCCCTTGTAATACCTTGATTACTGCGGAAATTCTTACTGCGCTTGAAGAAGCTGATGTCAAAGAAATCGACACGCTCTACACCAACGAGCTGGATTGCGGACCGTATGTCAGCGATACCTTGCGCGCTGACCCAACCAATACCCAGTTAGAGGCGTTGGTCGAAATCTACCGCATGATGCGTCCTGGCGAGCCGCCAACCAAAGAGTCTGCAGAGAATTTGTTCCAAAACTTATTCTTCTCGCCAGAGCGTTATGACCTGTCTACTGTTGGTCGGATGAAGTTTAACCGCCGCGTCGGTCGCGAAGAGATTTTGGGTGCAGGCACCTTGGACCAAAGCGACATCATCGCTGTTATGAAAATGCTGGTTGGCATTCGTAACGGTAAGGGCATTGTCGACGATATCGATCACCTCGGTAACCGTCGTATTCGCTCTGTTGGGGAAATGGCTGAGAACCAATTCCGTGTTGGTCTGGTACGGGTAGAACGCGCTGTTAAAGAGCGTCTGTCTATGGCGGAAAGTGAAGGCCTGATGCCTCAGGACTTGATCAATGCCAAGCCGGTTGCCGCTGCTGTAAAAGAGTTCTTTGGCTCGTCACAGCTGTCGCAGTTTATGGACCAAAACAACCCGCTGTCAGAAATCACCCACAAGCGTCGTGTTTCTGCGCTTGGGCCCGGCGGTCTGACCCGCGAGCGCGCTGGCTTTGAAGTCCGCGACGTTCACCCGACGCACTACGGCCGGGTATGCCCTATTGAAACGCCAGAAGGACCAAACATTGGTCTGATTAACTCATTGGCGACCTATGCGCGTACCAATGAGTATGGTTTCCTTGAAAGCCCTTACCGCAAAGTTAAAGACGGTAAAGTAAGCGACGACATCGAGTATTTGTCGGCAATCAATGAAGCTGAGGAAGTTATCGCTCAGGCCTCAGCGGTCATGAACGAAAAAGGCGAGCTGACCGACGAAATGGTTGCGGTTCGTCACATGAACGAATTTACGGTAATGCCACCGGAAAAAGTAACCTACATGGACGTTTCGCCCAAGCAGGTTGTTTCGGTAGCGGCGTCTTTGATTCCGTTCTTAGAGCACGATGATGCTAACCGCGCCTTGATGGGTTCGAACATGCAGCGCCAGGCTGTGCCGACGCTCAAGGCCGATAAGCCTTTAGTCGGTACTGGTTTTGAACGCTATGTGGCGTCTGACTCCGGTGTGTGTGTGGTTGCTCGCCGCGGCGGTGTAATTGATAGCGTTGACTCTTCACGTATCGTTGTTCGTGTTAACAACGACGAAGTGCAGCCTGGTCAGCCACCGGTAGATATTTACAACCTGACTAAATACACCCGTTCTAACCAGAACACCTGTATTAATCAGCGTCCAATTGTAAGTGAAGGTCACGACGTTGTGCGTGGCGACATTCTGGCCGATGGCCCGTCTGTTGATATGGGTGAGCTGGCACTAGGTCAGAACATGCGTATCGCGTTTATGCCTTGGAACGGTTACAACTTCGAGGATTCGATCCTTGTCTCTGAGCGCGTGGTGAAAGAAGATCGCTTCACTACCATTCATATTCAAGAATTGACCTGTATTGCCCGCGACACCAAATTGGGTTCAGAGGAAATCTCTGCAGATATTCCCAATGTTGGCGAAGGCGCGCTGGCGAGTCTCGACGAGTCCGGTATCGTGTATATCGGTGCTGAAGTCGGTCCCGGCGATATTCTGGTTGGTAAGGTTACGCCTAAAGGCGAAACCCAGTTAACGCCAGAAGAAAAATTACTACGTGCTATTTTTGGTGAGAAAGCCTCCGACGTTAAAGATACTTCCCTGCGTGTGCCTACTAGCACCAAGGGTACTGTTATCGACGTTCAGGTTTTCACCCGCGACGGTCTTGAAAAAGACAAGCGCGCACTGGAAATTGAAAAAATGCAGCTCGACCAGTTCCGTAAGGATCTGAACGAAGAGTACCGCATTGTCGAAGAAGCGACCTTTGCGCGTTTGTCTACGGCCTTAGATGGTCAGGCGATCCTAAGTGGTCCCGGCATGAAGAAGGGCGATGTCCTGACCGCTGCTGGCTTGGCTGAGATTAAGACTGACGATTGGTTCAAGTTGCGTCTGGCTGACGAGACCTTGAATGCCGCACTGGAAGACGCCGACAAGCAGCTGGTTGCGCATCGCAAAACTTTGGAAGAGCGTTTTGAAGATAAACGCCGCAAGCTGACGACTGGCGACGATTTGGCGCCGGGCGTACTGAAAATAGTTAAGGTTTACTTGGCTATCAAACGTCGCATTCAGCCAGGTGATAAAATGGCTGGTCGTCACGGTAACAAGGGTGTTATCTCGGTCATTATGCCTGTTGAAGACATGCCTTTTGACGAAAACGGCGAGCCGGTCGATATCGTCTTGAACCCACTGGGTGTACCGTCGCGGATGAACGTAGGTCAGGTTCTTGAGACTCACCTTGGCCTCGCGGCGAAAGGTTTGGGTAGCAAGATTGACGCAATGATTCGTGAACAGCGTCAAATTGCCGATGTTCGTAAGTTCCTGGGCGAAATCTACAACGATGGCGCAGGTCGTCACGAAGATCTCGACAGCTTCAGCGATGAAGCGATTATGGATCTTGCCAAGAACCTCCGTGGCGGTGTGCCAATGGCAACTCAGGTATTCGACGGTGCTAACGAGGCAGAAATTAAAAGTCTGCTACGCTTAGCAGGTCTGCCAGACAGCGGTCAGTTGAAGCTGTGTGACGGTCGTACCGGTCTGGAATTCGATCGCCCGGTTACTGTCGGCTATATGTACATGCTCAAGTTGAACCACTTGGTTGATGACAAGATGCATGCGCGTTCTACTGGTTCGTACAGCTTGGTTACCCAGCAGCCATTGGGTGGTAAAGCTCAGTTCGGTGGGCAGCGCTTCGGGGAGATGGAAGTGTGGGCACTAGAAGCTTACGGTGCCGCCTATACCCTGCAGGAAATGCTAACGGTGAAGTCGGACGACGTAAACGGTCGTACCAAGATGTACAAAAATATTGTTGATGGTGATCAGAGCATGGAGCCGGGTATGCCCGAGTCTTTCAATGTATTGGTCAAAGAGATCCGCTCACTCGGTATTAATATCGAGCTGGACACGGAATAAGTATCAACAACGAGATGGCAAGGGGTGCCGCTACAGCTTTGTAGCGGGCACCTGTTGAATACCCTTGCGGAGGAACGGCCTTGAAAGATTTATTAAGTCTATTAAAACAGGGACAACCGAACGATGAGTTTGACTCTATTCGTATCGGTTTGGCGTCACCGGAGCTAATTCGTTCTTGGTCTTTTGGCGAAGTAAAAAAGCCAGAAACCATTAACTACCGTACTTTCAAGCCTGAGCGTGACGGCTTGTTTTGTGCCAAAATTTTTGGACCCGTAAAAGACTACGAATGTCTGTGCGGTAAATACAAGCGCCTGAAGCATCGCGGCGTAATCTGTGAGAAGTGTGGCGTTGAAGTTGCACTGGCTAAAGTGCGTCGCGAGCGCATGGGTCACATAGAGCTGGCTAGCCCAGTTGCTCACATATGGTTTTTGAAGTCACTGCCAAGCCGGATCGGTTTGCTATTGGACATGACCCTGCGTGATATCGAACGTATTTTGTACTTCGAATCTTACGTAGTTACTGACCCAGGCATGACTACCCTCGAGAAAGGCCAGTTGCTAAGCGACGAGCAATTCTTTGAGGCAATGGAAGAGTTTGGTGACGACTTCGTGGCCAAGATGGGCGCCGAAGCCATCATGCATCTGCTGATGGAGCTTGACCTACCGGTTGAGATTGAGCGTCTGCGCGAAGAAATTCCCGCGACCAACTCTGAAACCAAGATTAAAAAGCTGTCTAAGCGTCTGAAGCTGATTGAAGCCTTGGCCGAGTCTGGCAACAAGCCAGAGTGGATGGTCATGAAGGTTCTGCCAGTTTTGCCGCCGGATTTGCGTCCTTTGGTACCGCTGGATGGTGGCCGTTTTGCGACCTCGGATCTTAACGATTTGTATCGCCGGGTGATCAACCGTAACAACCGTTTAAAGCGTCTGCTTGATCTGAATGCACCTGACATCATTGTGCGTAACGAAAAGCGTATGCTGCAAGAATCAGTTGATGCGCTGCTGGATAACGGTCGTCGCGGTCGTGCCATCACTGGCTCGAACAAGCGTCCGTTGAAATCTTTGGCAGACATGATCAAAGGTAAGCAGGGTCGTTTCCGTCAAAACCTTTTGGGTAAGCGAGTCGACTACTCTGGTCGTTCGGTTATCGTGGTTGGACCTACCTTGCGTCTGCATCAGTGCGGTCTGCCTAAGAAAATGGCACTTGAATTGTTTAAGCCATTCATCTTCGGCAAGCTCGAAGCACGTGGTTTAGCAACTACCATTAAAGCCGCTAAGAAAATGGTTGAGCGTGAGCCGCCAGAAGTATGGGATATTCTCGCTGACGTTATTCGCGAGCATCCAGTACTGCTGAACCGCGCACCAACCCTACACCGCTTGGGTATTCAGGCGTTTGAGCCGGTGCTGATCGAAGGTAAGGCAATTCAGTTGCACCCCTTGGTGTGTGCGGCCTATAACGCTGACTTTGACGGTGACCAAATGGCGGTACACGTACCGCTGACAATTGAAGCGCAGCTGGAATCTCGCGCGCTGATGATGTCCACCAACAACATCCTATCGCCCGCTAACGGCGAGCCGATCATCGTGCCTTCTCAGGACGTGGTATTGGGTCTGTACTGGATGACCCGCGACCGTGTAAATGGCGCTGGTGAAGGCACTGTGTTCGCTAACCCAGAAGAAGTGCATCGCGCGTATGTTACCGGTTTGGCGCATTTGCAGGCGCGTATTAAGTGCCGCCTGACAGAGGTGAGTTTTGGTGAGAACGGCGAGCGTACTGAAACACGCTCCATCGTTGATACCACCATTGGCCGTGTGCTGTTGTGGCGGATTGTGCCTGAAGGTCTGCCCTTCGACATGGTTAACCATGCCATGACCAAGAAGGCGATCTCTCGTATTCTTAACGAGTGCTACCGTCGCGTTGGCTTGAAAGCTACCGTAATCCTTGGCGACCAACTGATGTACACCGGTTTTGAGTACTCTACTCGCTCCGGTTCATCGATTGGTGTTAACGATTTTGAAATCCCAGAAGCTAAGGCGCGTATTGTTGCGGCCGCTGATGCTGAAGTGGTTGAGATCGAGAAGCAATATGCTTCTGGTCTGGTAACCCAGGGTGAGAAATACAACAAAGTTATCGACATTTGGTCCCGTGCGAACGACATGGTTTCCAAGGCGATGATGGAAGGTCTGTCTAAAGAGCCAGTTATAAACCGCAAGGGTGAGGAAGAGATGCAAGACTCTTTCAACTCGGTTTATATCTACGCTGACTCCGGTGCGCGTGGTTCGCCAGCCCAGATTCGTCAGCTAGCTGGTATGCGTGGTCTGATGGCTAAGCCAGACGGCTCGATCATCGAGACGCCGATCACCGCAAACTTCCGTGAAGGTTTGAGCGTACTTCAGTACTTCATCTCGACTCACGGTGCGCGTAAAGGTTTGGCCGATACGGCATTGAAGACGGCTAACTCTGGTTACTTGACTCGGCGTCTGGTTGACGTTGCTCAGGATTTGGTTATTACCGAAGACGATTGCGGCGCTACTGAAGGTCTGACCATGACCCCCGTTATCGAAGGTGGTGACATCATCGAGACCTTGGGTGACCGCGTACTGGGTCGTCTGGTTGTTCGCGATGTATTTATTCCTGGCACCGATGAAATAGCTGTTGAAGCGGGCGTGATGCTCGACGAGAAAGGCGTTATCGCACTGGAAGAGATGGGTATCGACGAGATCGATGTGCGGTCGCCAATTACCTGCGAAACTCGTCACGGCGTTTGCTCTGCTTGTTACGGTCGCGATCTGGCGCGAGGCCACTTGGTTAACCGTGGTGAGGCGGTGGGTGTTATTGCTGCTCAGTCTATCGGTGAGCCCGGTACTCAGCTTACCATGCGTACCTTCCACATCGGTGGTGCGGCATCGCGGGCAACTGCGGTCGACAATATTCAGGTTAAACAAGACGGTAAGGCCCGTTTGCACAATCTGAAATACGTTGAGCGTGAAGATGGCTTCCTAGTGGCGGTAAGCCGTTCTGGTGAGCTGGCTATTACCGACAAGAGCGGTCGTGAGCGCGAGCGTTATAAGCTGCCTTACGGTGCCTTGATTAAGGTTGCCGACCGCGCCGAAGTGGCAGCGGGCGATATCGTTGCAACCTGGGATCCGCACACTCACCCAATTATCACTGAAGTAGCGGGTATCGTTAAGATGTCCGGTATGGAAGAAGGTATTACCGTTAAGCGTCAAACTGATGAATTGACCGGTTTGACCAGTATTTCGGTTATGGATCAGGGCGAGCGTCCAGCTGCGGGTAAAGATATGCGCCCAGCAGTGACCTTGGTTGACCCCAATGGCGACGAGCTGTGCTTGGCAGGTACAAACGTACCAGCTCACTACTTCCTGACTGAGAATGCAATTGTATCCTTGGAAAATGGCGCTACCGTGAAAGTCGGTGATGTTGTTGCTCGTATTCCACAAGAAAGCTCGAAAACACGAGACATTACCGGTGGTTTGCCACGGGTTGCTGACTTGTTCGAAGCGCGTAAGCCGAAAGAGCCCGCAATTTTGGCGGAGATCTCCGGTACTGTGAGCTTTGGTAAAGAAACCAAAGGCAAGCGCCGCTTGATTATTACACCTGCCGACGGCAAGCCGTTGGCTGATGGCTCTGATTACTACGAAGTGCTCATTCCTAAATGGCGTACTTTGACCGTGTTCGAAGGTGAGCAGGTTGAGAAGGGCGAAATTGTATCGGAAGGTCCATTGAGCCCCCACGATATTCTGCGCCTGAAAGGCGTTGAGGAATTGGCGAAGTATATCGTCAACGAAATTCAGGACGTTTACCGTCTGCAGGGTGTAAAGATCAACGATAAGCACATCGAAGTTATCGTTCGTCAGATGCTCCGCAAGGTCAATATTCTGACCTCCGGCGACTCATCGTTTATTAAAGGTGAGCAGGCTGAATATGTGCGCGTGGTAGAGGAGAATGAAATTCTTCACAACACCGACAAGATTTGTGCAAGCTATGAGCGTGAATTGTTGGGTATTACCAAGGCCTCGCTAGCAACAGAATCCTTTATTTCGGCGGCTTCCTTCCAGGAAACGACGCGGGTTCTGACCGAAGCGGCGGTTACCGGCAAGCGCGATCATCTGCGCGGCTTGAAAGAAAACGTGGTTGTAGGCCGCTTGATTCCTGCGGGAACGGGCTTGGCATATCACCGCGATCGCAAGATCAAGAAAGAAGAACTGAGTAAAACCGTGTCAGCACAAGATGTTGAAGCGGCGCTGTCAGAGGCGCTCAGCGATAACGGCTGAGTAAATTTGACTACTTGACGGGAGTGGAGTGCGTCTTTAGAATTCGCGCTCCACTTTTTTTATAAGCTGCCGGTGGTTTCGGCAGTTGGTCGGCCAGTGCATTGGTGCCCTGGTCTTTAGTTTTTTGGAGTTTATGAATGGCAACGATCAACCAGTTGGTTCGTCAGCCGAGAAAGCGTAAAGCGGCTAAAAGTGACGTTCCTGCATTGCAGGCATGTCCACAGCGTCGCGGCGTATGTACTCGTGTTTACACCACTACCCCGAAAAAGCCTAACTCGGCACTGCGTAAAGTATGTCGTGTGCGTTTGACTAACGGCTTTGAAGTTTCATCTTACATCGGTGGTGAAGGCCACAACCTGCAGGAGCACAGCGTAGTGCTGATCCGCGGCGGCCGTGTAAAGGATTTGCCAGGTGTGCGTTACCACACTGTTCGCGGCAGCCTAGATACATCCGGTGTTAACAACCGTAAGCAAGCTCGTTCTAAATACGGTACTAAGCGTCCTAAGTCGTAATTCGATTTAACGCTACTTAAACAGACCTTAAGTAAGGCCAAACCATCGTCTCATCGCTGTAAGGGCGGCCCGGTGTTTGGATTTACCTGAAGACAAAGGAAGATAGAGATATGCCAAGAAGACGCGTCGCCGCTAAGCGAGAAATACTGCCAGATCCAAAATTTGGCAACCTGACCCTGGCCAAGTTTATGAACCATGTAATGGTCAGTGGTAAAAAATCAGTTGCAGAGCGCATCGTATATGGAGCTTTGGACTTGGTTAAAGAGCGCCTGAATACTGACCCACTAGAGGCTTTCGACACTGCCCTAGAAAATATCGCACCTATGGTCGAGGTTAAGTCTCGCCGTGTTGGTGGTGCTACGTATCAGGTGCCTGTAGAGGTTCGTCCTAGCCGTCGTACTGCTTTGGCAATGCGTTGGTTGGTTGACTACTCTCGTGGCCGTGGCGAGAAATCTATGCGTCAGCGTTTGGCTGGTGAGATTATCGATGCATCGCAGGGCAAGGGCTCTGCAGTTAAGAAGCGTGAAGACGTGCATCGCATGGCTGAAGCTAACAAAGCGTTCTCCCATTACCGCTTCTAAGAAGTTACACCAGAGTTTAAATGGGGAAGCATAGTGGCACGTAAAACGCCTATCTCAAGATATCGCAATATTGGTATCTGTGCCCACGTTGACGCGGGCAAGACGACGACGACAGAGCGGGTGTTGTTCTATACCGGTATGTCGCACAAGATCGGCGAAGTTCATGATGGCGCTGCGACGATGGATTGGATGGCTCAGGAGCAGGAGCGTGGTATTACAATCACCTCTGCTGCGACCACCTGTTTTTGGTCTGGCATGCAGCAGCAGTTTGAGCAGCATCGCATCAATATCATCGATACCCCGGGGCACGTTGACTTCACCATAGAAGTTGAGCGGTCGCTACGGGTGCTCGATGGTGCTGTGGTGGTTTTGTGCGGTTCGTCTGGTGTGCAACCTCAAACCGAAACTGTTTGGCGCCAAGCTAATAAGTATGAAGTGCCGCGTTTGGTCTTTGTGAACAAAATGGACCGAATGGGCGCTAATTTTACTCGGGTTGTTGAGCAGTTGCGTACCCGCTTGGGTGCGGTCGCAGTGCCAATGCAGATGACGATCGGTAGCGAAGAAGAGTTTCGCGGCGTCGTTGATCTCATCAAAATGAAAGCCATTATCTGGAATGAAGCTGATCAGGGTATGACCTTCGACTATGAAGAGATTCCTGCTGAGATGTTGTCTGCGTGTGAAAAAATGCGCGAGTACATGATCGAGGCTGCTGCTGAAGCGACAGACGAGATGATGGAAAAATATCTTGAAGGTGGTGAGCTAAGCGAGGAAGAGATCAAGGCCGGTATTCGCAAGCGTACCTTGGCTAACGAAATCATTCCGGTGTTTGGTGGTTCGGCCTTTAAAAATAAAGGTGTTCAGGCAATGCTTGATGCCGTCGTTGAGTATATGCCTTCGCCGACCGAAGTTAAGGCCATTGAAGGTACGCTCGACGATAAGAACGAAACGCTCGCTACCCGCGAAGCAGATGATAATGCGCCTTTTTCGGCATTGGCATTTAAAATCGCGACTGATCCCTTTGTGGGCACCCTGACTTTCTTTCGGGTTTATTCTGGAAAGTTGGAAAGCGGAACTGCCATCGTTAATTCGGTAAAGGGTAAGAAAGAGCGTGTCGGTCGTATGGTGCAGATGCACGCAAACGACCGTCAAGAGATTAAAGAAGTCTGGGCGGGTGATATTGCTGCGGCCATCGGCTTGAAGGACGTGACGACCGGAGACACGCTGTGTGATCCGAATAATGTCATTGTGCTGGAGCGCATGGAGTTTCCTGAGCCGGTAATATCGGTGGCAGTGGAACCGCGGTCTCAGGCGGATCAGGAAAAAATGGGTATTGCCTTGGGTAAGTTGGCCCAGGAAGATCCGTCTTTCCGGGTCAAAACTGACGAAGAAACCGGTCAGTGTATTATCTCTGGTATGGGTGAGTTGCACCTCGATATCCTTGTCGACCGTATGCGTCGCGAGTTTAGTGTTGAGGCGAATATTGGTAAGCCGCAAGTAGCCTACCGCGAGGCGATTCGCAATACCTGTGAGATTGAGGGTAAGTTTGTACGTCAGTCTGGTGGTCGTGGTCAGTTTGGTCACGTCTGGATTCGTTTTGAGCCAGGTGAAGATTCAAATGCCGAAGGACTTGAATTTGTCAGCGAGATTGTTGGTGGTGTGGTTCCTAAGGAGTACATCCCTGCAATTGAAAAAGGTATTGCTGAGCAAATGCAAAATGGCGTGTTAGCTGGATATCCCTTGTTGGGGCTTAAGGCGACCGCATTTGATGGCTCATACCATGACGTAGACTCTAATGAAATGGCGTTTAAGGTTGCCGCCTCTATGGCGACAAAACGGCTCGCTCAAGAGGGCGGTGCGGTCTTGCTTGAACCCATTATGAAAGTAGAGATTGTTACCCCTGAGGCAAACATGGGTGACGTCGTTGGCGATCTAAACCGTCGTCGCGGCATAATCTTGGGCATGGATGAATGTCTGTCTGGCAAGGTTATTAATGCCGAGGTACCACTGGCAGAGATGTTCGGTTATGCAACCGATTTGCGCAGTGCGACCCAGGGGCGGGCGACATTTACGATGGAATTCGAAAAGTATTTTGAAGCGCCGCGTAACGTTACCGAAGAAATCATGGCTAAAAACAGAGCTTAATTTTTAAAACCTTTATGCGAGGAATATATTGTGGCTAAGGAAAAGTTTGAACGTAATAAGCCCCACTTGAACGTGGGCACCATCGGTCACGTTGACCATGGTAAAACCACGCTGACTGCAGCACTGACCCGTGTATGTGCGGAAGTGTATGGCGGTAAGGCAGTGGCGTTTGATGGTATCGACAATGCACCTGAAGAGCGTGCACGTGGTATCACCATTGCGACCTCTCACGTCGAGTATGATTCATCTACTCGTCACTACGCGCACGTTGACTGCCCAGGTCACGCCGATTATGTAAAAAACATGATCACCGGTGCTGCGCAGATGGATGGCGCGATCCTGGTATGTGGCGCCACTGACGGCCCAATGCCTCAGACGCGCGAGCACATCCTGCTGTCACGTCAGGTTGGCGTACCTTATATCGTAGTATTCCTGAACAAAGCTGACCTGCTGGCTGAAGATTGCGGCGGCGTGGGCAGTGAAGAATACAATGAAATGCTGGAGTTGGTTGAGATGGAGCTGCGTGAGCTGCTTGATCTGTACGAATTCCCCGGTGACGATACCCCGATTATTGCGGGTTCTGCACTGATGGCATTGAATGGCCAGGACGATAACGAACTGGGCACCACTGCCGTTAAGAAATTGATCGAGGCCTTGGATTCTTATATTCCACAGCCTGAGCGTGCAGTTGACCTGCCGTTCCTGATGCCGATTGAAGACGTATTCTCTATCTCTGGTCGCGGTACAGTGGTAACTGGCCGTATCGAGCGTGGCATTCTGCGCACCGGTGATGAGATAGCGATCATTGGTATTCACGACACCACCAAGACTGTATGTACTGGTGTTGAAATGTTCCGCAAGCTGCTTGATGAAGGTCGCGCTGGTGAGAACGTAGGTGTGTTGTTGCGTGGTACTAAGCGCGACGACGTAGAGCGTGGTCAAGTACTGGCTAAGCCCGGTTCAATCACGCCTCACACTCGTTTCGAAGGTGAAGTATACGTACTGTCCAAAGAAGAGGGTGGCCGTCACACGCCGTTCTTTAAAGGCTACCGTCCTCAGTTCTACTTCCGTACCACGGACGTGACTGGTGCTTGTGAGCTGCCGGAAGGTACTGAAATGGTTATGCCTGGCGACAACGTGAAGATGGACGTAACTTTGATTGCGCCAATCGCGATGGAAGAAGGTCTGCGTTTTGCAATTCGTGAAGGTGGCCGTACTGTAGGCGCCGGCGTTGTTGCTAAAATCGTAGAATAAGCATTACCGCTAAGGCGGTATTTGTTTGGGAAAGGGAGGTTTTGCCTCCCTTTCTTAGTTGTTCACCGGTAATTTTGCCGGCTTTGTAATTAGTTGTGGTTTGCGTAGAGAAATGATTGGATATTGTGTTGACAATGTCTGGGTATATCTTTAACATTCCGCTTCCTTTTTTCGGGTTACCTCGGCGACAAATGGCGAGGGTCCGGATTTATTCGGGATGGGAGTTTGATCAGGTGCAGAACCAACGGATAAGAATTCGTTTAAAAGCTTTTGATCACCGCCTCATTGATGCGTCTACGCAAGAGATTGTGGACACTGCAAAACGTACTGGTGCTCAGGTTAGAGGTCCAATTCCTCTGCCAACGCGCAAAGAGCGTTTTACAATCCTGGTCTCTCCACATGTAAACAAGGATGCGCGTGATCAGTATGAGATCCGCACCCATAAGCGCATGTTGGACATCGTAGAGCCTACAGAAAAAACTGTAGACGCGCTGATGAAGTTAGATTTGGCGGCTGGTGTAGAAGTTCAAATTAGCCTCGGCTAAAAACAAGTAAACACTGAATATTTTTTTCAGACCCGCTCGGGGGCTGGCCCTGGGTTGTGTAACGCGTGTTAAAGCGCGGCCATAGAGGGTGTTAGCCCCGTACACTGAGAGGTTGGAGCAATGACTATAGGTTTGGTCGGTCGTAAAAGCGGCATGACGCGCGTTTTTACAGAAGACGGTATTTCTATTCCGGTAACCGTGATTGAGGTTGATCCTAATCGCGTTACTCGTGTCAAGGCAGATGATGTCGATGGCTATCGGGCAATCCAGATTACTACTGGCGCTCGCAAAGCATCGCGTATCCCTAAAGCAGAAGCAGGTCACTTTGCAAAAGCCGGAGTTGAGGCTGGTCGTGGTTTGTGGGAGTTTCGTTTGGAGCAGGGCGAAGAAGCCCCTGAAGTTGGTGTTGAGCTAACTGTTACTGCATTCGAAGCGGGCCAAAAGGTTGATGTCACTGGTCAGTCTAAAGGTAAGGGTTTTCAGGGCGGTATAAAGCGCTGGAACTTTGCCATGCAAGACGCAACTCATGGTAACTCTTTGTCTCACCGTTCTAACGGCTCAATTGGTCAGTGTCAAACGCCTGGTCGAGTTTTTAAGGGCAAGAAGATGTCGGGTCATATGGGTGCTGAGCGCGTAACGGTTCAGACTCTTGAGGTTGTTCGTGTGGACGCTGAACGCAACTTGATTTTGGTCAAGGGTGCGGTTCCAGGTGCTCCAGGTGGTGATGTATTCGTACGTCCTGCTGTAAAAGCTAAAAAATCCTAGGGGGCGATGCAATGGAATTAAGTATTGCGAAACCCGGTAACGGGGCAGCGGGGACAGTTCAGGTATCTGATGTCACCTTTGCACGCGAGTTTAACGAAGATCTGGTGCACCAAGTAGTAGTGGCTTATATGGCCGGTGCGCGTCAGGGTACTCGTGCTCAAAAGACACGTTCTGATGTTCGTGGTGGCGGTAAGAAGCCTTGGCGTCAAAAAGGTACTGGCCGTGCACGTGCTGGTACAATCCGTTCGCCAATTTGGCGTGGGGGCGGCGTGACATTTGCTGCGCGTCCACAGGATCATACTCAAAAAGTAAACCGTAAAATGTATCGTGCCGCGCTTTGCACGATTCTGTCTGAGTTGGCTCGTCAGGAGCGCTTGGTTGTGGTTGAAGAATTTGCACTTGAGTCACCTAAAACGAAGCTGCTGGTTAAGTCGCTTGGTGAGTACGGTCTTGAAGGTGCCTTGGTTGTGACAGAAGAAGTGAACGGCAATTTGTATCTTGCTGCGCGCAATCTGCACAATGTTGATGTTCGCGATGTAAGTGGTGTTGACCCAGTAAGCCTGATTGGCTACGACAAAGTGGTTATCACTGTTGCTGCATTGAAAAAGTTTGAGGAGCTGTTGGGATGAATAAAGAGCGCATCTATAAGGTACTGCTCGGCCCGCACGTTTCTGAAAAAAGTGCAGCGAGCACAGAGCTTAATAATCAGGTAGTTTTTCGGGTGCTGCCGAATGCTAACAAACTGGAAATTAAGAAAGCGGTAGAAATGCTTTTTAAAGTCAGTGTGTTGGATGTTCGTACAGTGAACGTAAAAGGTAAGGTTAAGCGTAATCGTTTTGGTTTGAGCAAAAAGTCAAGCTGGAAGAAAGCGTATGTAAGCCTTGCGCAGGGTCAAGACATTGACTTTGCGGTCGCTGAATAAGTCTGGAGTTTAGTCAAATGGCAATTGTAAAAAGTAAACCGACTTCTCCCGGCCGTCGCTTTGTTGTTCGGGTTGTAAACCCGGATCTACACAAAGGTGCACCGCACAAGCCACTGCTTGAGAGTCAGTCGCGCAATGGCGGCCGTAATAATAACGGTCGTATCACCACTCGTCACGTTGGTGGTGGTCATAAGCAGCATTATCGCTTGGTAGATTTTAAGCGTAATAAGGACGGTATTCCTGCACGCGTCGAGCGTTTAGAGTATGATCCTAACCGCACCGCATTCATTGCTCTTGTGATGTATGCCGACGGTGAGCGTCGTTACATTATTGCGCCAAAAGGTGTTTCGGCTGGAGATCAAATTATCTCTGGTGAGGCGTCGCCAATTAAGGCTGGTAATACTCTGCCTATTCGCAACATCCCTCTGGGAAGCACAGTTCACTGTGTTGAGATGAAGCCTGGTAAAGGTGCGCAGATCGCGCGCAGTGCCGGTACTTCTGCTCAGTTGGTTGCTCGTGAAGGTCAGTACGCGACGATTCGTCTGCGTAGTGGTGAAACGCGCAAGATATTATCAGAGTGCAAAGCAACATTGGGTGAAGTATCCAACAGCGAGCACAGCTTGCGTAAGTTGGGTAAGGCCGGTGCCTCGCGTTGGCGTGGTGTTCGTCCTACCGTTCGCGGTGTGGCGATGAACCCGGTAGATCACCCACATGGTGGTGGTGAAGGTCGTACTTCTGGTGGTCGTCACCCTGTATCTCCTTGGGGTATGCCGACCAAAGGGTATAAGACCCGTAAAAATAAGCGTACAGACAAACTAATTGTACGTCGTCGCGATAAATAATCGATCAGACGTCAATTAGAGTAAAGAGGATTAGCTTGTGCCACGTTCATTAAAGAAAGGTCCGTTTGTCGATCTTCATTTGTTGAAGAAGGTTGAAGTAGCGGTAGAAAAAAACGATCGTCGCCCCATTAAAACGTGGTCGCGTCGCTCCATGATTCTGCCTGAAATGGTGGCTCTGACAATCGCTGTTCATAACGGTCGTCAGCATGTCCCGGTTATTATTTCCGAAGACATGGTTGGTCACAAATTGGGTGAATTTGCCGCGACTAGGACCTATAAGGGTCACGTGGCCGATAAAAAGGCCAAGCGTTAAGCTTGGGCCGGGAGAGGCTTTTAAGATGGAAGTAGCAGCACGTTTAAAAGGCGCACGAATCTCTGCCCAAAAGGCGCGTTTGGTTGCTGACCAAATTCGCGGAAAGGGTGTAGAAGAGTCGCTAGATCTGCTGACGTTCAGCTCCAAGAAAGCGGCGAGCATTATTAAGAAAGTGCTCAACTCCGCAATCGCCAATGCTGAGCACAATGAAGGCGCAGATGTTGACGAATTGAAAGTTTCGACAATCTTTGTAGATGAAGGTACGACGATGAAACGTCTTCGTCCTCGGGCAAAGGGTCGTGCGGACCGTATTCTGAAAAGATCTTGTCACATCACGATTAAAGTCGCAGACGGCGAAGGCTAGGTAGGAGAGACCACATGGGTCAGAAAGTACACCCGACCGGCATCCGGCTGGGAATCGTAAAAGAACATAATTCCGTTTGGTACGCGAGTGGCAAAAACTACGCCGCGCACCTAGTAATGGATTTGGAAGTACGTGAGTTGCTTGAGAAAAAGCTCTCTCACGCTTCAGTAAGCCGTATTGTTATTGAGCGTCCGGCGCAAACTGCACGCATCACGATTCACACAGCGCGCCCCGGTATCGTTATCGGTAAAAAGGGTGAGGATGTCGACAAGCTTCGTAAAGAGCTGTCAGTGAAGATGGGTGTGCCAGTTCATATCAACATCGAAGAGATCCGCAAGCCGGATATGGAAGCGAAGTTGGTAGCCATGAACGTCGCTCAGCAGCTTGAACGCCGTGTTATGTTCCGTCGCGCTATGAAGCGTGTGGTACAGAATGCGATGCGCCAAGGTGCAGAAGGCATTAAGGTACAAGTTAGTGGGCGTGTCGGTGGTGCAGAAATTGCTCGTACTGAGTGGTATCGCGAAGGCCGTGTGCCCTTGCACACACTCCGTGCTGATATTGACTACGCGACACACGAAGCGGCTACGACCTACGGCATCATTGGTGTCAAAGTCTGGATCTTTAAGGGAGAAATCCTGGGAACCAGAAAAGAAGCGGTCGAAGCTAAGGCTAAGAAAGGTTCAGAGTAAGGGTTACGCAAATGTTACAGCCGAAGCGCACAAAGTTTCGCAAGCAACACAAAGGACGCAACCGTGGTCTGGCAGAACGCGGTAGCCGGGTCAGCTTTGGCGAGTTTGGCCTTAAAGCAGTCGGTCGCGGCCGTATTACAGCACGCCAGATTGAAGCGGCACGTCGAGCAATGACGCGTCACATCAAGCGTGGTGGAAAAATCTGGATTCGTGTTTTCCCAGATAAGCCAATTACCGAAAAGCCTCTGGAAGTTCGTCAGGGTAAAGGTAAGGGTAATGTTGAATACTGGGTCGCACAGATTCAGCCGGGCAAGGTCTTGTACGAAGTGGAAGGCGTGTCTGAAGAATTAGCGCGTGAAGCATTCGCCTTGGCGTCAGCAAAGATTCCTGTGCCGACCGCATTTGTTAGACGGGTGGTGATGTGATGAATGCTTTAGAGTTACGCGATAAATCAGTTGAAGATCTTAATGCCCAACTGTTGCAGCTGCTTGAAGATCAGTTCAAGCTTCGCATGCAAAAGAGTACCGGCCAGTTAGCGCAAACGCATTTGCTGAAGAAAACTCGTCAGGAAATCGCACGCGTTAAAACTGTGCTCCAGGAAAAGGCAGGTAACTAAAAATGTCAGAAGTAGCAAAAAGTGCTCGTACAGCCACCGGTAAAGTGGTCAGTGACAAGATGGATAAAACCATCACAGTACTGATTGAGCGTCGGGTAAAGCACCCGATGTACGGTAAGTACATAACGCGCTCATCTAAAGTTCACGCTCATGATGAAAATAATGAGTGCAAAATTGGTGATGTAGTGACAGTTTGCGAAACGCGTCCAGTGTCCAAGTTAAAAACTTGGGCTTTGTTGAGCGTAGATGTAACGGCTACCCAGGTTTAATTTGGCCGGCGGCCTGTGTGCAATCGCTTGATGCACTGTTGACTGGTTTGGAGTAAGAAATGATTCAAACAGAAAGCTATTTGGAAGTTGCAGATAACAGTGGCGCACGTCGCGTTATGTGCATCAAGGTGCTTGGCGGCTCTCATCGTCGCTATGCACGAGTCGGTGATCTGATCAAAGTCACAGTCAAAGAGGCTATCCCTCGTGGCAAAGTGAAAAAAGGTCAGGTAATGACAGCTGTTGTAGTTCGTACTAAGAAAGGTGTTCGTCGTCCAGACGGTTCGCTGATCAAGTTTGACGATAACGCTGCAGTGTTGCTAAACAATAACAACGCACCTATTGGTACCCGTATTTTTGGGCCAGTAACGCGTGAATTGCGTGGCGAGAAGTTCATGAAGATAATCTCTTTGGCACCGGAAGTACTGTAGTTCCAGGTGTGGAGAGAAGGCTGAGGTCAGGTTATGCGTAAGATTAAGCGTGAAGACGAAGTTATCGTCTTAACCGGGAAAGACAAAGGTAAGCGCGGTGTTGTCCAGAAAGTTTTGGCCGACAACAAGTTACTGGTCTCCGGCATCAATATGATGAAGAAACACCAGCGTCCAAACCCGCAATTGGGAGTGGCCGGTGGTATCGTTGAGAAAGAAGCGGCGATCCAGGTTTCTAATGTTGCTATTTATAACCCGTCTACCAAGCAGGCGGATCGCGTGGGCTTTAAGGTGGCCGAAGACGGCAGCAAGACCCGTATTTTTAAATCAAGCGGCGAAGCGATCAACGCGTAGGGGTTATTGAAAAATGGCACGATTAGGTGAACTTTACCAAACTGAGTTAAAGGCAAAGCTGATTGAAGAGCTGGCTTTGGCTAACCCTATGGAAGTTCCGCGCATTACCAAGATCACCCTGAACATGGGTGTAGGTGAAGCGGCTGGAGACAAAAAGGTTCTTGAGGCAGCACTGTCCGATCTGACAAAGATTGCAGGTCAGAAGCCAGTGGTGACCAAGGCGCGCAAATCAATCGCAGGTTTTAAAATCCGTGATGGTTGGCCAATTGGCTGCAAAGTAACTCTGCGCGGCGAAAACATGTATGAATTTCTGGATCGCCTAGTCAGTATCGCTATTCCTCGCGTACGTGACTTCCGCGGTATCAGCCCGAAATCATTCGACGGTCGCGGTAACTTCGCGATGGGCGTAACGGAACAGATTATTTTTCCGGAAATTGATTACGATAAAATTGATACACTACGCGGTATGGATATTACGATCACGACTACTGCTCGTAATGACGACGAAGGTCGCGCGCTTTTAAAGGCGTTTAACTTTCCGTTTAAAGGTTAAGGGGTTCAGGGGACATGGCAAAGCAGTCAATGAAAGCGCGCGAATTGAAACGTGCCCAAACTGTCGAAAAATTCGCTGCAAAGCGCGCTGAGCTTAAAGCGATTTTCGCCAGCGTAAATTCTAGCGATGAAGAAAAGTGGGATGCGCAGGTTAAGCTGCAAAAGCTTCCGCGTGATGCAAGTCCATCACGTCAGCGTCGTCGTTGTCAGATCACGGGTCGTCCGCACGGTGTATACCGCAAGTTCGGTCTTTGCCGTAACCAGCTTCGTCAAGCCGCTATGCGCGGTGATGTCCCCGGCTTAGTTAAGGCTAGCTGGTAATAGTGGGAATTTTGCTGTCGCTGGCTATGGCCGCGGCGTTTAATGGGAGCAAAACATGAGCATGCAAGATCCTTTAGCGGATATGCTTACACGTATCCGCAACGCTCAGATGGCAGGTAAAACTGCTGTTCAGATGCCTTCTTCAAAACTTAAGGTATCGGTTGCAAAGGTACTGGAAGACGAAGGTTATATCGCTAGTTCGCGCGTTGAAGCCGATGGTGGCAAAGCGCAGCTGACAGTTGAGTTGAAGTACTATCAGGGTAAGCCGGTAATCGCTGAGATTCATCGGGTAAGCCGTCCAGGTCTGCGCGCTTACGCTGGTAAAGACGAATTGCCATCAGTGCGTGCCGGTTTGGGCATCGCGATTGTATCTACCAGTAATGGTGTGATGACTGATCGTGCAGCGCGAGCGGCCGGTGTGGGCGGCGAAGTGCTTTGCACTGTTTTCTAACGCGACAGTTTAAAGAGTTCTTAACATGTCAAGAGTAGCGAAAAGTCCAGTGACTATCCCCGCAGGGGTTGAAGTCAAGCTCGACGCCAGCAGCATCGCAGTCAAAGGTAAAAAGGGTAGCTTAGTGCTGCCTTTGCACCAGTCTGTTGAAGTGAAGCAAGAAGACGGGCGTTTAGTATTCTCAGCGCGTGAAGGCGCGAAAAACGGTTGGGCGATGGCGGGTACTACTCGTTCATTGACTAACAATATGTGTGTTGGTGTTAGCGAAGGATTTCAGCGTAAGTTGATCCTAAACGGCGTTGGTTACCGTGCTAAGGCCACTGGTAATAGCATTAATTTGGTGTTGGGTTTTTCTCACCCCATTGATTATGCGTTACCAGAAGGCGTAACAGTCGATACCCCGACTCAGACAGAGATTGTCTTGAGTGGTACTGACAAGCAAATACTGGGTAAGGTAGCGGCCGAGATCCGCGCGTTCCGTCCACCAGAGCCTTATAAAGGTAAGGGTGTTCGCTACGCAGACGAAAACGTCCGTCGTAAAGAAGCGAAGAAAAAGTAAAGGCTAGGTTATGAGCGATAAGAAAGTATCAAGATTACGTCGTGCCCGCCGTGCTCGCTTTAAAATGCGTGAGCTCCGCGCCGTACGTCTTAGCATTCACCGCACACCGCGTCATATGTATGCTCAGCTTATAGCTGCTACAGGTGATGTCGTGTTGGCGAGTGCCTCTACACTAGATAAAGAGTTGCGTGCTGGTGCGACTGGTAATGTTGCTGCAGCCGCTAGTGTGGGCAAGTTGATCGCCGACCGCGCGAAAGCCGCAGGCGTGACAAAGGTCGCCTTTGACCGCAGTGGATTTAAATTCCACGGCCGTGTCAAGGCGCTGGCAGATGCTGCCCGTGAAGGTGGTTTGGAATTCTAAGGTTTTAGGCGATGGCGTATAACGATCAGAAAGACAAAGCGAACACTGAAGGCTTGCAAGAGAAATTAGTGCAGGTAAACCGTGTTGCCAAGGTGGTCAAGGGTGGCCGTATTTTCAGCTTCACTGCTCTAACTGTAGTTGGTGATGGCAATGGTAAAGTCGGCTTTGGCCGCGGCAAGGCGCGTGAAGTGCCGGTCGCTATCCAAAAGGCGATGGAAGCTGCCCGCCGTAATATGGTCCAGGTAGACGTAAAGGGTGATACCATCCAATACGCTGTCAAAGGCCGTCACGGTGCCTCCAAGGTTTACATGCAGCCTGCATCTGAAGGTACTGGTGTTATTGCCGGTGGTGCAATGCGCTCGGTGCTTGAAATTGCCGGCATTCATAACGTACTGGCCAAGTGCTACGGTTCGACAAACCCGGTAAACGTGGTTCGTGCAACTGTTAAGGCATTGGTAAGCGTTTCTTCACCAGAAGAGGTCGCAACTAAACGCGGCAAGACTGTTGAAGAGATCTTGGGCTAAGAAATAGGCAGGATTTGCAATGAGCAAGATTAAAGTCACACTAGTTCGTTCTGTTACAGGACGGCTAAAGTCGCACAAGGCCTGCGTCGCTGGTCTTGGCTTGCGTCGTATTCGCCACACTGTTGAAGTGGAAGACACTCCATCAGTGCGCGGTATGATCAATAAGGTCAACTATTTAGTACGTGTTGAGGGATAAGTGATGAGCGATATGCGTTTAAACACGCTGAGCCCGGCTCCCGGTCGAGTTAAAGATAGTAAACGGGTAGGTCGTGGTATCGGTAGTGGCTTGGGTAAAACCGCAGGTCGTGGTCACAAAGGTTTAAAGTCGCGTTCAGGCGGTAGTGTACGTCCTGGTTTCGAAGGCGGTCAGATGCCTTTGCAAAAGCGTCTGCCGAAGTATGGTTTTACTTCGCGCCTGTCACGCGTGACTGCACAAATTCGCACCGCTGAGCTCGCAGCAGCTGGTGATGGCGTGATTGATCTTGATGCCTTGAAGCGTGCTGACTTAGTCGGTCGCAATATTGAGCGTGCAAAGATCTTTCTGTCCGGTGATCTGAACAAGGCAGTTACTGTAAAAGGTTTGGCAGTAACAAAAGGCGCGCGCGAAGCTATTGAAAAAGCGGGCGGCAAAGTCGAGGAATAAGGCGAGATCCCCATGGCGAAATCCAGTCCATTATCAGCTGGAAGTCAATCCGGAGTAGGCGAGCTGATGGCTCGCCTTCGTTTTCTACTGCTAGCGATAATTGTTTATCGCATCGGTACTCACATTCCGGTACCGGGCATTAACCCGGATCAACTCGCCGCGCTGTTTAATCAGAATCAGGGCACGGTACTTGGTTTGTTTAATATGTTCTCGGGCGGTGCCTTGGAGCGTATGAGTATATTGGCGTTGGGTATCATGCCGTACATCTCTGCATCGATCATTATGCAGCTGATGTCGGCGGTGAGTCCTCAGCTCGAAGCGCTGAAGAAAGAAGGCGAGTCAGGCCGTCGGCAGATCAGTCAGTATACCCGCTACTTAACGGTTGTACTTGCGCTGCTTCAAGCGGTTGGTATGACGGTAGGTTTGGCTAATCAGGGCTTGGCTTACAGTGCAGATTTCAGTTTTTACTTTGTTGCCGTGGTGTCACTGGTAACAGGTGCGATTTTCATGATGTGGCTTGGTGAGCAGTTAACCGAGCGCGGTGTTGGTAACGGCATCTCCATGTTGATCTTCGCAGGCATCGTCGCGGGCTTGCCCTCGGCGGTCGGGCAATCTCTGGAGCAGGCGCGTCAGGGTGAGCTCAATGTATTAGTGCTGTTGGCGGTGTTAGTGCTGGCGGTAGCGGTGGTGTATTTGGTGGTCTTCATCGAGCGCGGTCAACGCCGTATTACGGTGAATTACGCCAAGCAGCAGCGCGGTAATAAGATGTATCAGGCGCAGTCTAGCCACTTGCCGATGAAAGTGAATATGGCGGGTGTTATACCGGCGATTTTCGCTAGCTCTATTCTATTGTTCCCTGCGTCTATTGCGCAGTGGGTCGGTCAGAGCGGTGAAGGCATGGAATGGTTGCAAGAGCTCGCTCTGGCAATCGGACCCGGCCAGCCCCTGAATATTATTATGTTTACGGCTTTGATCGTGTTTTTCTGCTTCTTTTATACGGCGTTGATGTTTAACCCTGATGAAGTCGCAGATAACTTAAAACGCTCAGGCGCATTTTTACCCGGGATTCGTCCTGGTAAGCAAACGGCTAACTACATCGATGGTGTATTAACCCGATTGACCATGTTCGGCTCGATGTATATTGCTGGCGTGTGTTTGTTACCGCAGTTCTTGGTAGTGATGTGGAATGTGCCGTTTTATCTCGGTGGTACATCATTGCTGATCGTAGTGGTGGTAGTGATGGATTTCATGGCGCAGGTTCAATCGCACCTTATGTCTCATCAGTATGACTCGGTCTTGAAAAAGGCCAATTTGAAAAATTACGGCGGTGGTGTGCGCTAAGGCGCACCAACCTGATTGCTAGTTTGGAGTGTCACAATGAAAGTACGCGCATCAGTAAAGACGATCTGTCGAAACTGTAAAATTGTTCGCCGCAAGGGTGTTGTTCGCGTTATTTGTAGCGTCGAACCTCGTCATAAGCAGCGGCAGGGCTAAGTAATACGGTTGGGGTTGATTTACAACCTCAGTACGGGTAGACTACTGCGCCTTTCGTGCGGTGGTTTCCTGTTACCGGTCATTGCTAGGCGTTGGAAGAATTAGGCTTAATTGGAGTAACCTGAATGGCTCGTATAGCAGGTGTCAACATACCAGATAACAAGCATGCTGTTATTTCGTTGACCTATATATTTGGCATTGGCCGCACTACTGCTAAAGCACTGTGTGCCAAAACTACTATCGCTGAAGATGCAAAGATCGGCGATTTATCTGAAGAGCAACTAGATGCGCTTCGCGGCGAGATTGCCAAAATGTCAGTAGAGGGCGACTTGCGTCGCGCTGTATCTATGAGCATTAAGCGTCTGCTGGATTTGGGCTGCTACCGCGGTCTGCGTCATCGTAAAGGCCTGCCGCTTCGCGGTCAGCGTACTAAGACTAATGCGCGTACGCGTAAAGGTCCACGTAAGCCGATCCGTAAGTAATTTAAAGGCAGTGATTCCTTTAGTGTAGCTACACCACTTGTGTAGTGTTGATATTAGAGATGGAAATAGAACATGGCCAAACCAGGCAAGCAACAAGCTCCACGGAAAAAGGTCAAAAAGACCGTCGTGGATGGTGTCGCACATATACATGCGTCATTTAACAATACGATTGTTACTATTACTGATCGTCAGGGTAATGCATTGAGCTGGGCTACGGCCGGCGGCAGTGGTTTCCGCGGCTCTCGTAAAAGTACACCTTTCGCTGCCCAGGTCGCTGCAGAGCGCGCTGGTAACGCTGCGAAAGATTACGGTTTAAAAAATCTTGATGTGCAAGTTAAAGGCCCCGGTCCAGGTCGCGAATCTGCGGTCCGCGCGCTGAACAATTGCGGTTACAAGATTACTAACATCACCGACGTGACGCCTATTCCGCACAATGGTTGCCGTCCTCCCAAGAAACGTCGCGTTTAATTAACAGTTGAGGAATACAGAAAATGGCTAGATATTTGGGCCCAAGCTGTAAATTATCCAGACGGGAAGGCACCGACCTGTTCCTGAAGAGTGGCGTACGTCCGCTGGATTCAAAGTGTAAAGCAGAAACTGCACCCGGTATGCACGGTGCACGTCGTGGTCGTCTATCTGACTACGGTGTTCAGTTGCGTGAAAAGCAAAAAGTACGTCGTATGTACGGTGTTCTTGAAAAGCAATTCCGCGCTTATTATGCAAAAGCTGCTCGTCGTAAAGGCGCAACTGGTGAGAACCTGCTGCAACTTTTAGAAAGCCGCTTAGACAACGTGGTATACCGCATTGGTTTTGGTTCTACTCGTGCCGAATCTCGTCAGTTGGTATCGCACAAGTCAGTACTGGTTAATGGCAAAACGGTAAACGTACCGTCTTACCAAGTTCAAGCTGGTGATGTAGTAAGTGTTCGCGAGAAAGCTAAGGCGCAATTGCGGATTCAGTCTGCGATTACTCTGGCCGCACAGCGCGGTGACTGCGCATGGATCGACATTAACGCCACTAAGATGGAAGGTGTTTTTAAGAGCGTGCCAGATCGTAGCGACTTGTCTTCAGAGATCAACGAACAATTGATCGTTGAGCTTTACTCGAAGTAAGTTAACCTCCGGACAAATCACTACAGGTGAATTATGCAAAGTGCTGTCAATGAATTTTTAACCCCGCGTGTCATCCAAGTTGAAGAATTTGGCCAGACTCGCGCGAAAGTGACCTTAGAACCGCTTGAGCGGGGATTTGGTCATACCCTGGGTAATGCCTTGCGCCGTATTTTGCTGTCTTCTATGCCGGGCTGTGCAATCACCGAAGTTGAGATTGACGGTGTATTGCATGAGTACAGTGCAATGGAAGGTGTGCAGGAAGATGTTATTGAAATCCTGCTTAACCTGAAAGAAGTTGCAGTAATCATGCACGGCAAAGATCAAGCAATTTTGAGCTTGAACAAAAAAGGCCCGGGTGTTGTTACTGCAGGTGATATCCAGACTGATCACGAAATCGAAATTGTTAACACCGATCACGTTATTGCTAACCTGAACGACGACGGCGAGATTAATATGCGTCTGACGATCGCTCGGGGTCGCGGTTACGTGCCGGCCGACGCTCGTGATAATGGCGAAGAAGAAACCCGCTCAATCGGTCGTCTTCAATTGGATGCCAGCTACAGCCCAATCAGTCGCGTAAGTTATGTGGTTGAGAGTGCTCGTGTTGAGCAGCGTACTGACTTAGATAAATTGGTTCTTGATTTAGAGACCAACGGTACGATTGATCCCGAAGAGGCGATTCGCCGCGCGGCAACCATACTTCAGCAGCAGCTGGCAGTATTCGTTGACCTTGAAAGCGAAGGTGAGAACGAGCCATCACGTGAAGAGAACGAAGTAGATCCTATTCTGCTGCGTCCGGTAGATGATTTAGAGCTGACAGTGCGCTCTGCCAACTGCCTGAAAGCAGAAAATATCTACTACATCGGTGATTTGGTGCAGCGCACAGAAGTTGAACTTCTGAAGACGCCAAACCTTGGTAAGAAGTCGCTGACCGAAATTAAAGACGTATTGGCATCGCGTGGTTTGTCTTTGGGTTTGCGCCTAGACAACTGGCCGCCAGCAAGTCTTAGAAACGACGACCGAGTACTCGCTTAATTTTAAGCAAGCAACTCTCGAATATTTTTTGCTGAGATAGCAACGTTTATTAAAGGAAAAAGCCATGCGTCATCGTCATAGTGGCCGTCAATTAAACCGTAATAGCTCACATCGTAAAGCGATGTTCCGCAATATGACGGCGTCGTTGGTAGAGCACGAAATGATTAAAACCACCTTGCCAAAGGCAAAGGAACTGCGCGGTTATGCAGAGCCTTTGATTACCCTTTCAAAGGTAGACAGTGTTGCTAACCGTCGTTTGGCTTTCGCCAGACTGCGTTGTAATGCTGCTGTTGGTAAGTTGTTTACTGACCTAGGTCCTCGTTACGAAGGCCGTCCGGGCGGTTATATCCGTATCATGAAGTGCGGTCTTCGCGCTGGTGATAAGGCGCCAATGGCTTATGTAGAATTGGTTGACCGTCCAGTAGCAGAAGAAGCTGACGACGAGTAAGTCTCGACGTAGCAAAAAAGCCGACTTTTTAAGTCGGCTTTTTTTTGTCTTAAAATTGGCTTTTGGTGTGCTGGGTCAGTCAAAGACCGACCCCGTCGCTATTAGGCGCTGCGCTGCTTGGCGAGCTTGAGAACGTCCGCAAGAAAATGTCCTGTGTGGGACTGGCTCATGGTAGCGATCTCTTCTGGGGTGCCTTCGGCGATAATCATGCCGCCACCGCTGCCGCCTTCAGGGCCGAGGTCCACGATCCAGTCTGCAGTCTTGATCACGTCGAGATTATGTTCGATAACGACGACGGTATTGCCGTGGTCTCGCAAGCGATGTAATACCGTAAGCAGTAATTGAATGTCCTCAAAATGCAGTCCGGTGGTGGGTTCATCAAGGATATATAAGGTCTTGCCGGTATCGCGCTTAGACAATTCCTTGGCGAGTTTCACGCGCTGCGCTTCGCCGCCAGATAGCGTGGTGGCGGCTTGACCCAAACGAATATAGCTTAAGCCAACGTCCATCAGGGTTTGCAGCTTTTTGCTGATCGACGGTACGTTTTCAAAAAAGGTGTTGGCGTCTTCTACGGTCATATCCAATACTTCGTGGATATTCTTGCCTTTGTAGACGATCTCCAGGGTTTCTCTGTTGTAGCGCTGGCTGCGGCAAACTTCACAGGCGACATAAATGTCGGGTAAGAAATGCATTTCTACCTTAGTGACGCCGTCGCCCTGACAGGCTTCACAGCGTCCGCCCTTTACGTTAAAACTAAAGCGGCCAACTTTATAGCCCCGCGAGCGCGCTTCTTGGGTGCCGGCAAAGAGTTCCCGAATTGGCGTAAATATGCCGGTATAGGTTGCCGGGTTCGAGCGAGGTGTACGACCAATCGGGCTCTGGTCAATGTCGATGCATTTATCGACTTGATCTAGGCCTGTCACGGCGCGATGGGGTGCAGGCGTTAAGGTTGTCGCGCCGTTGAGCACTGTCGCCGCCACCGGGTAGAGTGTGTGATTGATAAGTGTGGATTTGCCCGAGCCAGAAACACCAGTGACACAGGTCATTAGCCCTAGCGGGATAGTCAGGTCGACATCCCGTAAGTTATTGCCGGTTGCGCCTTCTATCCGCAGGCATTGATCTGGATTAACGGGATGGCGAATTTTTGGGATCGCGATTGCACGCTTACCGGATAAATATTGCCCGGTGAGGGATTCAGGGCTATTTAAAATATCTTCTATTTTGCCTTCCGCAATGACGCGGCCGCCGTGTACTCCGGCGCCAGGGCCGATATCGATAATGTGATCGGCGGTGCGAATGGCGTCTTCGTCGTGCTCAACCACAATGACGGTATTGCCAATATCGCGAAGGTGACGGAGGGTCTTTAAAAGTCGTTCATTGTCGCGCTGATGGAGGCCGATCGAGGGTTCGTCGAGAATATACATAACGCCGACGAGGCCCGCGCCAATCTGGCTAGCTAGGCGAATGCGCTGAGCTTCGCCGCCAGACAAGGTGTCGGCGCTGCGGTCTAGCGTAAGGTAGTTAAGACCAACGTCGACCAAAAAACGCAGGCGATCGTTAATTTCTTTCAGAATTTTTTCGGCTATCTGGCCGCGACGACCACTGAGCTCGAGCTCGGTAAAATATTCCCGCGCGGCGCCAACCGGCATGGCGGTAATTTCGGGCAGAGTATTGTCGAGAATAAAAACATTTCGCGCTTCTTTGCGTAACCGCGTGCCCGCGCAGTCTGGGCAGGATTGGGAGTTTAAAAATTTGCTCAATTCTTCGCGAACGGTTTGCGATTCGGTTTCTTTGTAGCGGCGATCCATATTGGGGATCACCCCCTCGAAGGGGTGCTTGCGCTGGAAGTTGTCGCCGCGGTCATTGATGTAAGTGAAGCTGATTTCTTCTGTGCCACTGCCGAACAGGATTTTTTGGCGGTGCTCATCGCTCAGTTCTTCAAAGGGCGCGTCTATGTCAAATCCATAATGCTCGGCAAGTGAGGTAAGCATATGGAAGTAGTAAACACTACGCCGATCCCAGCCACGAATCGCGCCGGTGGAAAGGCTGACATCAGGGTGTTGCACTATGCGGGAAGAGTCAAAAAATTGCTTAACGCCTAAACCATCGCAACTGCTGCAGGCACCTAGCGGGCTATTAAAGGAGAAGAGTCGGGGCTCGAGTTCGGATAGGCTGTAGCCGCAGTGGGGGCAGGCGAACTTTGACGAGAACGTTAATTCAGCTGCTTTGCCATTGTCCATGTCGGCAATGCTGGCGATACCGTCGGTGAGCTCTAGTGCGGTTTCAAAAGATTCGGCTAGGCGTTGGGTGAGGTCCTCGCGTACTTTAAAGCGGTCTACCACCACTTCGATGGTGTGCTTTTTGTTTTTGTCCAGCGTGGGTAAATCGTCTAAATCGGTGACTAAGCCATTGATGCGTGCGCGTACAAAACCCTGGCTGCGCAATTTTTCAAAGGTGTGAATATGTTCGCCTTTGCGATTTTGCACAATCGGCGCCAACATCATCAGCTTGCTGCCCTCGGGTAACGCTAATACTGTGTCGACCATCTGGCTGACGGTTTGCGCTGAAAGTGCCACATTATGGTCAGGGCAGCGGGGTTCGCCAGCGCGGGCAAAGAGCAGGCGCAAATAATCATAAATTTCGGTGATGGTGCCGACGGTTGAGCGTGGATTATGGGACGTCGATTTTTGCTCAATCGAGATGGCCGGTGACAGGCCTTCAATGTGGTCAACATCGGGCTTTTCCATCATTGACAAAAACTGTCGTGCGTAAGTCGACAAGGACTCAACGTAGCGGCGCTGACCTTCGGCGTAGAGCGTGTCAAAGGCGAGCGATGACTTGCCGGAACCGGACAGCCCGGTAATCACGACAAGTTTGTCGCGGGGTATATCAAGATCGATATTCTTTAGATTGTGGGTGCGGGCACCGCGGACGATAATCCGATCCATATATTTTCCCGGCCTAATAAACCGGACATTATACGACGTCGACACCATGCGGCGCAAAACAAGCTCGTTGCTAATATGTATGGTTTTTTGGCGGCAGCATAGCTGTTAGAATGGCGGCCAAACCCCTTAATTTTGTAGGATTTCCTCGCCCTTGAATCATCATTCGATGAGTGCAACTGAACTGCGCGCGATTGTATCCTTAGCAAGCCTGTATGCCTTTCGCATGCTTGGCTTGTTTATGCTGCTGCCGGTATTAAGTTTGTACGCGGCTGAATATGACTATAGCACGCCGGTACTGGTTGGCTTGGCCTTGGGTATTTACGGTCTGGGGCAGGCTGCTCTCCAGGTGCCGCTCGGCATGTTGTCGGACCGTATCGGTCGCAAACCGGTCATCATTAGCGGCTTATTATTGTTCATTGCTGGTGGTGTGGTGGCTGCCGGAGCCGATACTATTTTTGGTGTTATTGTCGGCCGTTTATTACAGGGCACTGGCGCTATAGCAAGTACCTTGACCGCGTTGCTCGCTGATCTTACTAGGGAGCAGCATCGAACAAAAGCCATGGCGGTGATTGGTATGAGCATTGGCGTGTCCTTCGCGGCTGCTATGGTGATAGGGCCGTTAATGGCTTCATGGCTTGGTGTTTCAGGCCTGTTTTTATGCACCTCAGTCCTTGCCGGTTTGGGTATTTTCATTACCTTATTTCTTGTACCGAACCCTGATGCTCAGCGCGTGGATGCTGACAGTCAGTCGCTGAGCGGAATGCTGGCGCGTTGCCTTAACGATCGCAACCTAATGCGCCTCAATCTCGGGATATTTAGTCTGCACGCTATTTTAATGGCGA
The DNA here is from genome assembly GCF_001586255.1 of Zhongshania aliphaticivorans. NCBI lineage: Bacteria > Pseudomonadati > Pseudomonadota > Gammaproteobacteria > Cellvibrionales > Spongiibacteraceae > Zhongshania > Zhongshania aliphaticivorans. The sequence goes on from NZ_CP014544.1 coordinate 518,253, forward strand.
TATTCATCGCCGTGCCGGGAATTTTGGAGGAGCAGGGCTTGTCCCGTGATGCTCACTGGCAAGTGTATTTGCCGATGATGGTGGTGGCCTTTGTTGCCATGGTGCCTTTCATTATTATTGCCGAAACCAAAAATAAAATGCGGGAGGTGTTTTTACTTGGTATTGCCACTATTGTTTTAGCCTTGCTTGCCGCAGCGTGTTGGGGACAGCTTTTTACCCCTTTGCTTATTATCATTACCTTATTTTTTGTGGCATTTAATTTAATGGAGGCGTCGTTGCCCTCGCTAGTAAGCAAAACTGTTTACGCCGGAGGCAAAGGCACCGCCATGGGGGTGTATTCAACCTTTCAGTTTTTTGGCGCGTTCTGCGGCGGCGCGATTGGCGGCGGTTTATTTGGTCGCTGGGGTGCGAGTGCGGTTTTTGCCGGGGCCGCGATACTCGCCGGAGCGTGGTTGATTGCTGCTTGGGGAATGTCGGTTCCCCTCAAATCTGAGAGTATCGTTTTAAGCTGGCAGTTTGGGGCATGGGATGTAGCGGATATACGCCGTGAGGTTCTTGCCTTACCCGGCGCCTTGGATATTACGGTGCTGGAAGGCGAGCGTATTGCTTATTTGCAGGTAGGCAGTGATTTTGATTTGGCCAACTTGCCTGAAGGTCTGCAGCTGGGTAGCTAATGGCCGCTTTCGGCGGAATCCGGTATAGTGCAGTATCTGTTGCGGGCGTTGGTTCGCATCCATAGAAAAACAGGAGAGAACGCATGGCGCGTGGTATAAATAAAGTTATTTTGGTCGGAAATCTGGGCCAAGATCCCGAAACCCGTTACATGCCTTCTGGCGGCGCCGTGACCAATGTCACCATCGCAACAAGCGAAACGTGGAAAGACAAGCAGAGCGGCCAACCTCAGGAGCGCACCGAGTGGCACCGAGTCGTGTTTTTCAATCGCCTCGCCGAAATCGCTGGTGAGTATTTGAAAAAAGGCTCCAAAGTTTATGTGGAAGGGTCGCTGCGTACTCGCAAATGGCAGAATAAAGAAGGGGTGGATCAGTACACCACTGAAATAGTTGCAGCAGAAATGCAGATGCTCGATGGTCGCGGTGGCGCCGGCGGTGGTGCTTCTGGTGGCGCTAGCAATTACGATGATGGCGGCTATGGTCAGCAGCAAGCGCCTCAGGCCCAAGCTGCAGCGCCCGCGCCGCGTCGTGCGCCGCCTCCGCAGCAAAATCGTGCACCAGCAGCAGCGCCAGCGCAAAACCCGCCAGCAGGCTTTGACGACTTTGATGATGATATCCCGTTCTAGGATATACAATAGAGGTTTATGTAAAGTATCCACAAAAAAGCCCCACGTATTGGGGCTTTTTTGTGAGCTAAAGAGCGGTTGTAAGTGTGGTGTTAGGCTGATAATTTCTTGCGCATCAATGGCGCATTGAGTAATGTTGATGACTTTTCTGGCATTCTGAATCCTGTCATCTTTGCCATTCCCGCGGGTTTAGACGCCTGCTTTAACTGCTGAATTCTGTGATTTTTCTGTGAATGTAATTGTGATTTCTCGACCGGGCGCCTTGGTTACTGCACTGCTTAGTCAGTTTGCAGCGCGGGGGCGTGCGAGTATCAATGTGTCTTTTGATGAGGTGGCCGGACTCGGTGATGAATTGCTGCGCGGTGCGCTGGTGATTGATGCTGATGCGCTGAGCTTTTTGCAGCGTAATGTGGCATTTGCTAATGCTGAACATCAACGCTTGCTCGATCTGCGGCAGGCATTTTTGTCGCGCTGTCGAGTATTAGCTGTTCCGTATTTGTTGCTGAGTGATGGCAGGGTATTTGGTGCGCGTGGTGATGAGGGCATCACATTTTATGAGGCCGATAAACCAGATGCCAAGTGCATCGCTGGGGAGCAGTTCGCGACGGTGGAATGCGCGCTGGTTGCCAGCGAAGCGTCTGGCTTGGTGTTGCGCACCGGACCGTTGATTGCGGTACAAGAGGGCAATTTTCTCCGTGATTGTTTGCTAACTATGCGCGATGGCGAAACGCTGCGCTTAAACGATGCGCAGGTTTCCTATCCGACGCCGGTTGCTGATTTAGCGCGGGTAGTGTCGGGCCTGGTTGACCAAATTAGTTGTGGGGCGGTATGTGGTGGCGTGTATCACTATTGCAGTAGCGGCGGAGCCAGTGCCTATGAGTTTGCAGAAGTGGTGTGTGCTTTTGCGTCGCAATTTGTTGCGCCAATGGCGGGTTTAGAGGTCGACGAAGAGGGCGCAACATGGTGTCCTGAGGTGCCAGAGCTAAGCTGCGAGCGCATCTTGCAAGATTTTGGTATTAAGCGCTTGCCGTGGCGGGCGTATTTGCCGCGCATGATAAAAACCGTTTGTGAGGAGACGTCGAAATGAGTGCTAGTGCAGATTTGATCCCGTTGGGGATGGCGGTGCTGACGATTTCAGATACCCGCGACGAGAGTACGGACAGTTCGGGGCAATATTTAGTCGCTGCCCTCGGTGCTGCGGGTCACCATTTAATTGATAAGCAAATAGTTAAAGATGACGTCTATCAGATCCGCGCAACGGTGTCAGCCTGGATTGCAAACCCAAGCATTGAAGCGGTATTGCTCACCGGAGGGACGGGCTTCTCTGGTCGCGATTCAACGCCCGAGGCAGTGGCAGTGCTATTCGACAAGGTTATAGAGGGGTTTGGTGAGGTTTTTCGCTCGGTCTCTCTGCAAGAGATAGGTTCGTCAACCATCCAGTCGCGCGCTATTGCAGGGCTGGCGAATAATACGGTTATTTTTTGTATGCCGGGATCGACGGGTGCCTGTAAAACGGCGTGGCAATCCATTATTTGTGAGCAGCTTGATAGCCGTCATAGCCCCTGTAATTTTGTTGGGGTGTTAAAGACCCGTAAGGACGGAGGTCTTTAATCATGGCCTTGCGCTCTGTGGCTGAGGCACTGCACCAATTGTTGGCGGATGTGCCATTGTGGGGCGCTGAGTCGCGAAATTTAGCACAGGCGCAGGGCGCCATCCTAGCTGCTGATGTTTGTGCGCAAATTGATGTGCCGCCGTTGGATAATAGTGCCATGGATGGCTATGCACTGCGTCTGAGCGACCTAGGCGCGGGCGCATCGCTGCGAATCAGCCAGCGGATACCGGCAGGTGCCAATCCCTGCGCTCTGCAAGCGGGCACGGCTGCGCGAATATTCACTGGGGCGTCAATTCCTGCGGGCGCTGATACAGTTGTCGCGCAGGAAGACTGCGAGCTTGTTGGCGATATGCTTCAAGTGAATACCGTGCCACGCTTAGGGCAGCATATTCGACCCCGAGGCCAAGATATTGCCGCTGGGCAGCGAATACTGCTTAAAGGGCATCGATTATTGGCTGCGGATCTTGGTTTGTTGGCCTCGCTGGGAATTGCATCTGTTCGGGTCGGGCGTCGGCTGCGAGTAGCCTTAATGTCCACCGGTGATGAGTTGCGCGAGCCTGGTGAGGTGCTTGCCGCCGGGCAAATTTATAATTCTAATCGGCCAATGTTAGCCGCGCTGATTGCGTCGCTTGGTGCTGAGGTGGTTGATCTTGGAATTGTTGCCGATACGCCGGAGGCGACCAGAGATGCCTTGGTACGGGCAGCGGCAACCGCTGATGTGGTGATTTCCAGTGGTGGCGTGTCAGTTGGTGAAGAGGATCACGTCAAAAGCCAGGTTGAGGCTTTAGGGTCTTTGAGCTTATGGAAGCTGGCGATTAAACCGGGCAAGCCGCTAGCCTATGGTCGAGTAGCTGATGTGCCATTTTTTGGTCTACCGGGTAATCCGGTGTCGGGCTTCGTGACTTTCTGCCTGCTGGTGCGGCCCTATCTGCTAAAAATGCAGGGTGCGACCCAATTGCAGCCGCCGCAGTGGTCGGCACAGGCTCTATTTGACTGGCCGCGAGCAGGGTCTAGACAAGAATATTTGCGCGCTAGAGTGACACCGGGCGAAGCGGGTATGGAGGTTGAAATTCATTCGCAGCAAAGCTCTGGGGCGCTGTCATCGGTATCGTGGTGCAATGCCCTGGCGATTATCCCTATTGGTAAAACCTTGGGGCGTGGTGACCGTGTTGACGTGATTTTTTTGCGGGATATTTGCTAAGAGAATAATGCTGATGCATGCCGGTGAGGAGATACTTGCAGCGCATTGCGCTGCAAGCATCACTAGGCAGTTTTACGCCTGATAGCGCTGAAATACCAAGCTGGCGTTGGTGCCGCCAAAGCCAAAGCTATTCGACATAACCGTATTCAGCGTGACGTTGTCCTGACGGGTCAGTGCGATCGGCACGCCAGCTGCTTCGTCGTCAACCGTCTCAATATTGGCTGATGCAGCAATAAAATTATGCTTCATCATCAGTAGTGAGAAAATGGCTTCTTGCACGCCGGTTGCGCCTAATGAATGGCCAGCTAGGGATTTGGTGGAGCCTATTGTTGGAATGGTTTTGCCTTCATAGGCCTGTTTAACCGCCTTCAATTCCTGCATGTCACCCGCTGGCGTCGATGTGCCGTGAGAGTTGATGTAGTCAACATCGCCATCAACGCCCTGGAGCGCTTGGGCCATGCAGCGTGCCGCGCCTTCACCGCTTGGTGCGACCATGTCGTAGCCGTCAGAAGTAGCGCCGTAGCCGACGATCTCGCCGTATATCTTCGCGCCGCGAGCCTTGGCGTGCTCTAACTCTTCAAGCACGATCATACCTGCGCCGCCGGCAATAACAAAACCGTCGCGATTGGCGTCGTAGGGGCGAGATGCTTTCTCAGGAGTGTCGTTATATTTGGTTGATAGTGCGCCCATGGCGTCAAACAAGCAGCTTAAAGACCAGTGTTCTTCTTCGCCGCCACCAGCAAAAACCACATCTTGTTTGCCGAGCTGGATCAGCTCCATGGCATTGCCAATGCAGTGGGCACTGGTCGCGCAAGCCGAGGAAATTGAGTAGTTAACACCTTTGATTTTAAATGGTGTGGCCAGGCAAGCCGAAACCGTGCTGCCCATGGTTTGGGTAACGCGGTAGGGCCCAATGCGTTTTACACCGCGCTCGCGCAGCGTGTCGGCAGACTCAATGAGGTTGGCGGAAGACGCGCCGCCAGAGCCAGCAATAATGCCGGTGCGGACATTGCTAACCTGATCTTCTGTTAGGCCGGAGTCAGTAACCGCTTCCTGCATGGCGATATAGGCGTAGGCGGCGGCATCGCCCATAAAGCGCAGCTGCTTGCGGTCAATGCGTTCTTTAAGGTCGAGGTTTTTGATGGAGCCAGAAACTTGGCTGCGAAATCCTTTTTCCTTGTACTCTTCGTTGAACGCGATTCCCGACTTACCCTCTTGCAATGATGTGAGTACTTCTGCCAAATCATTGCCGATGCTGGAAACAATCCCCATACCGGTTACGACAACACGTTTCATCGGATACCTCATTATCTTATCTGTAGTATTAATTGGGTTTTCAGGAAATATTAGAAACTGGCGTCGTCTTTAAATAGGCCAACGCGCAAATCTTTTGCGGTGTAGATTACCTTGCCGTCAACTGCGACTTCGCCATCGGCTATGCCTAATATAAGCTTGCGTTCAATAAGGCGCTTATAGTTCAGGGTGTAGGTGACAAGCTTGGAGTCGGGCAGTATTTGGCCGGTGAATTTTACTTCGCCCGCGCCGAGTGCACGGCCTTTGCCGCTATTGCCGCGCCAACCAAGGTAAAAACCAACCAGCTGCCACATTGCGTCAAGGCCCAAGCAGCCGGGCATTACAGGGTCGCCTTTAAAGTGGCAGTCAAAGAACCAGAGGTCTGGATTGATATCGAGTTCGGCCACTAACACGCCTTTGTCGTAGCTGCCGCCTTCCGTGCTAATGTGGGTAATCCGGTCTACCATTAGCATATTATCTACGGGGAGCTTGGGATTACCGGGACCAAATAATTTGCCGTGTCCGCAGTCGATGAGTTCTTCTTTGGTAAAGCTATTTTGATGGATTAGAGACATGAGGCCATAGTTTCAGTTTGAAAATGTAGCGCTTATCTTAGCACGAAGGTTTTGGCTGGCACATTAAAATGTCAACATTGGCGTGATGCTTGCTGTCATTGAGTTGTCATACAAAGGCGATAAAAGAGCGGTGCTTGCCAAGCGTCGCAGCTGTTGGGAGAATACCGCAGCGTTAACATTCGTTAAAAGGATTCGGGATGGCTCCCGACAGTACTTCAGGAAATATTATGATTCGAAAATGTCTATTCCCCGTCGCCGGTTACGGCACGCGCTTTCTTCCCGCAACCAAATCCATGCCCAAGGAAATGCTGCCCATCGTCAACAAGCCTCTCGTGCAGTATGGCGTAGAGGAGGCGATTCAGGCGGGTTTAAAAGAAATCGCCCTGGTCACCGGTCGCGGGAAGCGCGCAATTGCGGATCATTTTGATATTAGTTACGAGTTAGAAAACCAAATAGCGGGAACGAGCAAGGAGCGCTATCTCGACTGTATTCGCAATGTGCTTAATGAAGGCACGTTTATGATGACCCGTCAGCGCGAAATGAAAGGTCTGGGTCACGCAATTTTGACCGGCGAATGCTTGATTGGTGATGAGGCTTTTGGCGTGATTTTGTCAGATGATTTATGCCTCAACCAAGAAGATGATGGCGTTATGGCGCAAATGGTGGCGCTGTATAAGCAGTTTCGCTGCAGCATTGTTGCGATTCAAGAAGTGCCAATGGAAGAGATTGAAAAATATGGGGTCATTGCGGGTGAGGAAATGGGCGATGGCTTGTACCGCGTTAGTTCCATGGTAGAAAAGCCCAAGCCAGAAGACGCACCAACCAATATGGCGGTTATTGGTCGCTATATTTTAACGCCGGATATTTTCGATATTTTGCGTAACACTCCGCCAGGTAAAAACGGCGAAGTTCAGTTGACTGATGCGCTAATGACACAGGCGCAAAATGGCTGTGTACTCGCTTATAAGTTCCGCGGCAAGCGTTTTGACTGTGGTAGCGTGCCGGGCTTTATTGAGGCGACCAACTACGTTTACGAGAATGTTTATAGCGAGGCCTCGTCGTGAGCAGTAGTGAGATAACGTGCTTTAAAGCTTATGACGTGCGCGGTCGTATTCCCGATCAGCTAAACGAAGATATTGCCTATCGAATTGGCCGCGCTTTTGCCGAGGTGATACAGCCGAAGAAAGTTGTGGTTGGTCATGATATTCGCTTAAGCAGTGAGTCGATTAAAGGTGCCCTGACCGAAGGCCTGCGCGACGCGGGTGTGGATGTTTACGATATTGGTTTGTGCGGAACGGAAGAAATTTATTTCGCCACCTCCCATGCCGAAATGGATGGTGGTATTGCCGTTACTGCAAGCCATAACCCTAAAGACTATAACGGCATGAAGTTTGTGCGTGAAGGCTCCAAGCCCATCAGTGGAGACACTGGTCTTTTCGACATTAAAGCGCTGGCCGAGAAAAACGAGTTTGCGCCAGTCGCAACACGCGGCAGCCTTCAGGCCTTAGATACGTCGTCCGCCTATGTTGAACATCTACTGAGCTATGTTGATGTCGAATCGTTAAAGCCGCTAAAAATTGTGGTTAATGCTGGCAATGGCGGGGCTGGTCGCGTTGTTGATTTGCTGGAAGCGTATCTCCCCTTTGAATTTATTCGGGTTCATCATGAGGCTGACGGCAACTTCCCAAACGGGGTGCCTAATCCACTATTGATTGAAAACCGTCAGCCCAGTATTGATGCAATAAAAGAGCATGGCGCTGATTTGGGTGTGGCATGGGATGGCGATTTTGACCGCTGTTTTTTCTTCGATGAAACCGGTGATTTTATCGAGGGATATTACGTGGTTGGCTTATTGGCCGAGGCATTTTTGCTGAAAAATCCCGGCGAAAAAATCGTCCACGATCCACGCTTAACCTGGAATACCATTGCCATTGTTGAGGAGGCTGGCGGTAGCGCTGTGCAGTGCAAGACCGGCCATGCATTTATCAAAGAGCGGATGCGCATCGAGAACGCGGTATACGGTGGCGAGATGAGTGCCCACCACTATTTTCGCGACTTCGCTTTTTGTGACAGCGGCATGATTCCCTGGTTGTTGGTAACGCAGCTGATGTCGGTGAAGTCCGCGAGCTTGTCGTCATTGGTTGAACAGCGAGTCGCTTTATTCCCTTGCAGCGGAGAAATAAATCGCGAAGTAGCCGACGCTAAAGCGGTGATTGCGGCGATTCAGGCGCATTACACTCCTTTGGCGGCGGCAGTAGATTTTACCGACGGCTTAAGTATGAGCTTTGACGGCTGGCGTTTTAATGTGCGGATGTCCAATACCGAACCGGTGGTGCGCCTCAACGTTGAGAGTGATGGTGACATACCATTAATGGAAGCGAAAACCGCTGAGTTATTGGCAATGCTGTAAATCAATTCTTGATGATTGAGTATGCAATAAAGGCGCCTCCCGGCGCCTTTATTGCATCTGCTACTTGCTTAAAATTTACGCGTCTTGAGCTTGTCGAAAAAGGGCAATGAGTTGGCTAGTCGACGAATCTAGAGTGGCCGTATCGTCACCACTTAAGCTAGCCATAAGCGTTTGGCTTATCTGTTTCCCCAGCTCAACTCCCCATTGATCGAAAGGGTTAATGCCCCACATAAAACTTGTGGCAAATAGGCGGTATTCATAGAGGGCGATGAGCGCGCCGAGGCTTTCGGCGTCAAGCTTGTTCATTAAAATAGTGGTGCTAGGGCGGTTGCCGGGCATGGCTTTGTGCTGTGCGAGCTGCCGGGCGGCGCTGGCATCCATGCCACTGGCGATTAAATCTTTTTCGATGTCGGCGGCGGCTTGGCCTTGCATTAACACTAGGCTCTGACTGAAGCAGTTGGCGATTAATGCTTGATGTTGCTCGCCAATCGGGTTGTGCGAGCTTAGGCTGGCAATAAAATCACAGGGAATCGCGTCGCTGCCTTGATGGAGGAGTTGATGAAAGGAGTGCTGGCCATTGGTGCCCTCGGTGCCCCAGATAACGCCGCCGGTTGCGCCAGCGGTTGGGCTGCCATCTGCCTTGACGGATTTTCCCGCGCTCTCCATAAATAATTGCTGCAAATAAATAGGCAGCAATTTTAGATGATGCTCATAGGGCAGTACCGCGTGTGACGTCATGCCCCAGGCGTTGCGGTACCATACATCTAGCATGCCTAAGATGAGTGGGATATTGCTTTCTAGGGGCTGGCTGGCAACGTGCTGATCTACCGCGTAGCCACCTTTGAGTAGGGCGCGGAAGCTGTCCATGCCAGCGCATAAGGCAATGGCGAGGCCAAAGCCTGACCATACCGAAAATCGGCCACCAACCCACTCGGGAACGGGAATGATTAATTCTTCGCTAATGCCAAACGCCTTGGCGGCTTCGGGCTTAGAGCTTACTGCCATAAAGTGGGCGTCGACGTCGCGGGTGCCGAGCGCGGATTGTAGCCAGGCTCGTGCGGTCTGAGCATTACAACGGGACTCTTGGGTGCCGAAGGATTTTGAGGCGACAATGAATAAGGTGGTTTCGGCGGGTACGCGAGCCAGTATCTCGGTCATCACGCTAGGGTCGATATTGGCGGCGAAGTGGGGCCGCAAGGTGTTGGGGTGCTGGTTGCTTAGGGCGTCGCATACTAAGCGCGGGCCGAAGTCTGAGCCGCCAATGCCAATATTGACAACATCGGTAAAGGTTTGTCCGGTGCTGCTGCGGTGAGTGCCCGCGTGGATTGCGGTGACCAGTGCTTCCATTTTGCGATACATGGCGTCAATCGCGGGGTCATGCGCCGCGCTTGTGTCACTGCTGGCCCAGCGCCGCAGGCACGGGTAGTTTGCCGAGCGATCCTCGGTGTTATTGAGCTTGGCGCCAGCGCGTAAGGCATCGAGTTGTTGTGGCACGCCGCGTTGGTGGGCGAGTGTGCACAAGGTGGAGAGAATGCCGGTATCCAGGTGATGCTTGGCGAAATCGACAAATAAGGGGCCGACGTGCCCGCTAAAGGTGCTGGCGCGTAGAGGATCGAGCTTGAATCGGTTTTTAAGTGGGGTGTTGGCGGCGTTGCGAGCGAGTTCGGTCAGCTGTGTCTGTAAATCAAGATCACTTAGTTTGGCTGATGCCTGGTCTACAGCTGTGCTCAAAATAACTCCTCGGATATCCGTTTCGGTGCGCGCCAGTTTTTCCATCTCGGCGATAAGTACTGAAATTGTAACGGCTTATTGGGGAGATTGTAATCCGCCGGAGCGTCGCTTTGGTGAGAAACTTAGCTGCGGCGAGAAAGGGCGATTTCAGTCAGTTCTTCAAGCGCGGTGCGGTAGGGGCTGGGCTGCAGGCTATTGAGTGCGGCGAGTGCCGCGTCGGTGTAGCGCTTGGCTGCGGCATGGCAATAGTCGAGTGCCCCGCAGTGCTTAACGGCATCGACAATGGCCTCGAGCTGCTCGGCAGATTTGCGGCTAATGGCGTCTCGCACTAGCTGCTTGTGCTTGTCGCTGCCATTTTCGAGTAAATAAATTAGCGGCAGTGTCGGCTTGCCTTCGGCGAGATCGTCGCCGACGTTTTTGCCGGTTTCGGCTGGATCGCCTTCGTAGTCGAGAATGTCGTCAATGAGTTGAAAGGCGATGCCAAGATTTATGCCGTAGTCGTGCAGCGCATCTTGCTGCTCCGGTTTGTCGCTGAGAATGGCGGCGCCACTGCAGGCCGCACCAAATAAGACGGCGGTTTTACTGCGAATGACCTCGAAGTAGGTGGCTTCACTGGTGTCGGGGTTACCCGCGCGGGTCAGTTGCAGTACTTCGCCTTCCGCGACGGTATTGGTTGTGTCAGAAAGTAGGCCCATTAAGGGGAAGCTGCCAATCTGCACTAAAATTTGAAAGGCGCGGGAATAAAGAAAGTCACCAACGAGGACACTGGGCGCGTTGCCCCAATTGGCGTTGGCAGTTGGGCGGCCGCGGCGCAGGGCGGAGATGTCAACAACATCATCGTGAAGCAGGGTGGCGGTGTGGATAAACTCAATAACCGCGGCCAATTGCAGGTGCTTTTCGCTAATTTGGCCAATGGCGCCAGCACTGAGCAAGCTCAGTAATGGGCGCAGGCGTTTGCCTCCAGCATCGACGATATAGTGGCCGATGTTTTCCACGAGGGGCACATTAGAATGCAGTTGTTCGATGATGAAGTCATTGACGGCGACGAATTCGCTGTCCACGACCTGTCTAATCTGTTGCATGGTGGCAAGGAGTCGTCTGGCGGAGTCGGCTGGCATCGTATGAGCGCAGCCGCTAGCTGTCAAGGTCTAGGCGTCACTTGTGATTGCGGGTATTGTGTATTTTTTTAAAACTGCGTACAATTCGCGCCCCTGAAGCAAAACCGTGCGGCCCCTTAATGGTTAAGTGGTGGTGACGGTGCCTGGACTTGTCCCGGCGTGTTGTAGCTAGGCCCTATTTCGATATTGGTCTCGATACGAACGCTCGGCCGAAACAAACTATTGCAAGCAGGCTCTTGGAGATATAAACATGTACGCAGTGATTGAAAGCGGTGGTAAGCAGCACCGTGTTATTGAGGGCGAAACCCTCAAGCTAGAAAAAATTGAAGTTGCCACTGGCGAAAGTTTGACCTTCGATAAAGTGTTGATGGTTAAGACCGGTGACGATCTAAAAATTGGCGCGCCATATGTTGAGGGCGGTAAAGTGACTGCGGAAGTAATTGCGCAAGGTCGTCACGCCAAGGTGAAAATTGTTAAGTTTCGCCGTCGGAAGCACAGCATGAAGCAAGCTGGTCACCGTCAGTGGTTCACCGAAGTGAAAATCACTGGTATCAGTGCTTAAGGAATTAGGAGAGACTCATGGCTCACAAGAAAGCTGGTGGTAGTACTCGTAACGGACGCGACTCGCAGAGTAAGCGTCTGGGCGTAAAACGTTTTGGTGGTCAGGTAGTTAGTGCAGGTAGCATTATTATTCGTCAGCGCGGAACTCGTTTCCACGCCGGTGAAAATGTTGGTTGTGGTACTGATCACACTCTGTTTGCTAAGGCAGACGGTGTAGTGAAGTTTGAGGTTAAAGGTCCCAAGAGCCGCAAGTATATTAGTATAGTTGCAGCGTAAACCTCGCGGTGATCTTGAAGGCCTCGTCTATTGACGGGGCTTTTTTGTTTCTGTAGATAGGTTTTTCGGTATATTCATTTTATTTGGTTGGCGCGGTAATGAAATTTGTAGATGAGGCAGTAATTCGAGTTGAAGCAGGTCGCGGTGGCAACGGCTGTCTCAGTTTTCGGCGGGAAAAATTTATCCCTTGGGGCGGCCCTGATGGCGGCGACGGTGGTGATGGCGGCAGCGTGATTTTGCGCGCCAATCCCTCTATGAATACCTTGGTCGATTTTCGTTTTGTAAAATCCTATACCGCGCGCCCTGGCGAGGGTGGTCGCGGCGCTAATTGCCGCGGTCGCAGCGCTGAAGATTTGGTGCTAGATGTGCCGGTCGGCACCACGATTGTTGACGAGGACACCCTTGAGGTGTTGGGCGACTTGGTCTCGGCTGGCGATGAGCTTAAGGTCGTGCAGGGTGGTTTTCACGGTCTGGGTAATACCCGTTTTAAATCCAGCACTAACCGCGCCCCGCGCCAATTTACACGGGGTAGCGATGGCGAAATTCGCAACCTGCGCCTGGAGCTAAAAGTGCTCGCCGATGTCGGTTTGTTGGGTATGCCCAATGCCGGTAAGTCGACATTTATTCGCGCAGTGTCTTCGGCTAAGCCTAAGGTTGCCGACTATCCGTTCACCACCTTGGTGCCGAACTTGGGTGTGGTGCGGGTGCAGCAGCACCAGAGTTTTGTTATTGCCGATATTCCTGGTCTGGTTGAGGGCGCGGCTGAGGGCGCTGGCTTGGGGATTCGCTTTCTCAAGCATTTAACCCGTACCCGCCTGTTGTTGCATTTGGTGGATATGGCGCCCTACGACGAGACCTTGCCCCAAGACGCGGTGGCGATTATTGCAAAAGAGTTGGGTCGCTTTAGTCCGACGCTGGCGAATCGTGAGCGTTGGCTGGTGCTGAATAAGTTGGATTTGATCCCTGAGGATGAGCGCGAGGCGCGTTGTCAGGAAGTGGTTGATGCCTTGGGTTGGACTGGGCCAGTTTATAAGGTCTCTGCCATAACGGGCGCGAACACCAAGTCGCTATGCCAAGATATTCTGCAGTTTGTTGAGGCGCAGGCGGAGTTGTTGGCGACCGACAGTGAGGCTGCTGAGCGTGAGCGCGATATTCAGGATGCCATGCAGTCTGAAGCGCGGGAGCGTATTCAGGCGCTGGCAGATAAGCGCCGCTCGGAGCGTCGCGCCGCTGGCGATACCGATGATTACGACGACGATGAAGATGACGATCACGATGTTGAAGTGGTTTACCGGCCCTGAGGTGAAGAAGCTTGTCTGATAAGCGGCAAAGTTTACGCGCTTGTAAGCGCGTCGTGGTTAAGATCGGCTCGGCCCTGCTCACCAATGATGGTCGTGGTCTCTGTGTAGAGGGCTTGGATGCTTGGGTGGCGCAGATCGCCGCCCTGCGTGCTGACGGCCGCGAGGTGGTATTGGTGTCCTCGGGTGCAGTGGCTGAGGGTATGACTCGTCTAGGTTGGAAAGAGCGGCCTGACGATCTCCATAAATTACAGGCTGCGGCTGCTGTTGGGCAAATGGGTTTGGTTCAAGCCTATGAGCAGCGCTTTCGCACCCATAATCTGCAAACTGCGCAAATCCTGTTGGGTCACGACGATATCTCGGCTCGGGACCGCTATCTCAATGCCCGTGGCACGCTGCTAACTCTGCTTGAGTTGGGTGTGGTGCCGGTGGTTAATGAAAACGATACCGTGGTTACTGACGAAATTCGCTTTGGTGATAACGATACCCTTGCTGCGTTAGTGGCTAATTTAATTGACGCCGACACCTTGGTGATCTTAACGGATCAGCGCGGCTTGTTTGCTGAGGATCCTCGTAAGAACCCCGCGGCAGAGTTGATTTCAGTAGCCGATGTGGCTGATGGCAAGCTCGACGTGATGGTGGGTGGTAGTGCCGGCGTTTTGGGTCGCGGCGGTATGCTGACCAAGTTGCGGGCGGCGCGCCTTGCTTCGCGCTCGGGTGCGAATACAGTGATTGTTGGTGGTCGCGAAGGCCGAGTCTTGGATCGAGTATTTGCTGGAGAAGACTTGGGTACGCTGCTCTTGTCTGGTCAGCGGCCTATTGCGGCGCGGAAGAAGTGGTTGGCGGGGCAATTGCAGTTGCGCGGCAAGCTTCAGCTCGATGATGGCGCGGTGCGTGTATTGCGTCAGCAGGGTCGTAGCTTATTGCCCGTGGGGGTGGTGGCGGTGAGCGGTCAGTTTGCCCGTGGCGACCTTGTTATGTGTGTTGATGCTGAGGGTAATGAGGTTGCGCGGGGTTTGGTTAATTACAATACTGAGGACGCCCGCAAACTTTTGGGTTTGTCGAGTGCGCGTATTGCTGAGGCGCTGGGCTATATTGCTGAGCCTGAGTTAATACATCGGGATAATTTGTTGGTCAGTTGATGTGGGGTGGCAGGCTTGGCTTGCGCATAATGCTGGACGGGAGATGGTAGACGCTAAGATAAAGGCGGATGCGAGTCCCGGGTGTTGAGCGGTCGTCTGTGTTAGGTGGATTTAAATTTTAGCCAATAAAAAACCCGCGCTTGGCGGGTTTTTTATTGGCTAAATCAAAAGCGAATTAAGCGGCTGCGCTCATTGCTTTGATTTTGCTGTTCAAGCGGCTCTTATGACGAGCAGCTTTGTTCTTGTGCAGAATGCCTTTGTCCGCCATGCGGTCAATAACAGAAACTGCAGATACGTAAGCAGTCTTGGCAGCATCTTGATCGCCAGAAGCGATTGCGACCAGCACTTTCTTTAAGTATGTGCGTACCATTGAGCGCAGGCTGGCGTTATGCGTACGACTTTTTTCCGCCTGACGTGCGCGCTTTTTAGCTTGTGGAGAATTCGCCACCCTTATAACTCCTTGAAACCTAGTACTGAAAATTTAGGCCGGGAATTATTCCTGTTTACCACTGTGTTGTCAATAGGGTGTGGGCCTAAAGGCAGAATAATTCATTGTGTGCCGGTAGCCTATAAAAGCCGCTGGACGGCAATCATTACCCAGCAGCTCAAGCACAGCAGCATACTTAGCATCACCGCGGCCGAGCCGAGATCTTTGGCTTGGCCGGACAGTGGGTGTAGCTCGGTACTGATTCGGTCGACAATGGCCTCGATCGCTGAGTTGAGTAGTTCAACAACGATAACAATGACCACGCTGCCAATCAGTAGCGCTCTTTCGCTAGCGTTGGTGCCAAGCCATAGTGAAAGAGGTAGCAAAAGTGCGGCGAGGGCAATTTCCTGTCGGAATGCCACCTCGTGCCGCCAGGCCGCGCGCAGCCCCTTAAGCGAGTATCTGTAGGCATCGAGGACGTGGGCCACTCCGGTACGGCTCGGTTTGTTCATCATGAAGTGTGTCGATCTCTATTGTGGCGCAGTGGCAATTGGCGTGACTAATCAGTGTACAATGCAGCACGTTAAATTAAATGATCTATCGCCGCTGCGTAGCTGCGCGAGCTTGTAATACTTGTTGTAACAATAGTGTAAATTCTAACGATGACAATTGAGCGTAAATTAATTTACCCCAAATATTGGCCGGTTTGGCTGGGTGTTGGCGTGCTGTGGCTGTTGGCGCACCTGCCTCGGCGTATGAGTTATGCCTTGGGTGCGGGTATTGGTAATTTATTCTATCGCTTTGCTGGCGATCGACGTCACACCTGCGAAACAAATTTTCGCTTGTGTTTCCCGGCATTAAACGACGCTGATCGAGATGACCTTATTCGCAGGACCATGCGCAATCAAGGGGTTGGTTTAATGGAGACCCTGCGAGTTTGGTTTTTGGCGCCAGACAAGCTCGATGTTGGTTTTGAGTTGGTGGGCGGGGAGCATCTGGAGATTGGTGAAGATGGTCTGGGCATCATTGTATTGGGCACCCATTTTACGTCGCTTGATGTGTGCGGTACCTTGATAGGCTATCGCTACCCTGCTGATTCCTTTTATCGCAAACATAAAAACCCAGTGTTCGAATATATTTTGAGCCGCTCACGTGGGCGTTACGGTGAACCTATACATCGCCGAGATATTAAGCGCGCCTTGCGGCGCTTGCGTGAAGGACGGCGGTTATACTACCTGCCGGATCAAGACTACGGTCGTAAGTCCGCCGAGTTTGTGCCGTTTTTTGGCGTTATGGCGGCCACGACTATCGGTACTAGTACTCTGGCCAAGGGCGGTCGGGCGCGGGTGGTGTTTGCCCAGCAGCAGCGCTTGCCAGGCGGGCGAGGTTATCGGGTGGAGATAATCCCGATGAGTAACTTTCCCAGCGGTGATCCCGCAGCGGATGCGCGGGCCATAAATGCGCTGCTGGAAGACAATATTCGTATGGTGCCAGACCAATATATGTGGGTGCATCGCCGCTTTAAGACTCGCCCAGAAGGCGAGGCGGGGGTTTACTGATGGCGGCATTGCAGGTGTGGGTGCTTACCGACGGCAGGCTTGGTCATCTCAATCAGCTCAAGGGTTTAGTGGCACGCTTGCAAGCGAAGGCGGCGCTTGCTGTGTCTTGGCTGAATATCGCAGAGCAGGGATTCTCCTACACTAGTCGCACTGGTTTGCAGGCGCAGTTTGGCTGCAAGCAATCGCCAGACTGGATCATTGGCGCAGGCAGCCGCACGCACCTGCCTCTGTTATGGCTTAAATGGTTTGTTGGTGGTAAAACGCTGGTGTTAATGCGACCGAGCTGGCCGCTATTTTTGTTTGACGCAGTTTGCATGCCTCGTCACGACGCGCCGCCAAAGCGCCAAAATGTACTGGCAACAGAGGGAGTGATGAATCACATTGTGCCGGTTACCGAGGGGCGAAATTCTGCCCAGGGTTTGATCTTGCTCGGCGGTATTAATAAGCATTTTGCTTGGGATAACGACGCTGTTTTGGCGCAAGTGCAGCAAATTGCTGCTGCGTCGCCGGGGGTGGCGTGGCTGGTGTCTGATTCGCCGCGCACTCCTGCCGATTTGTTGGCGAAAGTGGCGGAACTCGATGTGGCAAATATTGAGACCATTCCCTATCAGCAAACCGCGGCCGGTTGGCTGCAGGCTAATTTGGCGGCGGTAGGTCAGGCGTGGGTGAGCTGTGACAGCGTATCCATGGTCTACGAAAGCATTAGTTCTGGCGCGCCTACAGGCTTGCTGAGCCTGCCGCCGCTGCGGGAGTCTCGTGTCACTAAGAGTATGGGGCAGGTCTTGGCTGCCCGCTTGGCCTCGGATTTTGAAACTGCAAATTTACATCAAGTCTTGCCAGAAGCGGCCTACCCGTTATGGGAGGCTGACCGCGCGGCGGATTGGTTATTGACATTACACGGGAGCGTTTGAGCGCATGGCTGATCAAAGTCCGCCCTTAAAAATTGTGCAAGTTTTGCCGGCGCTAAACTCCGGTGGCGTAGAGCGCGGCACCGTGGAGTTGGCCAGAGAGCTGGTGCGCGGGGGCCATCAGTCGGTGGTGATATCTGCGGGAGGGCGAATGGTTGAAGGGCTGGTTGCCGAAGGTAGCGAGCATATAACAATGCCCGTGCATCGCAAGTCACTCATGTCGTTATTGCAGGTGCGGCCAATGCGTCGCTTATTAGCCGAGCTGCAAGCCGATATTGTGCATGTCCGTTCGCGCGCCCCAGCGTGGATTGTGTGGCTCGCTTGGCGGCGTATGAACCCCGCTACCCGACCGAAGTTGGTCAGTACTTTTCATGGTATGTACTCGGTTAACTTCTATAGTGCAGTGATGGCCCGCGCCGAGCATATGATTGCTATTTCTGATTGCGTTAAAAAATACATGCGCAGCAATTACCATGTGCCAGAGGAAAGAATCACCTTGATACCGCGAGGGCTGGACCCGGCCGCGTTTAATCGCGACGCTTGCAGTGCGCAGTGGAGAGCGGAGTTGTATGCGGCTTATCCTGAGCTGCAAGGTAAACATATTGTTCTGATGCCGGGGCGGCTGAGCCGCTGGAAAGGCCAAGAGGCTTTTTTAGATATGATGGCGCGTCTGGTGAGTCTGCGGCAGGACTGTCACGGCGTGGTGGTGGGTGATGCCGAGCCGGGTAAGCAGCATTACTTTGAAGAGTTGTTGGCTAAGCGCGACGAGTTAGGCTTAAGCGATAAGGTCACTTTTGTTGGGCACCGCAGCGATATTCCGGCATTTTACGCACTGGCAGCGGTGACTTGCCATATGTCTAATAAAGAAGAACCCTTTGGACGAACCGTACCGGAGTCTTTGGCTACCGGTACGCCGGTGGTGGCCTTTGATCGCGGTGGCGCAAGTGAATCTTTAAATGCGGGCTTTCCTCAGGGTTTGGTGCCGGCAGATGATATTGTGGCCTTTGCGGTTCGGGTTGACGATTTAATCGACGCCGATGCGGAAATTAAGCTGCCAGAAAGTTATTATTTGAGTAGTCAGTTGGCCAGTACCCTTGGTGTGTATCGGCGTTTAATAGCGCAGCGTTAAGACGAGGTTTGAGAATGAAAGTGCTTCACGTGGATTACGAGCGCCTGCGCAGCTATGGCGCTAACCGGATTAGCTGGGCCGAGAAGATGAAATACGGCTTAATCCGCAATAATCACTATGTGCGCAGTTTTTCCGATCGCGATGTCGCGGCGTTTGAGTCGCCTCTAGGTATTCGCGAGCTGGGCAAAAAGGCTGCTAATAGGCGGTTTCTTGAGGTTGTAGAACACAATGATCCCGACCTTATTATTATTGGGCACAGCGATATTATCACTGTAGACAGTCTTAAATTGGTGCGCCAGCGTCGCCCCGAGTGCGTATTGATTCACTGCAATTGCGATCCCTTATTTGTGCCCAATAACAGCAAGCGCATTGCTGCTTTTGCGGGGGTGGTGGACGCGGTATTTGTCACTACTGGCCTGCGTGATTTGCGACGTTACGCTGGCTTGGGTGCACGGCTTTACTATATTCCCAATCCGGTAGAGCCCACGGTTGAAGTTTTAGATAACTCCGTTAAAACCGATTTGCCCATCGATCTGTTGTTTTGCAGTAA
This sequence comes from Zhongshania aliphaticivorans, assembly GCF_001586255.1. NCBI lineage: Bacteria > Pseudomonadati > Pseudomonadota > Gammaproteobacteria > Cellvibrionales > Spongiibacteraceae > Zhongshania > Zhongshania aliphaticivorans. Next base: position 537,340 of record NZ_CP014544.1, read on the forward strand.
TGCCACAAAATTCACTAAGCGTTTGGAAATGGTTAAAGCTATTAAAGACGCTGTAGACGGTGAAATGAATTTTAAAACCTACGGTAGTTTTGGTGAGGCTCCAGTGTGGGGGCGGGATTACGATCTTGCTTTGTCAAAGACAAAAATGGCGCTTAATTTAAACCGCCAGGAAGGCGATCACTGGTATACCTCAGACCGTATGTCTCAGCTTGGTGGTAACGGGGTGCTGCAATTCGCTCACAGCAGCGGCAATTTTTCGGAATACGTGCCGCCGGAAACCTTGGTGTATTTTGATGACCAAGAAGATTTAATTGCTAAGATTCGGGAATTTCATCACGACGATGCTAAGCGCCAAGATTGGGCCGCGCGGGCGCGCACTTTTTTCCAGCAGGAATTAAATTCGACCTTGTACTCACGCTATATTGTTGAGGCAACGATGGTTCAGCCCTTTAGTCACGACTATGTTTGGGCGCGGAACATCAACCCCGACGGTAGCGACAAGGCATGATTGCACTCAAGGCCTTAAAGCCGTTTGCCGCGGGTGGTAATCGCTGGTGCTATGTTGATCCGAGTGATTCCGCGCGGTGTATTAAAGTGCGACGCCCCGATTTTAGTATCGCGGAGCGGCGCCGTAGTAAGGGCTTCCCGAAAAACTTAAAGCCCCTGTCGAGCTTCGACGATAATCTCGATGAATTCAAGGTTATGGCGAGCCTCGAGCGCCACTATGATGACAAGATTTTTGCGCATATCAGTCGCTGCTTTGGTTTTGTTGACACCGATATGGGCAGGGGGCTGTGTTCGGAGTTGATTCGTGACAGCGGCGGAGAGGTCTCGCTATCGCTAAAGCAGTACCTTTGGGAAAATGACTATGATGATGATTGTCGCAATGCGGTGAATGCCTTGTGTGAGCATTGGTTGGCATACCGCGTGCCTTCGCGGGATTTGATTTTGCACAATGTTGTGGTGCAGCGTGATGTTAGCGTGCCTGATGCGCCACAAATACAGCGTTTAGTGGTGATTGACGGCGTTGGTAGTGCCGGTGTCATTCCAGGCCATGCAATGCCTGGGTTTATGCAAATAAAGAAAGCTCAGCGCAAAGTGGCCAATATCCACCAGCGTATTGACGACCTGCTCAGCGATAAAGCCCAGGGCAAAGGCCCAGGAATGCATGGCTTTTTATTTCATAGCGGGCAAGAGTAGCTGATGTGGTTAGGTTTAGTTTGCTACCCGTTGCTCGGCTACGTATCCCAGTAATTTTTTTGCTATCTGGGGCCACTGTAATTCAGTTTGCGCACGCTGCAACGCTCTTTGTCCCATGCTTGCCAAGGCTTGCTGGTCGCCAAGCATTTTGTTGATGTTCAGATAAATATCGTCCTCGCTGTCGCCATCACACAGTAATCCGGTTTGACCGTCGATCACGGCGTCGCCAGCACCGCCGACACGTCCGGCCAAGCTGGGTAGGCCGAGCATGGCGGCTTCTATATAGACAATTCCAAAACCTTCAACCGAATCGCCAACCGCGCGGCAGGGCATGGCAAAAACATCGGCTTTTTGTAGTAGCGCTGATCGCTCGCCGTCGCTCACTCTTCCGCAGAATTTAACGTTAGCACCGAGGCCGAGTTCTTTAACGCGGGCAACGAGACTATCTTGCAGGGGGCCGCTGCCCGCGATCAGATATAGCGCATTGGGGTACTCCGCAAGCAGCTTGGGCATGATCTCAATGATTTTGTCCTGCCCTTTTCGGGCTTCTATGCGGCCCACGGTGATTAAAATAGGGGTGTGTTCGCCAAGCCAGCTTTTGGCTTTTGCCTGCTCATGACTATTGGCTTGAATTGGCGGATTTACGCCCGGATGCAATGTGTGAAGTCGCGTAAAATCAGGGGTGTAGGGCTTTGCTCTTTGGGCTGTAAACGCTGAATTAGCTAAAATTAAATCTGCTCTCGCCAAGGTTTTGGTGATGCGCTGGTGCTTTTTGGCTTCGAGCTGGGCAGGAAACTCCATGCCATGAGCAATACAAATACAGTAGGTATTGGTTAATTTCTCGGTATTGAGGAGTTCCAAGCTTTTCCAGCTATCGCAAATTAATATGGGTTGATTCAGCTTTTTGAGCTGAGAAGAAACTTTATGGGCTTTGCGGTAGCGGCGCAGGATCTTGGGGCCGCTTAGTCGTTTCACTGAAAATGCTAGTTCATTGTCAAAAGGGTCTTGGCCATCTACTGTTGGTGCGTCGCAAATAACGTGCACGGTATTGCCGAGCTGGTGCAGCGCTAGGGCAAGTTCATGCATGTAATTTTGAATGCCACCAGCGGCGGGGGGGTAGTTTTGGGTGCTAATAATAATATTGTGGCTTGGCATTACGCTGAAATCCAGTTCGGGGTGCTGGTTTATGTGGTTAAGCCATTGTATTCAGTTTGGCCGGCTTGCTGCGTTCTATTCTATTTTAAATGTTACAATAGTCGCCAAATTGAGGTCGAGATGATGGCCAATTAAGCGCTGGGTGAATATAAACGGACGCTTGGAATCATACAAGGCGCTGCTGTCCCTTTGAAATTTTACTTAATGGGCGTGACTAGCCGCTTGTCGAGGGTGGATTGCGCTCGGCTTGGGGCTGATGAAAGGCGAAGAAAGAGGGTTACATGCAAAAAAAATGCATATGCTGGGTGATAAGCCTTAATCCCACGTCGGAAAATTCCCAAAAGCTGCTTGCCGACTTGCAGTCTCAGGGGGTTAGTGCGGATATTTTTCCGGCGATCGATGGCCGAGTGGGTATGCCTGCTTTAGAAGGTGACGAGCAAATTCTTGGCAATTTGGCGATGGTGCGTCATGGTAAGTGCTTAACGGCGAGTGAGTTAGGGTGTTATTTGTCGCATTTGCGGGCGATAAAATCGGCTTATCGTGACGGTCATGACTACGTCTGCGTCATTGAGGACGATGTTGTTATTGAAGATCGTTTTGGCGATGTGTATCGCTCGGTGCTTGATAAAGGCCTGGACATGGTTCGATTGATGTCGCTGCGAATTCGTAAACGAACCGTACTTGAACACCTTATTGGCGAGCACCGCTTGGTTCGCCCCGAGCGCGGTGGGCTGGGAACGCAGGCCTATGTTTTGAATCGCGCTGGCATGAAAAAATTTATTGATTATGCTCAGAACATATATGAGCCCGTTGATAAAGTATTTGACCACTTTTTCCTGTTTGATCTAAATGTTTTCGCTGTTGAGCCTCATGTTGCCTACGAGTTAGTTCACGAAACCAGTGTGGCTAAGTCGTCAAATACCGCTACCGAGAAGCCTCTGCTATGGCATCGCGTGGTATTTCATCCGGTGAAACTGTGGTTTAGCCTGCGTCGGCATTTCTATCGATTTCGCCATTGGCAAGACTTTCGTGATGCGGTAATGCCAGAGCATAAGGTCGGTAGAACAGAGCGCGCGCGTTAATTTTAAAGTGCTGCCTTAATAAACTGAATTATCTTCTGGGCACTGATATTTTTTGGGTTTTTTTAAATATGAAATGTTTAGTCACCGGCGGTGCCGGTTTTATCGGCAGCGCCGTAGTTCGCCATATTTTGTCCGACACCGATGCCGCCGTGGTTAATGTGGATGTGCTTACTTATGCGGGTAATCTAGAGTCACTGCCCGGCGTGGAAGGTTCTGGCCGTTACGCCTTTGCCCAAGTTGATATTTGCGACGCAGCAGCCATGAGCGCCGTTTTTGCCAAGCACCAACCCGATGTTGTGATGCACCTGGCCGCTGAAAGTCATGTCGACCGCTCCATCGACGGCCCCGGCGCCTTTATTCAAACCAATGTGGTGGGCACTTACACTATGTTGGAAGCGGCCCGCGCCTACTGGCAAGGACTAGAGGGCGACAAAAAGGCCGCGTTCCGTTTCCATCATATCTCCACCGATGAGGTCTATGGTGACCTTCACGGCACCACCGACTTGTTTACGGAAACCACGTCCTACGAGCCCAGCTCGCCCTACTCGGCCAGTAAGGCCAGCTCCGACCATTTGGTAAGAGCCTGGGGGCGCACCTTTGGCCTGCCTATCGTGGTGACTAATTGCTCCAATAATTACGGCCCCTACCATTTCCCCGAGAAACTGGTGCCCCATATTATTCTTAACGCCTTGCACGGCAAACCGTTGCCGGTCTATGGCGATGGCAGCCAAATCCGCGATTGGCTGTATGTCGAAGACCACGCCCGCGCTCTGTTTAAAGTGGTTCGCGAAGGTAAGCTTGGCGAGACCTACAATATTGGTGGCCACAATGAAAAGTGCAATATTGAGGTGGTGGAAACCATCTGCGAACTGCTGGAAGAACTCGCTCCCGAGAATGCCAATTCCCGCGCCAGCGGCAAAGGTTTTAAAGACTTAATCACCTTTGTTAAAGACCGGCCCGGTCACGATGCCCGCTACGCGATTGATGCCAGCAAGATTCAGCGCGACTTGGGTTGGGTGCCAGAAGAGACCTTTGAATCGGGTATTCGCAAAACCGTGCAATGGTACTTAGATAACCCCCAGTGGTGGCAGCGGGTATTGTCGGGAGACTATAAGCTGGATCGGATAGGCGACGCGGGCTGAGCGCTTGAAAACAGCTGAACGCTGGAGGGGAGGCGGGAGACGCAAAAGCTAGCCTCCTTGCCTGCGCAGGGGCGGGGGCCGACTACGCCGGAGCGACGGGGTCATACCTGCGGAGGCAGGTATCCATGTGAGCGCAGCGAATGTCGTTGGGTGCTAAATACGAGATGCGAGGTACAAGGCCAAGGTATAGACTCCTGCCTGCGCAGGAGTGACTTAATTTGTCGTCATACCTGCGCGTCATCCCTGCGGAGGCAGGGACAGGTATCCACGTGAGCGCAGCGAATGCCGTTAGGTGGTAAATGCGAGACGCGAGGTACAAGGCCAAGGTATAGGCTCCTGCCTGCGCAGGAGTGACTTAATTTATTGTCATACCTGCGCGTCATCCCTGCGGAGGCAGGGACAGGTATACACCTGAGCGCAGCGAATGCCGTTGGGTGGTAAATGCGAGGCGCGAGGTACAAGGCCAAGGTATAGACTCCTGCCTGCGCAGGAGTGACTTAAGTTGTTGTCATACCTGCGAAGGCAGGTATCCATTGAACGCAGTGACAGCGTTGAGTCGCCAGCTCAGTGCTTAGGCGAAACTAAATTCATATTGGGCCTGATGTTTGTGACATCAGGCCGGTAAGGGAAACACCATGACCAAGAAATACAAAGGCATTATCCTCGCTGGTGGCTCTGGCACGCGCTTACACCCCATTACCATGGGTTGCTCCAAGCAGTTACTGCCAATTTACGATAAACCAATGATCTATTATCCACTGTCAGTGCTGATGCTGTCGGGTATCAAAGATATTTTAGTTATCTCTACGCCCACTGATTTGCCGGGCTTTCAGCGCCTATTGGGCGATGGCAGCCAGTTTGGTACGAATATCTCTTATGCCGAGCAGCCCAGCCCCGACGGTTTGGCCCAGGCTTTCACCATTGGCGCTGAGTTCATTGGCAACGACAATGTCAGCTTGGTCTTAGGCGACAATATCTTCTACGGTCAGCGATTCTCAGACAATCTTAAAAGTGCCGTTGCCAAAGAGTCCGGAGCAACAGTCTTTGGCTACCACGTCACCGACCCAGAGCGCTTTGGGGTGGTTGAGTTTGACGAAGCTGGCAAGGCGATCAGCATTGAAGAAAAGCCCATCAAGCCGAAATCGCCCTACGCAGTAACAGGCCTGTATTTTTACGACAACGACGTGATCGAGATTGCGCGCAATATCAAGCCCTCGCCGCGAGACGAACTAGAGATTACCGATGTGAATCTTGCCTACCTCCAGCGCGGCGATCTCAGTGTTGAAGTGCTGGGTCGCGGTTTTGCCTGGTTGGACACCGGCACCCACGATTCCTTAATTGATGCGGGACAGTTTGTGCAGACTGTTGAGCATCGCCAAGGCCTCAAAGTTGCCTGCCTAGAAGAGATCGCCTACCGACAGGGTTGGATTAGCACCGAACAATTGTTGCAGCAGGGTGAGGCTCTTAAAAAGACCGGCTATGGCGAGTATTTGTTGCGGGTTGCCGCGGGGTATAAATGAACGTCATTCCAACCCAACTCAAAGATTGCGTGATTATCGAACCTAAAGTGTTTGGTGATCATCGGGGCTTTTTCTTAGAAACCTTTCAGGCAGATCGCTACCGCGACATGGCGGGTATCAGTCTGCCCTTTGTGCAAGACAATCACTCCCGTTCGGCCAAAGGTGTCTTGCGTGGTCTACACTTTCAAAAGACCAAGCCCCAGGGCAAATTGGTGCGGGTGGTCAGCGGTGAGGTGTATGACGTGGCCGTGGATATTCGCCCCGACTCCCCCAGCTTTGGTCAGTGGGAAGGCGTAATCCTCTCGGAAGAAAATAAACGTCAATTGTGGGTGCCGCCGGGTTTTGCCCACGGCTTTGTGGTGCTCAGCGACACCGCTGACTTTGAATACAAATGCACCGACTATTACGACCCCAGTGACGAAGGCAGCCTGATTTGGAATGATCCGGCGATGGCGATCACCTGGCCGCTAAAAAATCCTACCCTGTCGGATAAAGACAGCAAGGCCCCCACCTTTGCCGAGCTGTTTCAGCAATGAGTGCGCAGATCGCAATGCACCTGCTGGTGACCGGCGCCAATGGCCAGCTAGGCCAATGCTTGGCGGACCAGCTCAAGACGCAGAACATTGCCCACACCCTGCTGAGTCGTCAAGACGCCGATATTAACGACACCGTGGTACTGGAAAAAATCATCGCGGATAAAGGCGTTACCGCCATTATCAACGCGGCGGCCTATACCGCAGTCGATAAAGCCGAGTCTGAGCCAGACTTGGCGAGGCGAGTGAATGTTGACGGCCCCACTGCGCTGGCCAAACTCAGTGCGCGATTTGATATCCCCTTATTGCATGTTTCTACGGACTACGTGTTCGATGGTAATCAGCAAACGCCTTACGTCGAAACGGATGCAACCGGCCCAACGGGGGTCTATGGCCAAACCAAACTCGACGGCGAGTTGGCCATACAGCGCCATGCGACAAAATACATTATTATGCGTACCGCCTGGGTGTTTAGTGAATATGGCAATAACTTCTTAAAGACCATGCTGCGACTGGCAAAGGAGCGGGACACGCTCGGCGTGGTTGCCGACCAAGTGGGTTGCCCGACTTATGCTGGGGATATCGCGCAGGCATTAATCAGTGTTGCTCGGCAATTGCACGAGGCCGAAGAGCAAAATCTACCAGAAGCGCGCTACGGTATTTATCACTATGCCGGCGACGAGGCGGTGAGCTGGCACGGCTTTGCCATGGCGATATTTGAGGAGGCTCATCAGCAGGGTGCGTTAGTCAAAATACCGGTGGTGAATGCCATTGCAACGCAAGATTACCCAACGCCAGCGAAGCGGCCTGCGTATTCGGTGTTGAGTACAGTTAAACTTAGCCATGATTACGGAGTAGATGCGAGCGATTGGTGTAAGGCCATTGCGCATATTGTCTGTAAGGCTGGGATGTAATGAAGCATATTTTTTCCATGGCAATCTATAGGGCCTAATAATGCAGGATCTCTCTACAGAACTAAGCTTGGTTACGGTGACATATAATAGCGCCAAGGTTTTAGGTGGGCATATCGATTCTCTGCGTAGCTCAGCAACAGGACCTTTACCCAAGTGGTTTATTGTTGATAATGCCAGTACAGATGATACTGATAGCTTGCTGAGCACATACGGCCAAGACGTAGAGTTAATAAAGAACTCAGAAAATCTCGGGTTTGGTAGCGCGTGCAATATTGGCATCGCCGCAAGCAACACGCGTTATGTCTTGATTTTAAACCCAGATACTGAGCTGTCGGAGTCGGCGATACAACAATTGCTCGTCGAGATGAAGTCGCGCGATGCCGCAATCGCTGGTCCCGCTCTAGACCCAAGCGACGACCGTAGCGTGGAGGCAGTAGATTGGCTGGTCGGTGCAGTGTTGCTATTTGATACCGAGAAAATGGATTCAGTGGGTTATTTTGATGAGCAGTTTTTCCTCTATGAGGAAGATGTCGATATTTGTAAGTGCGCTAATAATGCCGGTTTGAAAGTTGTACATTGCCGTAATGTTAGTATTCCTCATGTCGGTGCGGGGTCCACAGAGCGCACAAGCACCGTGAATGAGTTTATTCACTTCCATAAAGGTCGGTCATTTGTTTTGTATGCGAGAAAGCATAACTTGCCTCCAAGTGTGGTTGAAAAATATATTGGCGATAACCGTCGTCGAAAATTTATTGCGCTACTGACCTTTGGTCGAGGTCGTTATTTGCGTGCCCGCGCCAAACTTAAAGGTGTGGCATCAGTTTTGTTAGAAATGAACGGCTGTGAGTAAAAAATTGCATAGAAGGTGTGGGTGGTTAGAGGGCTTGGCTTTTGTAGTCTTAGTCGTCTAAATGCTTTCTAGGCCAGTTTTTCTGCGCGCGTACTTGCCGTAATTTGGCCGGGAGAAGGTGTAATGAAAGTCCTATTTACTTTAGGAGTTTATCAAGAAGATCGGCCAGAACGATGGGCGGCGAAGCACGGTGTTTTTTTTGCGTTGGCGAATTCGCTTACTAAGCTTGGTCATGAGATTTTGTTTTACTGTAATAAGAAGTCGGTCAAATCAAGATTTGTTACTTCTAAATATAAATACTACTTCGAAGGCGAAGATATTTTTTCGGAAGTTCTTCTGAAGAACGGCATTCAGTGTGTTGTTGTTTGGGGTGGGCGTACCGATGCTGACGACAAACTAAGAAGAAGTTGTCCTGAAAATATAAAATTAATATATGCAGAGGCTGGCTGGTTTCCTCAGGCTGGCACCTGCTATTTTAGTGAATTCGGTACTAATGCTAATGCCCAGTTTTTAAAGGAAGGGCTTCAAGATCACCATTTTAACGCCGCAAGTTTTGCGCGAGCTAGAAGAAAAGTGCTGGGGGCGTCTATTGGCTATTTTCGATGTTTGAAATTGCCAAATTTTTATGAAGTCAAAAAATTTGATTCGACAAAGCCTATATTTCTACCTTTGCAAGATGAAGGCGATACGAACATTGTGCTTTCCTCGCCAGTGAAGAGCATGGCACTTTTTATATCTAAATTTGCGGAGCAATACCCACAAGTGAGTTTTATTGCACGTCCGCATCCGCGGGCAAGCTATTCGAGTTTGCCAGCTCATGATAATGTAACGTATCAGAGTTCAGCCGTTGATCCGTACACTGATTTTGATCGTTACGGGGGGGTAGTTGGGATTAACTCAACAATGCTTCTGCAGTACGCGTTACTTGGTTTGCCGGTGGCCGGTGTGGGTAAGGGAGTTGCTACAGGGAGTGGGGCATACTTCGACCTTGAATACGACCAATTGCCTAGCCAACTTGATGACATTGTGTACGACGTTCATTCGTCGGCAAAATTTTTCGATTATATGCTGAGAAATAAGCAGTTAGCGGTTAGAAATCTAATGAATACTCGCTATGTCAGTAAATCATATTTAATGGGTATGTTTGAATAATAATGGGTGTCTAATGAGATTTGATTTTTGGTTTCGGCGCTATTTGCTTGGGTCTCGTTTGAAAAAAAAGAGGACCCCTATTATTGGGCTTAGTAGTAGCGCGCGTATACAAGAGAAAACTCGAATATTTATCGGTAAGGGTGCTGGTTTTTTTGAGCTTGGCGCTCGCTCTGAATTACGGCGTTTGGTTGATATTCAGGTTGGCGGCGGATTTTCCCTCGGCGAAAACTCTGTGGTTGGGGTTGGTTCCTTCATTGAGGCTTTTGGAACGGTTCGCATCGGCGATCGAGTGCTAATGGGCCCTCATGTTAAAATATTTTCCAGTACCCACGAATACGGTGTGCCCGGGGCTTTGCACAGACCGTTGGTCAAAGGGGATATTAGTATTGGGAACGATGTGTGGGTCGGAGCGGGCGCAGTTATAGCAACAAACGTGACGATAGGCGAGAATTCAGTGATTGGTGCTAATGCATTCGTTAATTCAGATGTGCCAAGTAATTGTGTAGTGGCTGGCTCTCCGGCTAAGGTTGTAAAAAGGCTCTAGTTGTTTGCTATGAGTGTATAATGCTCCTTCTAATTTAAGTATGGTGCTTTGCGCTGAATTATAAATAGTGGCCGGTTTTTATACTTAGGCTATAGTGGGGCAGCCTTGATGTCATGTGCATATTTTGCTTCATAGCTCCGAATCTACAAGCGGGATGTCACGTTTGGATTTGAGTCGCCACATGCCAAATGATTAAGCTCGTCATAAGATCTCTTTTTTCGATTTAATTTGGGCCTGGTGGTATACAGAGGCAGCAGTTTTTTATGGCTATTTGGATTCGGATGTTTAAATGAACGTGACGCGAATATTGCGAGTGAAATTTTTGGTCCCTGCTAAAATGTGTTTGTCCGGGTCCACCGTAGATCGTTGTGGACCACAAGCGTGTTAAGCGCCCCTCCTAAGATATCTGTAGCGATGTGCACGTTTAATGGCGAGCGCTTTGTGGCGGAGCAATTGGATTCTATTTTAAATCAGACATATGAGAATATTGAGCTGGTAGTTGTAGATGACGTATCAACCGACGGCACATTGCGGTTGCTTGATGAGTATGCTGCGCGCGATGGGCGTATCCGTGTGATTCGTAATAGCGAGAATATTGGTTTTGTACGGAACTTTGAAAAAGCGATGGGGGCATGTAGTGGCGAATTCATTGCATTGGCAGATCAAGACGATATCTGGTTCCCCGAAAAAATTGAAACGCTATACAGTGAAATTGGTGAAAACTGGCTAATTTACTCCGAGGTTAGCCCTGTCGATTTTGAAGGCAATCTTTTGGATATCAGCTTTCCAAATGTTAATCGTCTTGAAGGTCGTTGTCCGCTGGCGCTAATGCTAAATAATTGTGTTACCGGTCACGCAAGTTTAATAAGGCGGGAGTTATTACATCTTGCAATGCCGGCAATGAGTGAAATGCCCTTTCACGATCAATGGCTAGCGATAGTCGCTGCGTCGCGAGGCAAGCTCAAGGCGAGTAATAAGGTTTTGTCTTTCTATCGACAGCACGAGAATAATGCGGTCTGGAAAACGAAATCTAAACGAACCGAGGCTAAGTACCTAAAGACCTTGCGAGATGTGGAGCGGGTGTGCGAGTTTATTCGCACCGTATTGGCAGCAAATATCTTGATCGGACGCGATCAGGACTTGCTTGAAGAGTTTTATGTCTACTATTCACGTTACGATCGCGTTTTTTATAATTTTAAGCTTCGCCTTTTTCTTAAAAAGCACGGAGATACTTTTCTTGCTCTATTTTTACAGCAAGAAAAATACCGTCGCAGGATTTGCCGCGGCAAGTGGTATTTTATATTTTTGGCGTTTTGGTGATAAAACGTAAGGAGTTTTTTAAATAATATTTTTCGACAATTCTAGTATTCATAAGTGAGTGAGATTGGTTTTCTTTGCTTTATTTCCAATTCAAAGTCTGGGCGTAAACCGGTTGTTAGGGCAGTGGTGCTACCATTTCTTCGTTGAGGTCTGATTTTCCATTTTGTTGCGAGATTGTGGAGATGACTGGATTTAAGTTTTCATAGGATTGTTGCTTTCTGGTAGCGGATCGAACAGTCAAATTAGTTAGGGAGTTTCGACTGCTATATGAATTGTATTGTTTGTAACGGAAAGTCAAGATACTTTTTTTCTAAGCGGTATACCGATCCGTATATAGTAAAATTAATGACTGATATTGGTGATGTGCATTATTGTCGATGTGATAGTTGTGGATTTGTCATATCTCGAACTCATGTTGAAATGTCGGATGAGGTGTGGGGAGAGCTAAACTACCAGTTTCACCATTTTCATGAAAGAGCAGGGTTTGATGGCGAGATTAACCAGCCTCCGTATCTAGAGCAAGCTGCGATGTTGGCTATACTAAGTAAAAGTAATATTGTTGATGCTAGCAGCATGTTGGATTATGCAGCCGGGTATGGCAGTTTAAGTCATTTGTTAAATAAGTATTTTGGTATGAGTTTGCCGAAATATGATCCTTATGTGAATAAAGGCGGCGATCGTCCCTATTTGAAAGATGAAGAGTTGGGAACTTATAAAACGGTGATCAATTCTGCAATGTTTGAACATGTAAGAAGCCGAGATGATTTAGATCGGGTGCACTCGCTCGTTACGAGCGATGGCTGCATGATTGTTCACACTCTTGTGTGTGAGCGTGTACCAAGCGACCCAGATTGGTTTTATTTGCGTCCTCCTGTTCACACTGCATTTCATACAAATAAGAGCATGGAAATATTGATGGCCCAGTGGGGGTTTAAATCGTCACTATATTGTCCGCAAAGTAAGTGCTGGGTGTTGCTTCGGGATGATGTAAGTCATGTTGAGCGGCTGGTTGCGGATATGAATCTAGAGCTACAGTGCCAGTGGTTTCATTGCAAAAATGGGTTTGTCGATTTTTGGAAAGGATTTTAGGTATTCGCATAGCAGTTAGGCAAAAGTGATACAACCTGATTCGGAATTTTTCCTTTTGCTATCGTTTGACTGAAACAATTTTATTTAAGCAATATGTCGACATAGGTTAGAGAAATGCCCGATAAGCCAATTTTTGTTACGCAACCATTTTTGCCCCCGCTAGATGAGTATGTGCCGTATCTGGAAGAAATATGGGACAGTAAGATACTGACGAATGGAGGGCAGATGCATCAGCGCTTCGAGCGTGCTTTGTGTGAGCATTTGGGCGTTGAGCATATTTCTTTGTTCAATAATGGCACCATCGCCCTTCTTGCAGCGCTGCAAGAATTGCGTGTTACCGGCGAGGTTATTACTACTCCCTATTCTTTTGTGGCAACCAGTCACTCGCTTTTATGGAAAGGAGCAAAGCCGGTATTTGTTGATATTGATCCCGTTAGTTTGAATCTTGATCCTCAAAAAATCGAAGCGGCCATCACGCCGCAAACTACAGCTATCATGCCGGTGCATTGTTATGGCAATCCATGTGATACGGACGCTATTAAGGCAATAGCAGATTTATATAATTTAAAAGTTATATATGACTCTGCACATGCTTTTGGTGTTGAGGATCGAGCGGGTAGTATCTTGAACCATGGTGACCTAAGTGTGCTCAGTTTTCATGCAACAAAGGTGTTTACAACCTTTGAAGGTGGCGCTGTTATTTGTCCGGATGCCAAGTCTAAGAGGCGCCTAGACTATATAAAGAATTTTGGCTTTCAGAACGAGGTCTCAGTGGTTGCTCCCGGGATCAACGGGAAGTTGAGCGAGGTAAACGCCGCTATGGGTTTGCTGCAATTAAAATATTTCGATCAGATTATTAAGCGTCGAAAGGATATTGATGCCTATTATCGACGTGGTCTGGCGGGTGTCAGTGGTATTGCCATACCAAGCCGCGAACGACAAGTAGTGGATAATTACGCGTATTTCCCCATTTTGATTGAAAGTGATTTCGGCATGTCCCGAGATGAACTATACGAATTGATGCTAAGTGATGATATTTATACTCGTCGCTATTTTTATCCGCTTATTAGCGAATTTCCGATGTACCGAGGATTGCCATCGGCTTCGTCAAATAACCTCCCCGTGGCAAGTTCGGTGTCCAGGAAAATTTTGTGTTTGCCAATTTACCCGGCGCTGGAGAACGCTGATGTTCAGCGCGTTGTTGATGTAATAAGGAAAGTTTGAAATGGGAATTTTGTCGAAAGAGCAGATCAAAGAGATGGGCTTTGCGCGTGTTGGTGATAACGTCGCACTATCTGATAAGGCCTCTTATTATAATTGCGGAAAAATTACTATTGGCAATAACGTCAGAATCGACGATTTCTGTGTTCTGTCTGCCGGTGAGGGCGGCATAATGATCGGCAATTATTGTCATTTCGCTGTTTTCACCTCAATGATCGGCGCGGGCAAGATATCCTTTGGAGATTTTGGCGGCACGTCGTCAAGAGTAAGTATCTATAGTAGTAGTGACGATTATAGTGGCGAGTATTTAGTTGGGCCCCAGGTTCCTTCAGAGTTCAGCAATGTGCATCACGCTGATGTATGCATTGGTCGTCATGTAATTTTTGGTGCGGGTTCAGTCGTGTTGCCCGGAGTGGTAGTAGAAGATGGTGCTTCCGTGGGTGCGCTTAGTTTAGTAACGAAAAGTCTGAGTTCTTTTGGTTCGTACTTTGGGGTGCCGGCGCGAAAGATTGGTGCGCGATCACGGCAGTGCCTAGAGAAAGAGCAAGCATTGATGGCATCTTTGCAGATATGAGCTTTAGGGTGTTGACGAGTTTTTTTTATAAGTGTCCCAAGCATCATTGGGTGAAGTAAATGCGCGCTAAGCCTAAATATATTATTGTAACTCCAGATTACGACGACACGTCTGGTGGACGTATTGCGCTGCACAAGCTGTGTCATGAATTGAATCAGCTGGGCGCGACGGCGGTCATTTGGCCAGATAAGTGGGTGCAGCGTAAGAAGGCATATAGCCTTCTGAAACAATTTCGCCTGAACCTAAAGGACGCAATCCGTGGTGTGTCATTTTCTTGTCATCCCGACCTCAATACACCGTTAGCGAAGCTTTGGGGGGTGGGGGCGCGAGATATTGTTGTATATCCAGAAGTGGTTGCGGGGAACCCCTTAGGTAATCGCAATGTGGTGCGTTGGCTTTTGCATAGACCAGGCTTTCATACCGGTATTGTCGATTACAATGATGGGGATCTTTTTTTTAAGTATGCTGATTTTGCTGATGACCCAGTTGTAACAGGTGGGAAGGCTGAACGACTTTTTGTTTTTTCGGTAAACGACGTTTATCGAAATCATGGTTTAGCTGAGCGGAAAGGAGCCTGCTACCTTGTTCGTAAGGGCGAAGGTGTCGAAATTGACGCTCGCCTAGCGGGTGCCACTAAAATTGACGGGCTGCCTCATCCTGAGGTTGCGGAGATTTTTAATCGCTGTGAAGTCTTTTACTCCTTTGACGACGCTAGCATGTATTCCTGTTACGCCGCGATGTGTGGCTGCACGAGCGTAGTGTTGCCAAAACATTATGCCTCGCGTGAAGAATGGGTGGCGAAGAACCCTGCATTGCAGTTAGGGGTTGCCTACGGTGAAGAAGATGTCGCGCATGCTCGTGCTACCCAGGACCGGGTGCGTGGGCACCTTAATGCGATGGAAAATGAATCCCTTGCATCGGTGAAACGCTTCGTCGAGCTTACACAGCGTTATTTTGCCTAGAGCGGTTTGCGCTGCTTGGCGGCGGAGTGAGCTCATGGTCCCGCTGATTTCGCGGCCCAATCTGTAGGCCGGCTTGCTTGTCCTTGGCAATACTCACAGCGGTCAGAGTCAGAGTGTCATACGGTGTTATAATGTTCGGCTTTGCCTTTGCAGGCTTGCCTGTTAATCGTCTATATCGGAATTTTTATGCTGTTGTTATCGAAGAAAGAAGACTGGCTGGGTAATATCCGCGGGGACGTCCTCGCCGGTTTGGTCGTCGCGCTAGCGCTGATCCCTGAGGCCATAGCCTTTTCTATTATCGCGGGCGTTGATCCAAAAGTAGGTCTTTACGCCTCGTTTTGTATCGCGGTGGTTACCGCCATCGTCGGTGGGCGCCCAGGCATGATCTCGGCCGCGACTGGCGCGATGGCCCTGCTGATGGTTACCTTGGTTAAAGAGCACGGTTTGCAGTATTTGCTAGCCGCGACCTTGCTAACCGGGGCTTTTCAGATTGTTGCGGGCTATTTCAAACTGGGGCAATTGATGAGCTTTGTCTCGCGCTCGGTGGTTACCGGTTTTGTAAACGCCTTGGCGATACTCATTTTTATGGCGCAGTTGCCAGAACTGACTAATGTCACGTGGCACGTTTACGCGATGACGGCAGCGGGGCTCGGGGTCATCTATTTGTTCCCACTCTTGCCGGTGATTGGCAAAGTGATTCCCTCGCCGCTGGTGTGTATTCTGAGTCTGACGGCGTTTAGTCTGTTAGTGGGTTTGGATATCCGCACCGTCGGCGACATGGGCGAGCTGCCGGATACCTTGCCCATCTTTCTCTGGCCAGAAGTCCCGTTGAATATGGAAACCTTGGCGATTATCTTTCCCTACTCCGCGGCATTGGCCGTGGTAGGTTTGTTGGAGTCATTAATGACGGCGACAATCGTTGATGACCTTACTGACACAGGTAGTGATAAGAACCGCGAGTGTAAGGGCCAAGGCATCGCCAATATATTCTCAGGTTTACTGGGTGGTATGGCCGGTTGCGCCATGATTGGTCAGTCAGTGATCAATGTGAAATCGGGTGGTCGCGGTCGTCTATCTACTATGGTTGCTGGGGTAATGTTGCTGACTATGGTGGTGTTTTTGAGTGATTTGGTCTCAATTATCCCAATGGCAGCCCTTGTCGCGGTAATGATTATGGTGTCGATTGGTACCTTTAATTGGGGCTCAGTGACCAATCTAAAATCAAACCCGCTTTCGAGCAATGTGGTTATGATCGCGACTGTTGCGGTGGTGGTATGGACGCATAATTTGGCCTTTGGGGTATTTGTTGGCGTTTTGTTAGCCGCATTGTTCTTCGCAAATAAAGTTAGCCACTTTATGTATGTCGACAGTCAAATTGATGAAAAGACCGCCGCTCGCTATTACCGAGTGATCGGCCAAGTATTCTTCAATTCAGCCGATAAGTTCGTCGCGTTTTTCGATTTTAAGGAAGCCAACGAAAAAGTGGTTATCGATTTGAGTCGCGCTCACTTTTGGGATGTGTCGGCGGTGGCTGCGCTTGATAAAGTAGTGTTAAAGTTTCGCCGTGAAGGCGCAGAAGTCGAGCTAATTGGTTTAAATGAAGCCAGTGAAACCATCGTCGACCGTTTTGGCGTTCACGATAAGCCGGAAGAAATCGAAAAAGTTCTCGGAGGGCACTAATGAATAATAATTACATATTGGGATGCATTGATGGCGCGAGTCTGACCACAGCGGTGTGTGACTACACTGCCTGGCTCTCTGATAAAACAGGTGCGCCGGTAAAACTGCTGCACAACTTGGAGCATCGCCCTCAAGCGCCGCTTGCTGATTTGAGTGGCAGCATTGGCCTTGGTAGCCAGGAAGAGTTGTTAGAGGAGCTTATTAAAGTTGAACAGCATCGCAGTCGGCTCTTGATGGAAAAAGGTAAGCTAATGCTCGATGCTGCACGCCGGCGTGTGGAGGCCGATGGCGTAAGTAATATTGAGACATGGCAGCGTAACGGAAGTCTTCAAGAGACCTTGGTTGAGCACGAAGAAGAAATTCGGGTGCTCGTTATGGGGGTACGGGGTGACGAGCATCGCGAGGGGCAGCTGGGTGCTCATTTGGAAACAGTTATTCGCGCTTTACACAAACCGGTATTGGTTGTGAATAAGGAATTTACTGCACCGAAGAAAGTGATGCTAGCTTATGATGGTCAGGACGCAGCGCAAAAGGCGCTTGATATGATGGTCAATAGCCCTCTATTTAAAGATATTTCGTGTCATTTGGTTTATGTCGGTGAGGAACAGCTTGGCGAAGATTTGCTGTTATCGGCGTCGAGCATACTTGCAAAGGCAAATATTCAACATACTACAGTGTGTTTGCAAGGGCGTGGCGACGAAGTGTTATGCCAGTATCAAATTGATAACGAAATTGATATGACGGTAATGGGGGCATACAGCCATCATCCTTTGCGCAATATGTTACTCGGTAGCTTTACCGCTAAAATGCTGCAAAAAAATCGTCAGCCATTACTGTTGTTGCGCTAGATAAAAGCGAGTTCCCTGACAGCTGAGAGAGGCAAGGCTTTGTAGGCCATGCTTCTCATTTTTATATTCGATTTATTCGGCTATTGAATACAATTGGGTTTGCGCTTTTCCAGAACTGCAGAAAGTCCTTCCCTGCCTTCGTCGGAGCCACGAGTTTGAGCAATGCGCTCGCTGGTGTCGGCAATCATCGCGGCGTCAATTTCACGTCCTGCGATATCTAGTACTAGGCGTTTGGCTTCAGCTATCGCGTTTGGGCCATTGCGAAGTAGATTGGTTACAATATTCGCCACGTGCGCCTGAAGCTCTTTTGGCTCTACTAATTCAGAAACTAAGCCCAGCACATGAGCTTTATTCACGCTAATTAGCTCCGCCGTGGTGAAATATCGGCTGCGGCGCAATTGGCATAGGAGCTAATAGTAGCTGAGATGAAGGCTGTATAAATAACCCTGACTCTTGCTCGCTAGATTTGCTGAACTCTTGATTCATTCACATTAAGTTATTTTTTATTGAGCCCATCGAGTACCATATTTGCCAGCGCAGCACCAATTTCCTTCGATTTCATGATGCCGTTGGGACGAAACCACTGCGACGACGATGTCAGCATGCCGATCAGCGAATGAGTGATCAGTCTAGGGGGTAGTATTGACCGAATCTCGCCGCTAGCCATGCCATCGGTAACAACGTTATTGATGAGGCTAAAATACTCTTTTGAGAGCTTTTTGCTCGTCTCCAGCCACTGCTCGTTTTTAGGGTCGTTCATTGACTCTATTTTTCGCAGGTCTTCTTGCACAAAAATATAGTAATACGGGTATTTCTCTTCAAACGACGCCATGAGCGCGGTCATTAATTTGGCAAGTTTTTCAGGTGCGGGAATATTTTCCTCCGCAATTATCTGTGCTTGCTGGATGTTGTCGCCAACCACCGTTGAATAAATGTCTTCGTAAAGATCTTGTTTAGAGCCGACATAGTAGTAAAGGCTGGCGCGGTCCATATTCGCTTCTTCGGCTATGTCACTTAGTTTAGTGGCGAGAAACCCTTTCTTTAAAAACACATTACCAGCGGCGCGGCGGATAATATCTTTGCGGTCGTTATAGAGGGCTTTACCGGATTCGGCACGGGATTTTCTTCGTATCTTAAGCTTGCTCATTGGGTGTATTGCCTTGCATTATTTTTTGGAGAAACTTGTCTCTAGTGTATGGCTTATTGGTCGCCACGCGTCATTAATATTGAATTTTTTTTCTAGCTAGTGA
Source organism: Zhongshania aliphaticivorans (assembly GCF_001586255.1). Taxonomy (NCBI): domain Bacteria; kingdom Pseudomonadati; phylum Pseudomonadota; class Gammaproteobacteria; order Cellvibrionales; family Spongiibacteraceae; genus Zhongshania; species Zhongshania aliphaticivorans. The sequence goes on from NZ_CP014544.1 coordinate 556,376, forward strand.
TTCTAAACTAGCAAAAAATTATTGTCATGGTGATAGTGCTTGTGTGTCGGTCGGTGTTGCTTTATCTTCTCGGTTTATTCGTCTAGCGACTCGCATGCGATCCGCGTGCTGGCATTTACGCTCACTATTACGGCCGCCGCGATGTGGTCAGTATCCAATATTGTAATTAAAAAAATAATTTATCTGGTGGTAGTTACAATCCACTAAGTATCGTCGTTTGGTCGGGCTTGATTTCAGGCATACAGTTTCTGCTAGCAACGTTGCTATCGGAGGGCGGAGCTATTCAGAAAAATTGGCTTAATGAATCGGTAAGTACCTGGTTGTCGTTACTTCACTTGGGCGTCGTTGTTAACGGTGCCGGCTAATATGTTGGCGCGTTATCAGGTTAGCCGAGTTGCTCCGTAGGGGGCGGTAGTGGGCATGGTTGCGGGTGTGGCTATATTGGATGAGTCGGTGAGCAGGCTAGAATGGCTTGGCGCTGGCTTCATTATGTCTGCATTGTTCTTTATTGTTGCGGAGTCGCGGCGCGCTGGTTAGGCAGCGATACAATTTAAAGGCAGATAGCGAGCACTCGCTTCGGGTGCCCGTCGGGAAAAAACTCCTACGGTCAGTCAAATGTCGGCGCCGATGGGCTTGCGCATTAGGCCTTAGCCGTATTTGCTTAACAGCGCCGTGATGTGACTGATTTGATCGTTCGTTACGGCGTTGTCGCCGGCACCAGCGCCTTTAGACAGTTCCTGTTGCATCGCGCAGGCCATTGTTTCGAAAAACGTTTTGTCTAAGGCCTTGCGGGCTGCCGATAGTTGTTGGGCGACCCGTTCGCAGCTCTGTTCCTCTTCCATCATCTTCTGTATACCGCGCAGCTGTCCTTCAACTCGTTTCAGGCGAGTGATGAGTGCTTTGCGCTTTTTGTCCCATTCCAGTTCCATAATGCTTAATCTTCGATGCCTATACTTTGTCCAGTATATACTGCTAGGCGACTACAGCTAGAGCAAAACGGATAAAGCGAGGTCTCATTAGGCGCTTTGACGGTGTTGTGATCAGTTCGTTGGGGGTGGGTGTTGATTTAATCGGCAGCTGATGCGATTTTAGATATAATTTTTATTGGTGAAATTTTATGAGTATTGAAGATAGAAATGCCGGTGAGCTTATTCGTCGTGAAGTTATGGGTAGTGCTCATGTTGATACATCATTAGGCAATGCATCAGATTTTGATATGCCTTTGCAAGAGGCGGCGATGGAGCATGCCTGGGGCGGAGTGTGGACCCGCGAAGGCATTGATCGTAAAACGCGCAGCATTGTGACGGTGTCTATGCTTATTGCGTTACAGGCACATGGTGAGCTGAAAGGTCATGTGCGAGGGGCGTTAAATAATGGCGTTAGCCCAGAGGAAATTCGTGAAATCGTTATGCATGCGGCGGCTTATTGCGGCTACCCTGCAGCCCTGTCCGCAATGCGCGTAGCGCGAGAAGTCATTGATACGTATGGGGCTTGATTGCATTTTATGAATTTAAGGCTTTGTTGTACCGCGAGTTTGGCTATCGCGTTTATTACATGGCTAAAGATTCAATGGATCATTTCAGTTAAACAATAAACTTAATAACCAATTGTGAGGTAATAAAGCAAACCAAGAAAAAAATAAGCATTGCCGATACGCCAGCAAACAGTATTGGCATCGGATTAGACTCCGCCTGATCCATGAGTCTTTTTCGACCAGATTTGTTTTGAAGGGCAAATAATAAAGATAGGCCCTGCTTTAATGTTTCGACGATACCAAGTGGTTTTGGTGTTTGCTTTGAGACGGTGTTTGGGTCTTGCTGATTCATCATTGCCATTTTCTCAATTGCTGTTATCGCTGAGCTTATACTTTAGTCTACTTCTGAAAGGTAAAACAGGTACAGATGGGCCCGATTCTAACGGGTCAGTTATCTGAGGTGGGCAATTGCTAAGGTGTGGCTAATGCTCATTGATTAGTGTACCGAGCGTTTTTATCGCATTTTCGAGTTTACTTGTCCATGTGCTGCAGCCGTAATTGAGCCTTATGCAGTTTTTGAATCCTTGTGTTGCTGAGAAAATAGGGCCGGGAGCAATGCTGATGTTTTTGTTTAGCGCGGCGCGGAAGAGCTGCAGTGAGTCAATGTGTTCAGGCAGCTCAATCCACAGAAAATAGCCTCCTGCTGCGGACAAAAGCCTTGTGTTTTTCGGAAAATATCGATCAATAGCGGCCGTCATATAGCCGTGCTGAAGTTCTAGGGTATCTCGCAGTTTCCTCAAGTGTCGATCATAGCCGCCGTATTGTAAGTAGTTGGCGATGCCTAGTTGCGCGGGAATTGAGCTTGACAGTGTTGTCATTAACTTAAGGCGGTGTATTTTTGTGCTGTATTTTCCTGCCGCGCACCAGCCTATTCGATAACCGGGGGCCAGGCATTTTGAAAAGGAGCTGCAATGCAGTACATAGCCATCGGTATCAAAGGATTTGAGCGATTTGGGCGGGATATTGCCAAAGTACAGTTCTTGGTAAACATCGTCCTCAATCAGGGGGACCTTGTGTTTGGTGAACAAGGCGACAAGCGCCTGCTTTTTGGGGTCAGACATACTGGCACTGGTTGGGTTTTGAAAATTGCTCATAAACCAGCCTGCTTTAATTGGATGCTTTTTGAGTGCCTCTGTCATTGTAGGCAGGTCAATCCCATTAACTGGGTCTACCGGTATGGCGATGGCTTTTAACTTCAGACGTTCGAGTGCTTGTAAGCTGGCATAGAAGGCTGGCGCTTCAACCGCGACGAGATCCCCCGGCTCGGTAACGGCCTGTAAACTTAGGTTTAATGCTTCCAGAGCGCCATTGGTAATGACAAGTTCATCGTGGCCAAGGTGTACGTCGGCTATTGCATAACGCTGAAGAAGTTGTCGACGAAGCGCGACGCTGCCTTCTGGTAGGTATGAGACCAGTGAGTGTATATCCATCTCGCGGCTGGCTTTTGCGAGTGATTGCGACAGCCGAGTCATAGGGAAAAAGCTTGGGCAGGGAAAGGCTGAGCCTAGGGGGATAATACTCGGGTTGCTGAGTGAGCCAAGCACCGAAAAAACCAGCTCACTCACATCGACTTGGGTCGGGCTTAAAACCTGCCTGGTAAGCGCTGGTTGGCGCTTTAGAGTGTTACACACATAATATCCTGAACGCGGTTGCGAGCGGATTAGCCCCTGATTTTCTAGCAGAAAATAGGCTTGGTAGACGGTCGAAGGGCTAACGCGATAGGTTTTGCTGGCATGTCGGATTGACGGAACTCGCTCGCCAGATGCCAGCGCGCCACTGTGTATCAAATTACGAATATCCTGCGCCAGTTTTTCGTAACGTTTCATTCATTTCCCTATGAGCTTAATTGGCTATGCCTGTTTTCACTGTGCACGGTACCGGCTTGATATTTAATCTGGCGCTAGCGATAAATCCCTTTGCAGATTGCGAGATGCGGCATAGAAAAACAAGGCCGACATCATCATTATTGCTGGCACGATGTAAAGCAGTGCCATACCTAGTGCGGCGCCGCCAAAGCTTGGTGTGAGTAAGTCACTGAGTAAGCCTACACTCCAAGGCCCTAGCCCTAGACCAATAATGTTAATGATGAAAAACAGAATGGCTGACGCGGTGGCTCGCATACTCAAGCCCACTAAACCGTGGCTCATGGCAATGACATTGCCGAGATAGCTGTTCATTATTATGCCGGGAATTATAAGGCACGCTAAGGCCATGTATTTTCCGTCAACGGTAAACGCGGCGGCGGTAAAGGGTAGGCCAACGACAAGCGCGAGTACGGGCATCCACATATACCAGCGCTTGTCTCGCTTGCTGAGTTTGTCAGAGATATAGCCTCCAGCAATTACGCCAATCGCGCCTCCTAAGCCCAGTATCAGGGCTAACCAAGTGCCGAGTTCGCCGGTGGTCATGCCATGACTGCGAATCATAAATGAGGCGGTCCAGTTTGCCGTTGCATAGCCTGCAAAGGCGTTGAGCGCGGCGCCCATAGAGAGGTAGCGAAATGAGTGCCGACTCCATAACACGTAAAGCACCTCAGTGAGTGGTGCTTGCGTTACGCTTGCTGTTCGCGCTTCAGATTGGCCTCGCATTGGTTCTGTAATAGTGAATCTAACGATAATCGCCAGCAGTATGCCGGGCAGGCCCACGACGACAAAGGCAACGCGCCAGCCAAAAAATTCATTTAGCCAGCCACCAAGTAAAAAGCCAAAGAGAATGCCAATATTGACGCCAGAGGAATAAAGCCCCATTGCTGTTGCGCGCTTTTGGGGTGGAAAGATATCTGAAATCATCGAGTGGGAGGGTGGGCTGCCGCCAGCCTCACCGACACCAACCCCAATTCGAGCAAGTAAAAGCTGCGCAAAATTCTGCGCTAGGCCGCTAATACTGGTCATAAAACTCCAGGTAAATACTGCGAGTGCGACTATATTGCGACGGTTGGCACGGTCTGCCCAGCGTGCAATCGGAATCCCGGCAGTGACATAAAAGGCGGCAAAAGCGAAGCCTGTCAGCAGGCCTAAATGAGCATCCTTTAAGCCTAGGTCAGCTTTGATCGACTCTTGTAAGATGGCGAGTAATTGGCGATCAATGAAATTAAAGCTATACACCATCGTCAGGACCCCGAGGGCATAGTACGCAGCGCCGGGGATCTTAGAATCTAATACCTGATTTTTATCGTTTCTTTGTTTGTCGGCATCCATGTTCAGTATTCTCGTTATTTATTGTTATACGGAGTTTTTGGATTGCGATTACAGTAGCGGGCCGTCGCTGCCTTATGTGCGAGTCTAGGTTTATTCGGATATTCAAGGATGAGCGCAGATCCCTAGGCGGTTTTAATAAAACCTGACTAGGGATGCTGATCATGTTTCGGTGCTGGTCTTGGGAAAAGCGCCATTGCATTTCCCGTCGCCGCCGTTATTTTGATGGATTGATTAGGAATTTCTTGCCTGTCGCCTGCTGGCTGTAAGCGGTGACAATATCTTTGTTAAGTGCGTCGACCAGTGAGATTTCATCACTGTAGTGGCTCGCAAAAGTAGTGTCTAATTCATCCGCCACGCGTTTGCGCAGTTCCATGCCTTTTTCCATGCCGACCTTTTGCAAAAATGGGGTGAGCAGCCAGGCGTTAATTCCCCAGCTAAAGCCAAAGTTGCGGTTGATAATCGTTGGCGACATATCCAAGCCGCCGTATATGTAAAGCTGTTTAAAGGTGGTAGAGCCGTACGGTCCAGGCAAGTCCACATCTTTCAGTGCCGCGCGTTCCATGCAGCTTAGAATTCGGCTGCCAAGGTCGCCGCCGCCGGTGGCGTCAAACGCAATGTATGCGCCGGTTGCTTCAATCGCGGCGGTAAGGTCGTCCATGAAAGTATCATCACTGGAGTTGCATATATACTTCGCGCCTTGCGCTTTGAGGAGCTCGGCTTGGTCTTTTTTGCGAACAATGTTAATCAGGTCGATGCCGTCATCCTGGCAAATTCGGTTGAGCATTTGCCCCAAATTTGATGCCGCAGCGGTGTGAATAATGGCTTTGTAGCCCTCCATGCGCATGGTTTCCACAAATCCTAACGAGGTTAGCGGGTTAACAAAACAGGAGGCGGCTGCCTTTGCTGTCGTGCCTTCGTTCAGTGTCATGCATTGCATAACATTTACTTTTCGATACTGGCAATACAGTGCGCCGTCGAGAACGGCAACGGTTTTGCCGAGTAATGCTTGTGCGGCGTCGCTGCTGCCCGCTTTTACAACGGTGCCAGCACCCTCGTTACCGATGGGCAGTGGTTTGCCAACACGTGGCTTTACACGGCTTTCGATACCCTTGCGTAATTTGGCGGTATATACCGTGTCAGCGCCCGTTCCTGTGGTTTCGCCGGTGGAGACATCAGCGGGAATGATCAGTGTCGCTTGGTCGGATGGGTTGATTGGTGTTGCCTCAATTCGCACCACCACTTCATTCTCGCCGGGTTCAGGGATCGGGGCTGATTGTAGAAGTAATTTCAGGTGTCCGTCGTCGGTAACGAGCGAGCGTAATTGTAGGCCTGTGGTGGGGGTTTCCAGTGTCATGGGTTTATGTCCTTTAAGGCGCTGGTGAGTTGGTTTCTGCTTAACTATAGCGTGTTAGCAGTGATTACTTCTATAGGTGCGTCGGTTATGGGCGAGATGGCCATGGCTTTGCTCGCCAATCTTCAGGTGGCAATGGTGTTCTACTGGCAGTAATGCGCAGCGTCTTTAGCAAAATTGTTATTAGCCTAGCAGAATATTTTTACTCTGGGGGTGATGGTACTGCTTTGGCTCGCTGGGCTACCGCATTAACGCGGTAGCAGCTTCGCGGGCATCGTTTTAAAGGCATGAATAGAGTTTGAGCGTATATAACTGGGTTCGCCCAACAGTTCGATACTGGCGAAGTGCTTGAAGAACTCCTCAAAGAATATCCTTGCCTCCATCCGTGCTAAGTTTGCGCCAAGACAGAGATGAATACCGTGTCCGAAGGCCATGTGAGGGTTATGCTTGCGCTCAATGTTGAATTGCATCGGCTGATCGAAAACCGCTTCGTCAAAGTTGGCTGAGCTATACAGCATGACCACTTTGTCTTCTGCTTTAATCGCCGTGCCGCCGATGTCCGTGTCGCAGGTCGCCGTGCGGCGAAAGTAGTGCAAAGGACAGGTCCAGCGCAGCATTTCTTCTACGGCACTAGGCAATTTCTCTGGCTGGGCTTCGAGCTCCCGATACAGTTCAGGCTGCTGCAGGAGCTGGTACATGCCGGAGCTGATTAAGCCGCGGGTGGTTTCATTGCCTGCCACAGCGATCTGCACAAATAGGCTGGCGAACTCCGCTTCAGAAATGAGCTCGCCGTCGACTTCTTGGTTAATCAGCAGGGATATCAGATCGTCGCCGTCTTTGCCCTTGCGCTCACAGGCCAGCTCAAAACCGTAGGTGCCCATTTCGATGCTGGCCTGCAGAACGTCTTCCTCGGTGCCGCCTAGGTCGGGGTCCGAGGCAGAAGTTTGCATGTCGGACCAGCGCCGGATCTGCGGCCACATGTCCCGGGGGATTTCCATTAACTCGCAGATGACCGCGGTGGGCAGATCGCCGGCCAAATCATCGACGAAGTCCACGGTGTCACGGCCTTGGGCTGAGCGCATAATCTCTTGGGCTATGGCGCGTATTTGTGGCTCAAGTGCCTTGAGTCGGCTCGATGTAAAGCGGGTAATGACGGCGCGGCGAGGCTTGGCGTGACGCGGCGGATCCATCCCGAGTAATTGGTTGCGGGCCATTTCTAGGGTGCTGTCCGGCAGGTCATCAATAAGCACAAAACCCCGTTCGGCAGAGAAAGTCTTGAAGTCCCGTGACACCGCCATGACGTCGGCGTGCTTGCTAATCACCCAGTAGCTGCTGCCGTCAGGATGAGGGTGGCGATACACCGGTGCATTTTCGCGCAGCCATTGAAACTGGCTGTGGGGAATCCCCTTTAGATAACTGTCTGGGCTGTATACATCAATATTCATCTTATTCCACCAATACTTTTGGCGTTGCTAAGCCTTGGGCTTCGCACATGGCGAGGTAGAAGTCGAGGGTCATCTGCCCATCTACAGCGTAGGTGATATTGCCGTCGGCATCCAAATTAAGGTTTGCGCCATACATTTGAAACCACACCCGAGTATTGTCCTCGATACATTGCAGGGTATGCATTGATCCCGCTGGTTCATAAAGGAATGAACCGGCACGGTTAACGTAGTCGTACTCTTTGTACTTCCACGCGCCGGAGCTGGTGTAGCCCCACACTGGTCCAGTGTGTTTGTGGGTTTCAACTTCATAGCCTGCTTTGAAGATGTTCTCGATTATCCACAGGCCTTCGCCGCGCTTGACTTGTAATACCCGTAGTAGACTGCCATCGCCAATGTCAATGAACGGCAGTTCGTCTGCGCCGATGTGAACCGCCTCAGTAATAGACATATTTGCTCCTGATGTCGTGGTCTCTTTCGAGTTCTTATTCGCTATGCAGTTTGTAGCAACACCGAGTATGACGAGGTGGCAAGGCCTTTAACACCTCCGTTTGGGGGGGGAAGGCCTGCAGTTGTGGAGTTACTTAAAACCGCATTTTCCTTTAATTTCAGCGGTGGTAAGGTTTTGTCATATAAATCAGAAATCGCGTCATCCTTGCTGGAATGTCATTGCTTGATTTTACAAACTGGGGCATTTTGGTATCGTTCAGTGGCTCGCCCAAGCGTACCACTTATTTTAATAGGGACTAGACAATAAATTATGACAAAAATGCGCGGCGGCATTAAAGGCACAATGTCCGCTGATCTGCTATTCGTAGCGGTTACTTTACTTGCCGCCATTAGCTGGATTTTTTCCAAGGAAGCGGTGGCGATTATGCCGCCGTTATTGTTTATGTCGGCGCGATTTTTGATCGCTGCAATATTGCTGGCTCTGTTAGCACGGCGCCAATTGCGCGTACTGACTATAGCTAGCCTGTGGCGCTGCGCTAAGGTCGGCGTTGTGTTCGGTGCGGCGATGAGCCTATGGGTGCTCGGCCTCACCGCCTCAAGCCATGTAGGGGAGGCGGCCTTTTTAGTTAGCTTAGCTGTCGTACTTGTGCCGGTAATTGCGCGGCTAATTTTTAAAGAAGCTGTTCCTCAAAGTACCTGGGTGGCGTTGCCGATAGCCTGTTGCGGCTTAGCACTACTGTCGCTTAATCAAGAGCTGAAATTGGAGGCCGCACAGTTGCTTTTGCTGGCAGCCGCAAGCTTCTTTGCAATTTACTTCAACCTTAACGCCCGCGCCGCAAATCCCATTTCACAGACCGGCAGGGATGGACTAATACGAAACACGCCGCAAGTTCCTGTGCTCGTACTAACAACGTTGGTACTGATGATTGTCGCTATTGTGACGGGAATCTTTTCAGCGTTTACGGAAAGCTGGGAAATCGGGAAGTTGGTCGCATCTCCAATGGTTTGGATGTGGGTAATGCTTTCTGCCACGATTGGCACTGCAATGCGATTTTATATACAGACATATGCTCAGAGTCTTTCTCCATATAGTAATGGTGTGGTTATTATGGTCCTTGAGCCGGTGTGGACTGCCTTGATTGCGGCCTTGTGGTTCAAAGAGAGTATGTCAGTAATACAATTAGTAGGGTGTCTATTGATCTTTCTCGCTCTGCTCGTGAACCGTTGGCGAGCGGTACAGCTGTTTTTGAGACAAATCGTTGGTTATGAGAATTAACAAGTAAATACCGCCGGTAAATTTAAGCAGCATTACCTCGCGTGAAATTATGAATTAGTAGCGATTTTCTATATTTTGCATTTTTGCCCTGAGAGAACTTAATTCCAATTAAGCTTGTTCTTAGTTGGCGTGAGTAGCACGGGAAATGTCATGATTGACCGGAGCTTCGGGGCGGCGAAGCATTTGTTGCTATTGAACAGTGGCAAGGGCGGAGGGACTTCCGCAGGAGTAGTTGTTCGCTTATCTCCTTTAGACCTTGCTTATCTGCGGTAGTAACCGCTAATTTGGCCTCGGAGTTTGTAAAGGAAGAGTCGCAGCGTGGGCTGTTAGTCAAACAGCGTTGCGACACTTCCCATATCCCTGAGCCGTAAATATACCCACATACAGGGAATAATGATCAGCAGGTTTGGCTAATACTGTAGCCTGCTGGATACTCAACCAGCGTGGCGCTGGCTATTTTATTGGTGAGTTGTTAGAAGGACAATGTTACATCTAGCCCAAAACTGCGAGGTTCGCCAAAGATGGTGGTTACGAAGCCGCTGGCAGCCCAGTCGATTTCGTGCGCAGCGTAGTTTTTGTTTTCTAGGTTTTTGCCCCATAGTTGTACGCTAAGTTCGCCATCGCCCATTGCGATATTGCGGACGCCGAGTGTCGCGCCTAATAGCCCAACGTCGTCTTTGCGGGCCACACCTTGCGAACTGAAGTAATATTCATCTTCCCAGCTGTAGTTCAGCGCGGCATTGAGTTCGCCGAATGAAACAGTTCGAGCGTAGTCTAAGCTAATGTTGTAACTATGCTGAGGCGCAGACGGAACATTTTTTGAGTTTGACACCTCTTGCCCATATTGAATAAAGGACTCGTAATTGGCGTCAAGATAGCCGTAGCTAGCATTTAGTAGTAGGTCGCGACTCAATACGGCAGTTAAGTCTATTTCTGCGCCTGACATTTCTGCTTCACCGGCGTTAAATGTGTCGGTTGCAATAATATTGACAGGATCGCTTTGGTCTACTTGTAAGTCTGTGTATTCGTATAAGAAGGCGGCAAGGTTAAGACGTACGCGGCGATTAAATAATTCGGCTTTGCTGCCAATTTCGTAGGCGAGTAATTCCTCCGGGTCGAAGCCTGAGGCAAAGCGTGACTCTGTGCCTCGAGTATTAAACCCACCTGCCCGATAGGCCGTGGCGATTTTGGCATAAGCATTTATGTCGTCGCTGAGGTCATAGGCCACGGTGATGCTGGGGGTGAATTTACTGGAGGACTGCTCGCCGTTCACTGTGGTGCCATTTAGGTTGTTGAATAAGTTGTCGTACTTACTCGCTTCGCGCTTATCGTTGGTGTAACGCATACCTAGGGTCAAATGAAGCCGCTGCTCCAGCAGGTCGGGCGTGTATTCAAATTGAGAGAACGCGGCTAGGGATTCGGCACTGGCGTCTACTTCATTATATTCTTCAGCTATTTCTGGGAATCCGCCCAGTGCTAAAAGATTGAGTGAAGCGAGTTGGTCTTCGCGGCCTTTCTCTTTGAAATAATACAAGCCGGCTACATAGTCTATTTTGCCGTATAGCGTGCCTAGAAATTGGATTTCCTGCGAGATCTGATCTTGAACCTTGTCGGTACGAGTGTCGAGAATTTCAGCGCCGCTGGCGACCATGGATGGGAATGCGCCGCCACTGAAATGGTGCGCGCTGGCAGAATAGTCCTGGTAGGCGAACTCATCGAGGTCACGATAGGCTGTAATGGACTTAATTGTGAGATCGTCACTAATAAACCAGCTTGCCGTTAGACTATGGCCACTAACGTCATCACTGCTTTTTTCCAAATTATTAACCGACAGTGCCGATTGACGTGTATTACGAGAAAACGGAGCTAATCCAGCGCCATTTGGGTTGGTGATGTGAGTCAGCTGATAGGCGAGTTGGCCACCATTGATTTCAGATTGGTCAAAGGCGTAATCTAAGGTCAGTGTGTCACTAACCAACCAGCGCACAGCAAGACGGAGTGCTTGCTTTTGTTGTTCGCCAAAATCTTTACCTGTGCCGATGTTTTCTACCCAGCCGTCTTCAGCGCTGCGGCTAAACGCGGCACGCACCATGACGGTATCGGTAATAGGTAAATTGACTTGCGTTAATGTGCGCCAGTAACCGCGATTTCCCTTGCTAAATTTTTGTTTAAGACTAAATTCCTCGTCCGCTTGCGCGCTGCGAATTGAAATCGCACCGCCGGTGGTATTGCGTCCGTAAAGGGTGCCTTGGGGCCCCCGTAATACTTCGATCGCTTGCACGTCGGCGATATCGGCAGTTAAGCCCGCAGAACGACCTAAATAGACGCCATCGAGGTAAACACCCACCGCCGGGTCTTTGGTGATTTGTAAGTCAGCGTTGCCGACGCCGCGAATAAAAGCAGTGAGTGAGTTGCGATTTGAGGGGTGTGGCGCGGTGGATAAATTCGGTACCGCGCCTTGTATATCGCCAACATCACTAATTCCAAGCTGTTCGAGTTTTTCACTACCAAATGCGATTAGGGAAATTGGTGCATCTTGTAGCGATTCAGTTTTCTTTTGGGCGGTTACAATTACCTCTTCTAGTTCCAGGCTGTTGTTTGATTGTTCGGCATAGCTAATATTAATGGCCGCTATGGCCATAATAAGCGCTCTTACTGCGTAACTGTAGTTTTTCGGTGATGACATAATGTACTCCTAAAATGTTGTTTTTATAATCTGAATAGCTAAATGCGGCCTTGGCGGCTTATCTTTTTTCTGTCTTTTTAATAACATCTTTATGTCATGGCGATAGAGGTGAAACATCGTTGAAATGGACTATTTAAGATATAAGTAAAAAGAATGGTCACTTATGGTCGCCCAATAGACTTATTTGGGATGGGCTGCAAATTTGCGACCAGCGCTAAATCCGCCGTCAACCGCGATGGTTTGACCGTTTACAAATGATGCTGCACTAGATGCAAGAAAGTCGATCACACTGGCTACTTCGTCGGCGCGGCCAGCGCGGCCTTGCAGATGCCAGCTAATAAATTTTTCATGGAGTTGCGGGGCTAGGGCGATATCTTTGGTCATGGCGGTTTCAATCAAGCCAGGCGCCACGCTGTTGCAGCGGATACCGCAGCTGGCATAGTCCGCTGCAATACTGCGAGTTAATTGAATGATGCCGCCCTTGGATACATTATAGGCAACATTATTGTCGCAGGCCTCTAGACCAAAAATACTCGCTACATTAATGATATTGCCGTGGCCTTGGGCGAGCATGACCGGTAGTGCGTATTTACACATCAGCATGCTGCCGGTCAGGTTAACGCTTAATACCTTTTGCCATTGCGCCATATCAATATCGCTTACGCCGCCCCAACCGCTGATTCCTGCGCAGTTGACAAGGGTGTCGATGCTGGCGAACTCATCGGCAATTTGGGTAAGCGTGGCACGTATTGCTGCTTCATTTTCCACGTCGAGCTGGAAAAAATGTATACCGTTGGCTTGCCATAATGTGGAAAGCGAATTCGATGGGGACATGATATCGCAGGCAATAACGGTGGCACCGCTGGCGAGTAAGCTATCTACTGTGGCTAGGCCGATACCCGAACAGGCGCCGGTAATAAGAGCTACGTTCCTCATGCTAAATCCCCGATTTTTGTGATTCCGTAATAGCGTTCAGATCATGTGGAACGCTGAAAAGTCTGGCTTATGCATTGCGGCTTTAAACTGCGCACGGGTCCACGGCCACGTAGCGGGTACACCTTGAGAATCCAAATACCAACTCTGGCAGCCAGAGCCAAAAATCGATTTTTTGGCGGCCGCGATCCGTGCTTTGTCGAAATTATCTAGGGCTGTCTGGGTGGCGCTAATTTTCCGATATTCACCATTTTCCACCGGTGCCATCAGTTGGCTAATGTAATGCCATTGCTGTTCGGCGATCTCAATGAGGGAGAAGTTGCCAACGGGGCCATTGGGGCCGTTGAGCATAAATAGATTGGGGAAGCCAGGAATAGATACCGACATATAAGCCGTTGGGCGCTCTGCCCAGGCTTGTTCAAGTGTAATGCCGTTTTCGCCGGTAATTTGCATTGGTCTCATAAAGCGGTCGGCGTGGAAACCAGTAGCAAGCACGATAATATCGAATTCTCTTAGGGTGCCGTCGAGGCTGCGAATGCCGTCCTCTTCGATGACCTCCACGCCTTCGGTTAGTATGTCGACATTGGACTTTTGTACAGCTTGGTAGAATGTTTCGGAGTAAATGAGTCGCTTGCAGGCCGCGCGATAATCAGGCCGAAGACGTTCTCTGAGCTCGGGGTCGCTTACGGATGATTCTAAGTTTTGTCTAACAATATTCTCTATTTCATGCATTGCTGCAGAATCGGGTTCGGTGATCGCGACTGAAAAGCGCTCGATATTAACTTCTAATTCTGGGTCGTTCTGAATGCGTTTGAGCGCTGCGGTATTATTCCGAAAAAGCGCCTTCTCTGCCTCGCTAAATTCGGCATTAACTACGGGCATTATCCATTGCGGAGTGCGTTGATAGTGGCATAAATTGGCTGCTCGATCGGCGAGTGCCGTTACGATCTGAACACCAGTAGAGCCAGTGCCAACCACAGCAATACGTTGATTATCTAGTACAGCAGAATGATCCCAGCGTGCACTGTGAAATAACTTTCCTTTGAATTTCTCCATTCCTTTTATGGCCGGGATGCGTGGGTGATGTAGTACACCCGTAGCGGCAATGACGAAATCGGCGTAGTCGGTATTGCCTTTTGAGGTAGAAATCTGCCACTGCTCGTTGTTAAATTGGCAGTCGGTGATTTCTTCATTAAAAGATATAATTTCTTCAAGCTGATATTTTTTGACTACAGATTCAAAGTAAGCTTGAACCTCATCCCCTGGTGGTAAATGCCGAGTCCACTCCGAATTGGGTTCAAAGGAGTAGGTATATGAGTGTGAGGGTACGTCACAGGTCAGGCCTGGGTAGGTGTTTTCGCGCCACGTGCCGCCGATGCGATCTGCCTTCTCGTACACGCGAATATTATCTTTGCCTGCTTCGCGTAATTTTATGGCTGCTAAAATGCCAGCCATGCCGGCGCCGACGATTACGTAACGACGCTGTGTGTTGCAGCTATTTTTGGTCATTTTAACGACACCCTTCATACCTAAATTTACTGAGCCGATAGGCGCTATAGGTATGATCTTATGTGGCTTTAAGAGGGCTTTAATCGTCCAGATTAACTATATTTAGTAAATAGCATTAAATATGAATTTAACGCGACGACGCCAGAAATGCCGCAACGCTTTTCAATAGTAAGCTAACTAGCATGGTTTGTTGGGTGACACCGGTTTTGGCAAAGATTGCGCGTAAATGGGCGCGGGCCGTGTTGCGGCTGATATGCAAACTATTGCTGGCGTCTTCTAGGCTATGTCCATCTGCTAAGGCCATGGCGAGCCTCGATTCTGCTGGCGTTAATCCGTAAAGCTGACCTAATATTTCCGCCGAAGTGTGAGATTTATATTCTGGGTCACTAATAAAAATAGCGACCGAAGCCACGGTTTGTCCGTCAAGCTGACTCACTTGCGGCATTGAGCGAACCACTATATTTAAGGGTAGTCGTCCAGCTTTACGGCTAATGGCCATGGCTTGAACGATGTAGGGTTTGCTTTGTTTATGGGCGTCAATTGCATTATTAATTAGTTGTCTAAAGTGGTTGGCTTCGCTGCTATGAGTAATGAGTATTTGTCGGTCTTTGCTGCAGATTCCGTCTTTCTCCGTGATAATGCGATCTGCGACGGCGTTGCAGTGAAGTACGCGGCGGCCGTCGTCGAGAATGATCGTACCGAGTGATAGTTGGGAGACGGTACGATCGAGAAGCGACCTCTCGGTTTCCATTTGCTGGAGTCTGGCGTAGAGGGGTATTGCCTGCTGCAGATGTGGAATCAGTAATGTAATTTTCTCTTTGTCTTTTGCGGTAAATGAGCGTGCATTGGCGCAGCGAGTTATGCGTAGGCTCACCCGCAAGCTGCCGGGGAGCTGCATGTCTACGCCTAGAATATGTAATAAATCAAAAGGTTGCATGCAGCGCAAATAAAACTCGCTACGTAAAAGCTGTTCGGTCGGCACAAACTCTTCAAGTGTGGTGACTTGGTCTGAGGGAAGGTTTGCAAAAGGGTCTATGGCATACAGTCCATCACTGTAGACATTGTTTGGGCTGCCCGACAGCGCGGGCGGCAGGCCGTCACTCAGGAGTAGGCCCGCATCCCCAGGGTTGGGGTTGCGTAGGATAAGAAAACAAATGTTCGCGCTCATTTCCGTACGTAATTTGCATAGAAAACCCTGCCACAGTGGCGTCTCGTTTAAGCCTTTATAAATGCTCTCTAAAAGGCCGCTAAAGGTGCATAAGTCATATGCGGGGGTGTTGTCTAAGCTCATGTCGATAGGGTCGCTTATTATATTCACCATTGTTTGCAGCGATTGTAGAGCAAAAATACAGCATATCCCTATCGTGATGGTTTGTACTAGTCCATCTCGACGATGATTATTGAGATTAAGATCGGCACATTGTTGCATTGTGAAAACTAGCAACATAATGACGGGGTAGATATCAATGGACATAGAAGAGCAGCAGGTCGCTGTTATCACTGGCGCGGCCAGTGGAATCGGTTTGGCCTTAGTTCAAGTTTGTGCGGCTAGAACGATCCGTTTTGTTGCCGCAGATATTAGTCTGCCTAGGCTCGAGTCTCTGAGCCACGATTTGCTACAGCGCAATATTGACCATCAAATTATGGTTTGTGATGTCTCTGACCCTAGCCAAGTTAAAGCATTGGCCGATCTTGCCTATTCTCATTATGGCCGTGTAAACCTGTTGTTCAACAACGCGGGTATTATGATAAATGGTCTGAGTTGGGAGTGCGGCGTTGCGCAGTGGCAGACCGTAATGAACGTC
Organism: Zhongshania aliphaticivorans; assembly: GCF_001586255.1. Classification (NCBI taxonomy): domain Bacteria; kingdom Pseudomonadati; phylum Pseudomonadota; class Gammaproteobacteria; order Cellvibrionales; family Spongiibacteraceae; genus Zhongshania; species Zhongshania aliphaticivorans. The sequence goes on from NZ_CP014544.1 coordinate 572,559, forward strand.
AATTTCATGGGTGCGGTCTTTGGCATACATGAATTTGTGCCGCGAATGCTGGCGCAGGCATCGCCAGCGCATATTGTAAATACGTCATCGCTGGCGGGGTTGTTGAGCTCGCCAATGATGGGACCGTACAGTGCGAGTAAGCATGCGCTGGTGTCGTTGTCGGAAACTTTGCTTTATGACTTGCAGTCACAGGGCGCTGACATTGGTGTGTCGGTACTATGTCCTGCCCAGGTAGCCAGCAATATTATGGATCTCATTGATGCCGACGATAACGTTCTCCATAAAGCAGGGCAATTGAACGATTTTTTACGTGATGGCATTCGCGACGGTATGCAGCCATGTGATGTGGCAGAACTGGTTTTTGATGCCATTGAACGCGGCGCGTTTTGGATATTTACACATCCTGACTTTAAGTCTGCGTATATTTCTAAGGCCCAGTCCATGGTTAATGAGCGTAATCCGTGTTTTGAGCAAGTGTTTTGCGATTAGCTACCGAGTACAGCCAGTGTTTTATATAACAAGAAGAATGACGGAGTGATGATGCTAGCCCCGGAAGTGAAAGCCCTATTAGAATTCATGAATAGTCAGCCTCAGTTACCTATGGCTGACGTCACGCCCGCATTGATGCGCGAAGGTGTGAAGGCGGTGGCTGGTAAAGTAGAGCCGGTATATCAAGTTGTGAATACTCTGATTCCAATCGTCGCCAGAGACAACGAGCCTGGCCGAAATGATCCGCTGCGAGCGCGGATATATTATCCGGAGAGTACTGGTGCAAATGACGCTGCATTATTGCCCGCGGTGTTGTTTTTTCACGGTGGCGGCTTCGTGATGTGTGATTTGGATAGTCACGACGGAATGTGCCGGATGTTGTGTAATGCCAGCAAAGCGGTAGTGATTTCGGTGGACTATCGTTTAGCACCAGAAGCGCAATTTCCTGCAGCCCCAGAAGATGCGTATCGCGCACTACTGTGGTTGCAACAAGAAGCGGAGACCTTAGGCATTGACGTAAATGCCATTTCAGTTTGCGGTGACAGTGCTGGGGCTAATCTCGCCGCCGTTTTGTGTTTGCTTGCTCGCGACCGACAGGGCCCGTTAATACAAAGGCAATTGTTACTGTATCCAGTAATATCGCCTGGTTGTGACACTGGCTCTCAGCACAAATTTGCTAAAGGCTACTTTTTGACTCGCGAACAAATGCAATGGTTCTGGAAAAATTACCTTGGTACTAAGGCAAACACAAATACACCATACGTCGATTTGCTGGTCGCAGAGGTAGCTAACCTGCCGCCCGCGGTGATTATTACCGCTGAGTACGACCCACTCTGCGACGAGGGGAGGCTTTATGCGGAAAAGCTTAAAGCCATGGGCAACGCGGTTGAGTATCGTTGTGTACTGGGCCAAATTCATGGGTTTTGTAGCTTTAGCGATTATATTCCCCAGGGGCGAGAAGTACTGTATAGCTTATTTAAATCTTGAGTTTGGTAGTTTGGTGATGTGGTCGTGGGCAGGGTTGCTAGGCGCGGATAATAATTTAAAACCGTGGCAGGCGATAAAAATGGCAAGCCAGTCAGTAACTGGGTTACCGCGCTAAAAATTTTAACCGAGGTAAGAGCTTGGTGATAGAGGAGCGTTGTGGCGGTAAAATGTACTTATACCGCCATTTTGCTTTTGAGATGGGAAAATTAAGAAATAACTAATTAATCTGCATTCATATAGTTATTTAACACTTCGTGAAAGTGTTGCACTCGGCGTTCTTGGTGGGGTAAATAAAATCCCTGAAAGCCCGACGAGTTCAAGCCTTCTTGTTGCATTTTGGCTATGCTCAAATCCTCGTCTGCTGTTGTTCCCAATGATTTCTCACCGTACATTACGTGCTCGTATTCGCAGTCTTGAACCGGTAAGTCTGGACCGCCAGCGGGAGAGGGGGCGTTGGTTTTATGAGAAGTTTGATTTCGAAATGGTGATGGCGAGATTGCAAGTGCCTGAAATACAAGAAATTGTTATTGAAGATGAGTAGAGCTTGTTCGACAGAAGTATTGACAAAATACTGCTTGTTGACGAAATGGAAAGTAATATGGGGTAAGTGCTAATACGCTAGGGGCTTATTTTGGGTCCATCTTAGAGTGTATTTACATTGTTAGTGGTGGCTTATTCCCGCAAGTCCTGAGCTATTAGCTGGAATACTAGCAAGGCAGCGGTGTTTTACGGCTGACTTCTTGTGTGGCTATTTATGTTAAAATACTTGCACTGGAATAGCCTAGGTTAATCCCATTTTCAGTCCGGTCTATTGTTTATAGCGAGTTATTTAGATGTCAGATAGCGATATTATACCGTCTGTACGAATCTACAGTGGTGAGAAATTCACCACCGAAAGAGGCGTTAGGGCGATTAAGGATGGTATTAAGGCGACTAATCAAACCCAAGCCCGGCTAGCAAAGCCTGATTGGCTGCGCGTTAAAATTCCGGGCGGCGATGCTTATAAAAAAGTGGCGTCAATTGTCTCCGAAAATAGACTCGCGACGGTTTGTGAAGAGGCAAAGTGCCCAAATTTGCAGGAGTGTTGGAGCGCGGGTACGGCAACCATTATGTTAATGGGCGATGTGTGTACACGAGCTTGCCGGTTTTGCGCAGTAAACACGGGTAACCCCAAAGGGGCTTTGGACGCTGATGAGCCGGAGCGCACGGCGCGATCCGTCGAGCTGATGAAGCTTAAATACGTGGTGCTGACATCGGTCAATCGCGATGATTTGGCTGACGGCGGTGCCGGTCACTACGCTGCCTGTGTTAAGCGGGTGAAAGAATTAAATCCCGATACTGCTGTTGAGGCCTTAACCCCAGATTTTGAAGGGGTATTAAGCGATGTTGAAGCGGTGGTTGATTCTGGGATCGAAGTGTTTGCACAGAATATTGAGACGGTAAGGCGCCTAACCCACCCGGTGCGTGATCCTCGAGCGGGCTATCAGCAAACCCTCGATGTCTTGGCACATGCTAAACGCTACAAGCCAGAAGTATTAAGCAAAACGAGCTTAATGCTTGGTCTGGGTGAAACCGACCAAGAAATCCTAGAGACAATGGATGATTTGCGAAGGGCTAATGTCGATATTTTGACGCTGGGTCAGTACTTGCAGCCAACGGTAAATCATTTGCCGATTGCACGCTATGTAACGCCTGCTGAGTTTGAAAATTACCGCCAATTAGGTTTGGAGAAGGGATTTTTAGAAGTGGTTTCTGGTGTTATGGTGCGCTCTAGTTACCGCGCTGAGCAGGTGCTGCAAAAGAATAATGTGGGACTTGGCTAATCCCCAATAGGTATTCTTATATATTCTGCTGGCCCCGAATAGCTAAATCAATGATGTGTCGAGGCAGGTGTGGCTTATGTGGCGGCAGTAAGCGGCTGGAACCACCACATAATCTAAAACTCATTGTTCGCTGCTAATTTATATAATTTAGAGCATTTACGGCAACGCCCGTTGCCGCTACTCATCTTCTTGTGGGTTTGATCTCACAACTCTTTTGCTCCAGAAAACGTGCGCCTCAATCCCATGAGCTGCGCATAAATCCTATACCAACGAAATTATATAATTCATAACGCGGTAAATGATTCGTATCTATCTTTGCGATTATGGTAATTCCGCTATTGTGATATGGCTGCCCACCTAATTCATTTCTTGGGGTGGCTTGGCGTTGCTTGGCTCTTCATCATTAACGGGGGACACCGGCATTCATTAAACTGAATTTGCGAAGAAACAGTTTGATGGAGAATACCGATGTCCCACGCAGGAAGAATTATAGGCATACCTGGCCTTGAGATTGAACGGGTAGTTCGCAGGAAAGGGATCGAAGTCTGGGCAAAGCCTGTGCACAGGCCGCCTTGTAAGCATTGTCAGGGCAATGGCCTGAGGATTAAGGCCACGTATCTTAGGACGGTGAAACACACTCGTCAGGGGAATCAAGTGATGACCTTGCACCTTCGAGTACCCAAGTACCATTGTCAGGAGTGTAAACGTTATTTCCGTCATTCTTTCACGGGTATTCGGCCGCGTTACCGTGCTTCTGAAGCGTATCGGCTGGAAGTATTCGAGGCCCATGATGGCGGCGTGACCCAGCGCAAGCTCTCGCGAACCCACCTCATCAGCCCGGCGACCGTAGAGCGTTGGTATCAGCACCATATTAACCAGAAGCGTTCCGAGGGGGATCGCCGATATTGCCCCCGCGTCTTGGGGATTGATGAGCATTTCTTTACCCGTAAAAAGGGTTATGCGACTACGCTTACCGACCTCAAGAATCACAAAGTGTTTGATGTTCAACTAGGACGATCAGAATTGAGTTTGCGCCGCTATTTAAAGGCCCTTGAGGGACGAGAGCGCGTTCAGGTTGTGGTGATGGACCTCTCGGAAACGTACCGCAGCATTGCCCGCCGCTACTTTCCCAATGCCGCGATCGTGGCTGACCGATTCCATGTGGTCAGACTTATTAACCAGCACTTTTTAAGTGTCTGGAAGCAGCATGATCCTGAGGGCAGAAAGAACCGCGGTTTGATCAGTTTAATGCGCCGTCATCAGTGGAATTTGCGGGATGAGCAGCACGCCAACCTTATGCAGTATTTGGCTGATTACCCAGTGCTGCAAGCACTGTATGTAGCCAAACAACGGCTGATCCGGTTTGTGCTGCTCAAGACCCTGACGCGCAAGAAAGCCAGCATCAAGTTGCCGGTATTTATGAGATTGCTTGAAGAGCTCGCTGAGAGCCCGCTACGAGCGCTAGCTAACACATTGCGCTCATGGTTGAAGCCCATTGTGGCCATGTGGCGATTTAGTAAAAGTAACGGAATAACTGAGGGCTTCCACAGCAAGATGGAAATAATTTCAAGGCGAGCGTATGGTTTTAGAAACTTTGAAAATTACAGGATAAGAGTGCTAGCCCATTGTGGATGGGACGGGATTATAAACAGGGTTTAATGAGTGCTATCCCCCGATAATGGGGTAGAGCCCGTTGCTTGTCGGTAGGGTTTTGCTATGAATCAGGGGCGCGGTCTACTAGACCTATATTGTTGAATGAGTGCGACAAGATCGTCTCAGCTTTTATTGATTTGAGTGCATGGAGGCGCTTGTTGGCAGTAGGTTTAAACTCAAGAGTGTCGCCGAAGTTTAAAACCAACAGGCGAAAAAAAACGGCAAATCAAAATATGATTTGCCGTTTTTAATGTGGTGGTTATGAGAGTTCCAAAATACGTACTTATTAAATGTACTAAATTGACCTATTTTGACGTTATTAGCTATGCTATAAGGGTGCAGGAGATTTTATCCGGTGGAAATAAGAGCATTTAAAGGTGAAGGAAGACACTCAAGATCGGCACAGTACCGACGAAAAGCTCGTGACCTTCAGGCTGCCGTCGCGCTATGAAGGTATATCTGATTGGGCAAACAAGGCCGGCTTTCACGATGAGCTGGAGATCGCTTATTTTTGCCTTGGCAGACCTGAGGATCCTCGAGTAATACACAATTTTGCTAGCGAGTTTACCCAGCCAATCTCCGAGCCAATATTAGCAGAGTGGGCAGACAAACCGATAGTATCTCGCCTGTGGGAATTCTCAAAATCGCTAAGCAATACCAACGAACATATCCCCAAAGCTGACTCATCCATTTCTCACAAAGGAAAATCTGCACAAGGCACTAAGTCTGAGTTTTCCCCACTGACTTCCAGATATTACCTGCTTGCTATGATCGTGAACCCCCGGTCCCATAGCGATCAGGACAAAATCGCCGAGAGCCGCCAAAGGCTTCGACTTTGGTTAATCCTTCAGGCAGCTATGCGCATTGCCGAGGAAGGCTGCATCTCCGATAGCAATATCAGCTGGGCGGCACGCCATATTACCCTAGACAGGATTGATCCAAAGTGGGAGAAGGTTGATGAATTACTCACCCACGCTCGGCATGAAACTCAAGGCTTTCCAAACACGTTTCAGTGGTTCAGTTATGCGATAGAAAAGGTTGCATCTGGGCTTTCCGCGCACGCCAATGTTTCTGATAAGCGATTCCTTGGCGCGATCTCTCCTATTGCCAGAGGCTATTGCAGCCCATTACCCATTTCTGTGGACGTCGATTCCCCAGGCATCTATCCGCAGTTAGGTTCAGTCAGGATTGAGGGCCTGCCGTTGGGTCTCCTGGACCCGGAACTGCCGGTAATACAAAACCTCCCAAGTACGGCTGACAATGACGAGGACGAACCAGACAGCACGCTCGTGGAAGTTGACTCATCGGATACTGATGAGGAGCAAGCACTTACTTCTCGGTCTGTCTTTCTCTATTCTGCCGAGGAATCTCAATATTTGCCCTGGAGTTGGGATAAGCTCTTGCCGCCGGAATTACTTCAATTTGAGGCATGGCTGGAAAACATAGCTAGCTCCAAGGAGCTAGTCCAGTCCCTCGGCGCCGCGATCGCAAAAATTGGGACTCTTGTCGGGCGCTCGCTTTACCATGCTCAAAGAATCGAGATCGATGCGACTGCTGGGGACGACTGGCGAATTACGCCTGATTATCGTCATATTCAACGACAATCGCCGCGTCGACATAGTGCGTGGCGCCCACAATCTCCGCAGGAACAAGCGGAGGTGCACCCATATTCGGAAATCATCCGCTTAGAGCTCCCGCAAGACATCACATCGGCCTTGAGAAGGGTCGCCAGAGAGCGAGCCGCGGGCAAAGCTACTTTAGGTAGCTTATGGAATGAAGTTAACCCTACTACCAAAATCACTACATGGTTTGATGGGGTAGCAAAAGAGCAGTTTCCAAGGGTGACTAGCGGGAAACTGGCCCAAGTAGCAGCGCAGCGAGTTTTCGAAAATACTGGCGACCATAATCTTGCTCGAATTGTGACTGCATTGCCGCAAAGTGGACTACCTGCGGCATGTGGTTATGCCAACTGGGATGTAAGCACCATTGCTAAAGGGCTCGATTTGCCCGTGGTCACAGACAATGTCGACTTAGCGACCTTGATGCTTGGCAGTTTGCTAGCCCCGATTGAATCGGTATTATCTCAAGGTATTACTGAAGCAAAATCCTTGTTAGCTGGAGACCAGGATCTCGTTAGCTTTCATAATAGGTATACTCAGTATTGCTTGCTGGCGCTGTATGCGGGTACTGCTAGCAGGTACTTGAAATCACCTTTTGAACTACTCGACCACTTCAACTTTAAACATCTTTGTGCATACATTAATGATAAGTCGGATGGTGCTCGTCACAATGGGCGAATAGTGCCGCTTCCCGAGCAATTGGCCAAGCTACTGGCAGCTTACCTTGATTATCTTGTGCGACTTCAAAAATATCTAGAAGCCTTGCGCCCTGAGCTGGCTGGAAAATTACTAGCATTACTGGAGCGTAAGGGCGGTGACCTTCCGCTGTTTTTCTTCTTGGATGAGCAACTTAGTTGGCATCAAACATCTGACGGCGACCTCCTCGGCTTGCCCATTATTGGCTGGTCACTTCCACCAAACCTGTTTCGGCACCGATATTCGCAGCGACTCGCCCGCGCTGGTGTGCCCTGCGACGTTATCGATGGTTGGATGGGGCACTCCGAACGAGGAGGCGCGGCTTATGGGGACTATTCGCCTAGGTGTTGGATCAATGATGCGGATCAGTACCGCCTGGCATATAACGCCATTTATGACTCACTTGGTTTTGATGTTATAGGTGCGCCGGCAGCGTTACCTAGCTACTTAGGCTCACGGGCAAAAAAGCGGAGCTATATTGAGCCAAGCATTTATGGCTTAAAAGAAAGAGCTCTGTACCGACGCCAGAGGTATAGAAATGCCCGGAGAATTGCACAGCAAGAAATTAAACTGTTTATTGGCGAGAAAGAGCTTGAGGATCTAAATCCTACGGAGATCGAAAAGCTCGGGAATCGCATGCTGAAGCGAGAAAATGGACTGCCTCATCCTGACGCCGGTATTCGATTTCGTGTTCTTGAGCAATTCCTGAAATCAAGAGACAGTAAGCACACTCGCTCTATTAGGAAAAAAATCCTTAAGCGGGAAGAGGAGCGAAATCTGATTGCGGGAAGCTTGCCTGCAGATTTGGATCGCTATGAGAACGCAAAACAGTGGGCAAAACATGCGACGATCACCATTCAGAAGGGCTCGGTAAATAAAACTACCGCGCTGATTGTCGGTACGATACTGCTATGCATCGATAAAAGGCTAAGCTACCGCGGTATGTTATTGGATGTACTTAACGGACGGAACTTCCGGCTCATCCAACATAAGAAGAAATATTTTATTGAATACAGTGAGGAATGGGATACCGGTGATTATGATGCGCCGGTCCAGCGCCATGAAATTAGTTATAAAACAGCATCCCTGCTTCATTTCGGTTGCACAAATTCACGGCTAGCAGATCTAAACTCTCTGCAAATCCCGTCAGAACTGAATGCGTTAAAAAAGTGCATTTCGCCAGACATAGCGAAAGAAGCGTTTTCAGTGAAAGAGTTTTTGACGCAGCTTACTAAAATTATTGGACAAGCTAACCTTATAGAACTCCCTGGGATGGTGGCTGGCGCGCTCAGTGAAAGAGTGCCACCGACGAGCTTAAATTGGCAGGATATATTTCGGTTGCAACACGGGGTATACATCACGCTACCGAATGTGGAACCAAACTCGGACGTATTTCAAGACTTTAGGTTTAATCAGAGAGTAGCGATTGAGAGCGACGCCCAAGTTCTCCAAGGCAATGCAAAGGGGCTATACAATGAAGTGACAAACATTCTTAGTAACTATGAGAAGAAAAAGGCAAAAAAAATCGCTAAAGAAATCCAAAATTCTTGTCATACTTACCGAGGGAAAGTAAGTACGTCAATCCTGATGGTGGCCTACTGGATAAGCCACGTCATAGAAAAAGGAAAAGGCCGGGGTAAGCACCATGTGCCTTACGCCATGAATAGCGTACAAGATTACTTCAGCTGTCTACGGCTAGCTTTTCAGGGCTTAGCCTATTCCTGTGACCTACTCTCAATGGATTCCGATGCGATTACCGATCTCTATCATGATATGGTGGAATCCCGCAGAGATCGTGGAAGGAAAATCGGATATTTTAGTGAGCGATTGAGGACTTTCCATCGTTGGGCAGTGAAGTTTGGAGTAAAAAATCCAGACTGGTCTGAAATAGACACTGAAGATAACCACCGGAGTGTAAGCCCCGGGTGTATATCGGAGAAAGAATACTTAGATTGCCAGGAATATATCCGCGCTGCTTATGGCGAAGATAGCCAACTCGCATTATTTCTAGGGTTTGTGCTTCTACTTACATTCCGGTTTGGGCTGCGAGGAAATGAAGCCTTGGGGTTGCGTCGCCAAGATTGGTGTCAGTGGCAGAGTTTTACATGGGTGCTTATTCGAGATAACCGAATTCGCCAGCTGAAGCGAAAAAGCAGTCGACGCGCTGTACCGCTGCTATTCAATCTGACGCCGCATGAAATAGAGCTCATCGAAAAAGTGTTGGCGAATTACGACAGTATTGCGGGGACGGAAAAGAATGCGCCTATGCTTTGTGAGGTACGCGGCGGGCGCGTTGATCAATGGGCAGCATGCCGTGAAATCCAGGAAACGCTTACTGTTATTTTGCGAACAATTACTGGAAGCAAGACCTTAACTCCCCACCATTGTCGCCATGCATTCTATAACCACATTGCCCCAATACTGCTTGGATGTGAAACTCCTACAGGGAGTAAGCTTTGCAAAAACATAGATGCGGATACATTGCAGGGAGTTGTGTTGGGGCAACATCAAGGTAGATCGATTAGGTCATCGATAGGCTTGGCAAGATTGATGGGGCACAGTGGCGCATCGTCTGGCCTTAAAAACTACAATCACCTCATGACCGAATGGGCCGATTCGCTCACGCCCGTCAGAACTGAACGAGCACTTGTTATCAATGGTATTTTTAATACGGCGGAATTTGAACGAATTCACATGGAGAAGTTTCCCCAGGCACCTGATATTTCTTTTCGAGATCCAACACTATTATCGACTATCAGGTTGCTTCGGCTCGTTGCTCAAGGGAGATCTTACCAAAGTGCAGGGAAGCTAGTCGCATTGCATCCTGACTTTGTATGTTCAGTCCAAGCGAATTTTGACAAAGCCAATGAGGTCATGCGTTTTAAAAAACGTGGGGAGAACGGGTGGTTTAAAGGAAAAACAGCGCCTAATGCGATTCTGCACTATATTAATGATTCTGCATGGGTTCGTTTTATAGAGCTAGCTGAAAAATTTGAGATCTTTCCGGTACCAGGCTGCCCTGCCGTTGACGAATTACCACTTTTGCTTGGAATGAACAGACAGCTAAAAATGAGTCATGATCGTCACTGTATAATCGTAAAGCACACGTTTGATATACTCGGCATAGAAAGCAATCGCTATGATGTGTATGCCACTGAAGATGACCCGATAGTGACCAGTTTTCTTGTTGAACAGGGATTTCAAGTAAAAACGATTGAAAGAGTCTCTGAGTCTGGAAAAAGTGTGCAACTCGATGTATTCAAACGTCCTGTTGAAGAAAGACGAGGTGGTATTTATGATTATGGAGCGATAATCATTGGGCCGACCGGTGATGGGGTTGTAAGAAACTCTTATGAAATGGCGGTGGGTTTTCTTGCAGTTTCGATAATGCTGGTCTGGGGTTCTGAGACTTGCAACAAGATGATGGCTGTCAATTGACGGCCACCATCTTGATTACTTGTAGAACGTAAATTCAGCCAAGAACTTCTATGTCTTTGAGAGTAAAGGTTGGTTTGTCGGGCCGCTTCTCAAAAACTTTATCGGCGATATAGCGAATTTTCTTGCCAAAATGCTTAGCGTCGTTGAGCTTCTTGAAAAGTTTCGTGTCTTGTATTACAAAGTCTTTGGATGCCTCTACAATTCCAACGGAATCAAAAATATTCAGATACGCCGTATTACGAAACTCTCGAAAACCGTCGACTGTCGCCAGTCCGGAAACTTTTTCTGCGGGAGGAAGATCAAATTCGAAGTTGTCAAACTCATCATAAAATCCAGTAGGTGCATTAGTCGAATTCAGATTTTCAATTCCAAACGGATGTGCGATTTTTATGCCGGACATGCGTTTACGTAGCTCATTAATCTGATCTGTAAGAAATACGACTTCCGGGGCAAGGAGCCCGGTTGACTCATCTCTGAAGAATAAATCCGGCTGGCTTTGCTGGACTCTGGCGCAGACGAATCCAGTGACATGAGATAGCTTCTCCGCTATTTCTCCAGCCTCATCAGAACCAACTAAAAATAAACACGTTCTCTGGTTCCGACTAATCTTAGAATTCTTGGCAGTCAAGTTTCGAGTAGACACGCTGACGTCGACTCCTGAGTAAAATTTTTCTATAACAGCGTTACATATGCATTTTAATTCGCCGGCAAATTTTTTCCGCACTCGAGAGCCAACATCTTCATCATCATCGGTTGCAACCCAGTCTTCATTGAGATGAGTAACCAAGGAGCTTTGCGGAAAAAGGTATGCGAAAGGGATCCCGAATTCTGTTAGCTTGCGACCCAGAAATTTTACTGATTCGAGCTCAAATTTTTCGCCAAGAGAATATTCTGTTTTTTTCATATCCGTTTCCATTTTTCGCTAGTTAAAATAGCTAATGTAATATTTGATAAAAAATTACTGCTTACTTTCCACATAAACGACATGCAGTTACTCAGTCGATGCACTATTTATAACTCAAGAAAACGGAAATTATTTAATCAGGAGGAAAAGTTGTACCTTGTAGGGTACAAAATGAAGCGAAAATTACTTTTAAGCCGTTCAAGTAATGAATAAAAGGCGTCGGAGTGAGGTCTGGCGCTCCGTGTCCTGAACTTAAACTCGTCTAGCGGTCAAGGAGTGGCTCACGCTAACTGAGCTAGAACACACAGTTAACAGTTAAGGAGTGACCGAGCTGTTTACGATGAAATTTCAGTAATTTTCGAATTGTTAATTACGAGATGAATCGAATAAGATCGAGGAAGATCTGGCACCCCATCATGTTAATGACGTGGCAATGGGGCTTGGTCACCTTGCTGCCTTGAACTCTACGACTACAATTCGTCTACAGAGAATTAAGATTCTGGGAAAAGACATCTGAGATCAATTTCAGCGGATAGGTAAGCAGACCCATACCGATAACGGCAGCGACGGTATGGCCTCCATGATTGGAGATGAATGCGGCCGGTTCGCTTGGTCACCTTAGTGCCTTCACCTCTACCTGACTTGCGAAAAGTTGTCGTTTAATTTGACGCTAATTTTAGGGGTGTTACGTTAGATCGTAGTTCACAAGCTTTGTTGTGACTATCTGGATGGTGAAACGGAGATATATTGAGGTGGCATATGACTAAAGAAATTCTACTAGACAAGAATTTTATTCGCGAGTCGACGAGTCGAGCAAAGGTAAGTGGTCGCAGCGTGGTACAGCAAATTGAATACGATGCCAAGATCGGCCGAATTGCCATTGATAACCCAGATCTAAGCTATGCATTTATTGAAAAAGCACTGCTAGCTAAAGATGAAATGGAGCGCGGTGAAATAGCGCCGTATGTTAGAAAAAGTAGCAAGACTCCCAAATTAAGTGATGAATGAGAGGCTCCTGTCTAATTGGTGTGATGTTTGTCTTCTTGGATATTAAGTTCGTCTAGTGATCAGGGTATATGGCTCGCAAAGGGCCGCGATTCGGGCTGAAGCTACAGCATGTCCTCTAATTTGACGGCCGATTTTATTGGGTTACCTTGATATCGTCGTAAACAAAAGGAGGTGACGATGTTAGTTGATAATTTAATATGGCACATCTACAGGGCCGGCACGAGTAGTGGTTTCGTTGAAATAGATCCGGGATACATGCTCCTCGACGCTGGTGAAGCTTCAGGGTACTACTACTCTGGCTGCTATATCGTTGAATTTGACTTTGATGTTGCTGAATTGTGGTTTATGGAGCGATCAATGTGCATGGAGCCTATCCCAATTCATAAGCCGAAAGATTTATATTTGGCATCATTGCTGTCCCATAAATATTCACATCAAGCATAGTTGCGGATGAATGTTGTTGTCGATTGGCTCCGGTGGATCACCTCTTAGCAAAGGCAGCAACTCTCTGCGCTCAAATAAATTGAGCTGCAAAAGGCGAATCATTTGCTGCAGGCTGCGATCAATTTGGCTACTGAACTTAATCCAAGCCAGCAGTAGATAGGCGCACATAGCAATCCAAATCTGGGTCATGACCGCGTTCTTGGACGTGCCGACAAAGGATTTGATTTTCAGGTTTTGCTTGATGCATTTGAAGAACAATTCAATTTTCCAGCGGGATTTGTAGATATCAGCAATGGTCTTGGCGGCAAGATGGAAGTTGTTGGTCAGAAACACATAGTGCTTGCCGGTTTCAGCATCACGGAAGCCGATCCGGCGCAAAGGAATTGGGCAAGTCTTTGCCTTTGCCCCGGTGATCAGTATGGTCTGATCACATGTCAGGCCTTTGGATTTAATGACCTCGCGGCGTTCGATAATACGGTACGTGGCATTACGTTTTTGTCGAGTAACGAAAAATATTCCTTTGTCATTCAGGGCCTTAAACCATGTGTAATCGGTATAGGCACGATCCATTACCACAATGCTATCAGCAGGGAATTCAAGGACGCGACCGACAGTGACATCGTGCTTTTTGCCATCGCTAATGCTGACAAAGCTGGGAAGTAGTCCGTCATGATCTAGGCCAATATGCACTTTTACTGCTCCTTTGGCACGACGGAATTTTGCCCAAGGGAACACGGAAAGACACAGGTCAATAGTTGTGGAATCGAGAGAATACAGTTTGTTCCCAAAGCGAAATCCATGTTTGGGCGCGACGCCTTGGCAGCGAGAAAGCAGTTTATGAAACAGCGCTTCGTAAAGCGTATAGGGCTGACTTTCATTCACGCGGGAAAGAGTGCTTCTCGACACATTACCGGTACCGAGGTGGTAAAGCCTGGCCGCTTGGGCAGACAGATTGCTGACGATATCGCGTAAGCTGGATCGGCCAGAAAATTGCGCCAAACTCAGCGCGACGAACTGAGACCAGCGCGACATTTTGCGCAGTTTTTGACCCTCGTGATGCTGTTTGGCGAGATTCTCAAATTCATGTCTCGATACGAGTTTTAACAATTGAGAAAATACCGTGTTATGATGTGCCAAGGCTTGAATCTCCCTGTTTTTACAGTGTTTGGTCGCACATCCATTGTAACAACTTGTTGGGATTCAAGCCCTTTTTATGTCAGATTTATGGGACAGCAATGATTTGGCATTAAATGAGTGGGCGCCAAATTTTAGATCCCTAGATTTGGAGCAATTGGGGATATGGGAATGATGGGAAATATGCGGATATCAACGTCGGAGGGGCCCGTGACAGCAAATCTTTCAGGTAAATTCCTAGAACTTCAATCTAACCCAGACGCCAGCGGTATTGTGCTGCCGGTCATATTTGAAATATTGGCTAAGTGGTCGTTCGGTGTAAAGGATCAAATGATTATTCTGGGGCTTGTCGAAGAGCAGACGCTGCATAGCTGGAGGGAGCACCCAGAAAAGGTTGAAATGACGCACGATCGTATAGACCGGGTCAGTTATATTCTGGGTATCTTTAAATCATTGGAAACCCTATTGCCCGATCCTCAAATCGCAGATAGCTGGCTAAGCACGCCGAATGACAATTCCTTTTTTAATGGAGCACCACCAAAATCTCGTTTGCTGACTTGCGCGATTGCCGACCTAGCGGCTGTGAGGAATTTTCTCAGCTCTCAAGAGGATCGGTAAAAAGTATCTTACATTTGAAAGTGAACTAGAAGTAGTGGGCGCAGAGCCCAGCTATAGATGTTGTAGGCATGTTTGTGGAATGTCTCGGGAATGTTGCTGGGAAAAGTGGAGAAAACGTGAAAACTAAAAAGTCACATGCCCGGTATGTAGTCAGAGTGAACGAAGATATTCACATGTTGATTCGGTCTGCGGCGGAGCTGTCAGGTAGCAGTATGTCTCAGCTTCTCATAGACGCGGCGGTGTCGAGGGCGCGGAAGGTGATTGGGCAGAAAACGAGCATAAAGTTAACTTTGCAGGGTGCAGAGAAAATGCACGCGGCCCTTGAGAATTCGCCTGTTACTTCGGATGCACTGCTGGATGCAGCTAAAAACTATAAGGACAAAAATTATAGTGAGACTCACTTTTCGGATGATCCGGAGGGGCAATAACTGCGCCAGTTTCGACATTGGGATGGAGCCTGTGAATACTTTCATGAATCCGGCCCTCCGTGGCGAATGCCTAGGGTGATCCCGCCCTGTCTATAAATACATATTTATAATCTCGGGAAAATTAATAGGCTTCTATTTGTATCGTTAATTAGCGAATTTCAAGCGACAATATCTGGAGAGCGGGTATCAAATTAACACCGCCTAAACATGTTGTCATCAGCTTAGCTTTTCCGTCAGTGCTTTACGGGTGAAATTGCTTAATTCATGGCGCTGTATAGCTTGAGCCAAATACGGTGGCGAGCGCTGATTCGACAAGCATTGATGTTACTGCTTCGTGGTCTATTCCAGGTTTTCTCACTAGTTGCATTCTAAGTGCAACTGCAAGGATTGATGTGAACACCACGAATACAGCAGAGGGTAAGTTGGTGTTGGGAAGTTCTGCATGGTGCTGAAGCGCATAGCTCCTAAATAAATCGGTGAAATGCCCTTCTATTTTATCGGCGGCAATGCTCAGGCGTCGCTCGCCATCGGAGCTTAGCAGTGCACGTATAAGAAGTGGTTGTGAATTGACGTAAAAAATAACGCTGGAGATAAGGACGTGACTAAAGTCTCTAAACCCGCTCAGCATTTCACTGCTCGCCACTAAGTCAAGTTGATCTTTAATCTCTTCTGCTAAGGCGAGTGATACAGCATCTAGTAGCTGCTCTTTATTCTCAAAATACTGGTACATCGTCCCGACGCTCACCCCTGTGCGGTTGGCCACGGCTGAGGTGTTGAAGCCGTCAAGTCCGTGCTCGCTTAAATGTTCTCGGGCGGCTTGCACAATATCCCTAACAATCAATTTCGATCGCTGTTGTTTCGGCTGGCGGCGCATAAACGCGAATGCTCCTACGAATAGTTGAATGGTTTAGCATAGACCTATTCGGGAATAGTACTACATGATTGATATATAAAGATAAATATCTGATTGCAAAGGCGAATATTAGCTGAGTAAGGCATCGAGATAGACTTTGTGCCCTGTAATTTGTATCGGTGCGGCAGGAAAATAGCGGCGCCGATAATTTGTTTAGGGGCAAAATAAGATGACTGCACATATCACGCAAATATTATACCGGGCAGCGCAGCTGCATGGGGATTCTCCGGCGTTGGAGTTCCAATCGGTATCAAGAACTTGGCAGGAGACCCTTAGCCGGGTGCAGCATTTTGCGGGGGGGCTGAAGCATATAGGTGTTGAGGCAAACCAGCAGGTGGCGATTTTGGCGCTAAACAGCGCGGCTTATTTCGAGTGTCTGTTTTCCGTTCCGGCCCTTGGGGCACGAATAGTGCCGCTTAATGTGCGCTGGGCAGCGGCTGAAATAGACTTTGCCATTAAGGACTCAGAGAGTCAGACGCTAATTTTTGACCGCGCTTTTCTACCCGTTGTGGAGACTCTTCGGCATTCTTGCGCCGCAGTCACTCGCTATGTGTTTATTGATGATGGTGGTGATTGCCCAGTTTGGGCTCTGTCGATGGAAGGTTTACTCAGTTCATCTAAGCCATACCTCGATTTAGCGAACAATGATAATGACCTCGCTGGCATCTTTTACACTGGTGGCACCACTGGTTTTCCCAAGGGCGTTATGTTGCAACATGCTGCGTTAATGAGCAGTGCGCTGTGCGTGGTTGCCGCCGTTGAAGCAAATAGTACAAGCGTTGCTCTGCACGCCGCGCCAATGTTTCACCTTGCGGATCTAACCTCGTGTTTTGCGTATACGATGCTCGGCGCCAAGCATGTGATTGTGCCCATGTTTGAGCCTCAGTCTGTGGCGAGTTGCCTCACCCAGCATGCGATTACAGATTTGCTGCTAGTGCCTACAATGATTCAACTGCTTATGGACAGCCCGGCCTTCCAAGAGCACGGCTTTGCTCAGGTTAATAACCTGCTTTACGGTGCCTCGCCAATGCCTGAAGGGCTCTTGGTGAAAGTCTTAGAGGGGCACCCTAATGTCAGTTTAATTCAAGCCTTTGGGCAGACGGAGATGGCCCCGGTTATAAGCCTTCTCGTGGGTTCTGACCATTCATTAACGGAAAATAAAAAGTACTTATTGCGCTCCGCTGGTCGCGCAGTACCGTCGGTAAGTATCGAAATTAAGGCAGAGGATGGCACCTTACTCGACGCCGGCCAGGTTGGCGAGGTTTGCGCGCGTGGCCCCAGTGTCATGGCGGGCTATTGGCGAAATCCGTCAGTAACTGCAGAGACTATCGTAAATGGCTGGCTCCATACTGGAGATGCAGGCTATATCGACGACGATGGTTACTTATTCATAGTAGACCGCATCAAAGACATGATCGTCACGGGCGGTGAAAATGTCTATTCGGCAGAGGTTGAAAATGTATTATCAACAATGCCAGGGATTCAGCAAGTTGCCGTGATTGGCGTTCCCGACTCTCAGTGGGGCGAGCGTGTACACGCTGTTGTAATGCTTGCGCAGAGTAAAAACTACACGTCAACAGATCTAATTGAGCACTGTAAACAGCACATTGCGACCTACAAATGCCCGAAATCCATTCAGTTTACAGCGGAGCCTTTGCCTCTGTCTGGTGCGGGAAAAGTCCTGAAGCGTGAGTTGCGCGACGCGTATATCGCGAGTGAGGCGAGTTCGCGCGAACGGGATCTATCTAAATGCGAATGAATGCTGAGTAGCAACCCCAAAAAGCGTATATAACGCCGACGTTGAATGCTTAATATTAATTTAATCCATTGAATTTAAAAGATTATTTAAATTTAGGCGAAGGCGAATTTTTGGTGAGTCAAAAACTGAATATTCTGTTAGCTGCAGAATAACTAATTCAAAAGGTGTCAGTGTTGTTAAATTTTGAACCGTCAAACAGTAGCGTTGCTTCTCTGGAACGAGATCCGATCGTGATTATCGGTGCCGGGTTCGGCGGGCTGGCAATGGCCAAGCGTTTAATGGATCAGGGTATTGAAGACTTTTTGGTGTTTGAGCGGGCCGATGATATCGGTGGTACGTGGCGCGATAACACTTATCCGGGCTGTGCCTGTGACGTGGCTAGTAATCTGTACTCCTTGTCATTTGCGCAAAATCCTAATTGGACGCGAACTTATGGTAGTCAAAAGGAGATATTTGCCTACCTGCGGGACGTCACGGCCACGTTAAATTTGCGTAAAAAAATTCGATTTGGGCATGAGTTATTGAGCGCTCGATGGGTTGAAGAGCGGCTAGCATGGTGTATTGAGACGTCGGCAGGGCATCACTATGCCCGAGTGCTTATTACCGCCACAGGACCTTTCGGGAGTCCAGTTATTCCTGCGCTGGAGGGCCAAGATCAATTCGGG
Source organism: Zhongshania aliphaticivorans (assembly GCF_001586255.1). Classification (NCBI taxonomy): domain Bacteria; kingdom Pseudomonadati; phylum Pseudomonadota; class Gammaproteobacteria; order Cellvibrionales; family Spongiibacteraceae; genus Zhongshania; species Zhongshania aliphaticivorans. Next base: position 591,137 of record NZ_CP014544.1, read on the forward strand.
GGGCGCTCTTTTCATAGCTTCAATTGGGATCACGAGTACGATTTTACGGGTAAGCGAGTCGCCGTGATTGGCACCGGTGCAACCGCGGCTCAAATTGTTCCTGAGTTACAAAAGGAAGCGAAGCAGGTCAATGTGTTTCAGCGCACACCAACTTGGATACTGCCGCGCCTAGATTCAGAAACAAGCGCCTTTAAGCGCGGAATATACCGGCGTATACCGCTATTGCAAAAAATGGTGCGAAGCGCGTGGTATTGCGCATATGAGGGTATTGTCGGTCTTCCTCAATATGTTCACCCCATTTTTCTTGGCGGCTTTGAGGCTATTGGCCGTTGGCATATCCGTCGGAATATTGATTCTCCAAAGTTGCGATCAAAGTTGACGCCGGACTTTAGGTTCAATTGTAAGCGCACATTGCTAAGCGATGCATACTATCCAGCATTAAATATGGCAAATGTGGATCTGATTACTGACGGTATCGCCCGGTTCTATGAGGATGGTATTGAGACCGACAAAGGCGACAAAATCGACGTCGATGTTGTGGTTTATGCTACCGGATTTCAAGTGCCGAATGATCAGTTTAACCGCATATTTAGCCGTGACGGGCAGAGCCTATCCTCTGTATTTAAGGAAGATATGAGTGGTGCTTATCTCGGTACCTCGGTAAGCCGCTTCCCGAATATGTTCACCATGCTCGGGCCGTTCTCTGCGGCGGGCAACCAATCAGCAATTTTCATGCTGGAATCCCAGGCTGAATATATCGCAATGGTCATGGCTGAGCTTGATCGCGACGACATTGCTAGCATTGACGTAAAACCCTCAGCACAAACTAAATTTGTCGCCGATGTCCATAAAAAAAGTCAGCGAGTAAGTTGGGTCGCCGGTGGATGTAAGAGTTACTACCAAGACAAGAACGGGCAGAACCTAGGCTTATGGCCGGATTGGAGTTTCCGATATCGGCGCACCTTGTCGTCATTTCAGCGGCAAGACTTTAACTGTGTTTACCGACGAGACGTCAAAGTTGCGCCAACGGACTACCCGCAAACTGAACCCTCAGCGTGCGCGAAATAGGACGAATTTAACTTATGTATCAACTTCATAATAAAACGGTATTTATCACAGGCGCTGCGCGCGGATTAGGCGCAGAGATAGCCCGCAGACTACATAAGCTTGGTGCAAATGTGGCGCTTATCGGTCTTGAGATTGACCGTATGGACGCTATTTGCGCCGAACTAGTCACCCGTTGCATCGCAATTGAAGTTGATGTTACCGATGCAGACTCTTTAGTTAACGCGGCGGAAGTGGTCAAACAGCGTTTAGGTCCAATCGATATCGCAGTGGTGAACGCAGGAGTGCTGCATGTCGGAAATTTTTATAGTGCTAGTAGCACGGGCTTTGACAGAACACTCGACGTTAATTTACATGGAGTTATAAATAGTATTAGAGCGGTTTTACCGCAGATCGTCAGTCAGCGTGGTTATATTCTTAATATCGCCTCTGTGGCAGCCGTCATTAACGGCCCACTGGTCGGTGCCTACGCTACCGCGAAAGCCGCGGTAGACGCGTTAAGCAATAGTTTGAGGATTGAGCTGGCGCGCAAGGGCGTATCCGTGGGCTGTGCTTACTTTGGTGCCATCGATACAGACCTAGTGCATGGCTCCAGAAAACACCCAGCCATGGCGACGATGGAAGCCTCTCTGCCAAAATTTCTTGGCGCCGAAATCAGCGTAGAGAAAGCAGTTGCGGTCATTGAAACAGCCATTAAAAAACGCTCTAGCCGAGTTTGGGCGCCAAAATGGATTGCACTCATTTATGCATTTCGTGGCGTGTTACAGCCTTTAGTGGAGTGGCGGTACTCAGGAAGCGACGACTTAGCGGCGGCATTGGATATTGCCGACAGTGAAGAAGAGAAAGGCAGCAGTGCGCAAGATCTAAAACTTGGTGCCGCTGTAAACGTTTTGCGAGAAGAAACAGAATACTAATGGAGAGCAACATGAGCATACATAATATTAAACCGCGTCGAATGGATTTCCAGTTCGATGGCGAGGTAGACAGAGACTGGTTGGCGAACAACCCTTTTCTTACGCATTTTTTCACCGGGTTTGCGGCGCAATTTCCAGAAGGTGAGCGTTTTATGATTGATGCGGTGAAGCATTATCGTAATCAGCTTGATAAGCAGTCAAATCTTAGTCGTGAGGTTGCCGGGTTTATTGGTCAAGAGGCTCATCATGCATATGCTCACGATCAACTTAATGACTTTTTGGCAGGGCAGGGTGCACCTACCGTCGCAATTGATAAGCAAACCAAATTTGCAATAAAAGTAATCAAGAAAATATGTGGACCAAAGGCACAGCTGGCAATGACGGCCGGTTTAGAGCACTTTACCTCAATGTTTGGTACAGCGGTATTGCGCAACCCTGAAATTGCTGAATCGGTGCATCCAATGATTCGTCCCATGTTTGTTTGGCATGCCATTGAGGAAGTTGAGCACAATACCGTTGCGTATGATGTGTACCAGCAGTTAGACGGTAGTTATGTTCGCCGTATCGCCATGTACCTTGTGTCAACTGTATTGCTAATGACCTTTATCCTACTTTCGCAGTTACGTTTGGCAATTAATGATCCTCGCGCATTGGCACCAAAGTCTATATTTGGCGGTATAAAGTGGATGTTCGGATTTGGTAAAAATTCAGGCTATATACGACGTATGACGCCGGAATTTCTGCAATATTTCAAGCCTAGCTTTCACCCAGCGAACGATGAAAAGCAAGAAATGCTGGAAACCTGGCGCGAGGAAATGGCATCACTCGAAGCACGGTTTTTGTACAAGCGCACTGCGTAAAACCAGTTGATAGCAACCTAATAATTTAGTGTGAGTGTTATGACAGTTAAAATGATGAAAATTCCCGCCTTGCTATCTGCAGCGTTTGTGTCCGGTCTAGCCCAGCAAGCTTGGTCAGCAGGGGTGCTCGAAGAAGTGATAGTTACGGCTCAGCATCGCAGTGAGAGTTTGGCCGACGTACCAGTGTCCGTTAGTGCGGTCTCTGGCGACAAACTTTTCGAAGCCGGCATTAATAAAATGGAAGATTTGGCAGCGTATGTCCCCAATTTAAAAATGGCGGAAGGCGGCGTTGGCACCTTGATTTTCATTCGCGGTATTGGTTCCGGTGAAAATCAAGGCTTTGAACAATCAGTCGGCACTTACGTTGATGGTGTTTACTACGGCCGTGCACAGCTTGCTCGAGCGCCTTTTCTTGATTTGGCCCAGGTCGAGGTATTACGAGGACCGCAGAATATTCTGTACGGTAAAAACAGTGTGGGTGGCGCGATATCGGTTCGGACCGCTAGCCCCAGTCAAGACTCCGAGATACTTGCCTCGGTAACAGGTGATCCTGAATACAACGAATATACCACGGACGTCGTTTTTTCTGGCCCGGTGAATGATAGCTTTGGGCTGCGTTTCGCAATGCGTGCTCGCCAGACTGACGGTTATATGATTAACCAAATCAGCAATGAACCTGAGCCGCAGCGAGAGGAGTTAACCGCAAGACTCAAAGGCGTCTGGGACATGCCCAGTGACAAAACATTAACGGTAAAGCTTGAACACGGCATTTTTGATGTTGTAGGCCGACAGTTTGAGGTGATATCTGATGATCCTTCACCTTCCGACATTTTCCTGTTTAATGGCAGAACCTACGGTGAAATTGTAAGTGATACCAATGCGGGTGTGCCGATTGGCAATACGACCTATGGCTTGGTGCTAAATGAACACCCTTCGGTGCGTGACCATACTCCAGATTATCGCACTTCTCGCCAAGAAGATTACAGCAACAACAAAACGTACAACCTTACCAGTCAGCTCGATTGGAACGGTGATAGCGGCGGCATCTACAATCTTATTTTCGCGCACATGATGTACTCATATGATGAACTCTGTGATTGCGATTACACCGGTGCAGATCTTCTTCAGGCAGAATTCTCGGAGGACTACCAGCAGACGAGTCTAGAGTTCCGCTGGCTGTCCGATCAGGGCGACAATTGGGAATATATCGGTGGTGGTTACCTGCAATACAGCGAAGTCGATTTCCAGGATCGCGTAATTGTCTCTAGTGACCTTGCACCACAATTGATTAATGCGGCGGATATCCTCGAAGGCGGAGCCCGCGGTGACATTGATCCCGGGCTTGGAAATATATTAGACCCAAGGACGACACTGGGTATAGGTGATGCTGGTAACGAGTTGGTCGGATTTTCTGCACCTAGAACCTTTATCTCAGAATCTACGATTGCATCTGCATTTTTGCAGGCTACGTGGCTTGCTACAGACTACTCTCGCGTGATTTTCGGTGGTCGTTATACGTGGGAAAGAAAGACCGGTGCACGGAAGTTTGATTTTGCGGGCGCAGACGGTGAGATCATGCCCGTTGGTGAAATAGATACGGTGGCAGCGATTAGTTTCGCTGGCGAGCGCCATGATTTACGGGGGCAGCGTGAAGAAGGCCAGTTCGCTCCTTCGCTAAAGTATCAATACTATCCAAGCGACGACGTAATGCTGTATGCGAGTTGGGCGCGGGGCTATAAGTCTGGTGGCTATGATGCCCGATCCAATTCAAGTCCGGATCCAAGCTTAACCCCACTCAATCCAAATGTATTGGGTTGTACTAATGGTGGCGTTGCCGACGGATGTAATCAGGTGTCGCTGGTCGGTAGTTTTGAGTATGACCGTGAAGAAGCCGATACCGTTGAGCTAGGCAGTAAGTCGAGTTTCTTAGGCGGCGTCGCGGAGTTGAATATGGCCTTGTTCTATACTAATTTCCGCGATCTCCAGGTTTCTATTTTTGACGGTACACTCGGTTTTAATGTCGGCAACGCTGCAAGTGCGGTTTCATACGGTCTAGAAATGGATGGTCGCGTGGCGCTGAGTGCCAACTGGCTGCTCGCCGCGGGCATATCGGTAATGTCCTTTGAGTATGAAGACCACGAAAAAGGAACCTGTGTACAAGGTCAGGAACCGGATGTGGTAGGTTCGCCAACCTGCGATTACTCAGGGAAAACCGGGCAATTCGTGGCTACATACTCGGGGAATGCGGTACTTGGGTATGAGTCTGAGTTGACTGACAGTCTGTTGTTCCGCGGCAATATTGACGCAATATTTAGCGATTCTTATAACCCCTCGCCAAATCTAGATCCCCGTGTTGAACAAGAGGCATACGTTGCTTTCAACGCACGGTTAAGTATTTCTACAATAGATAATATGTGGGACCTTGCCTTGGTTGGCAAAAACCTAACCGACGAGCGCGTATATCTGTACGCCAACGACACGCCAATGGTTAACACTATTACGGGCGGCACGTCGCATATTGCTGTTGTTGGCCCCCGCCGTAGCATAGGTATGCAGGCAACTTACAGATTCTAGATGGGCGACGTTTATGGAAGACTTAATTCCCTACATCGTTATGCCATTTGTCGTGGCCTTTGTGGGCTGGGCAACGAATGTGGTTGGTCTGCAAATGATGTTTTATCCTGTCCAGTGGCGGGGCGTTGGGAAGAGCATAGGATGGCAGGGAATTATCCCGCGTATACGCGAACGATTTACTCGGGATTTAGTTACTAAAACAGTTGTTAAAGTTTGTACACCAGCGGAGATGCTAAACGCATTAAATGATGACGATGCGCTCGGTGAAATGAGCGTGCTTATTCGTTCACAAATCGAAGAAGCGGTCGATGACTTCATGCAAAGCAATGGCGTTAAGTTATGGTCTATTGCGCCGGATATGGCACGTCAGCGAGTTTATAAACGAATATTGCATGATATCCCGTCTATATCTCGCTTAGTGATTCGGGAGATTACAGAGAACCGCGAATATTTGTTGGATATAGAGACGCTCGCGGTTTCAAGGGCCAAAGAACGTCCAGAAATACTCGGTGAATTAATTCTATCCATGTTCGGAACAGAATTTCGATTCATGAAGATTTCCGGTTTGTATATTGGATTCCCATTGGGGTGCCTACAGGCTCTGTGTTGGTATTTTATGCCGATCAACGCGCTTTTGCCTTTATTTGGATGCCTAGTCGGCGCGTTAACAAATTGGATAGCACTCAATATTCTTGCCTATCCCGCCAGAGGCGTGAAATTCCTAAACTGGGAGTTGCAAGGCCTAGTTCTAAAACGACAGAAGGACGTTTCATTAAGTTTCGCCGAAGTGTTTACTGAGAAATTTTTAAACACCAAAGATGTACTTGAATTTATATGGGATGGCGAGCGCGGTGACGAAATAAAGCGAATGATCAAGCGTCAGCTAAGAAATCATATGGAGTCAAAGCTATTTTCGAAAGGAATAGATTTAAGCGTGCGCTTGGCCTCTCGAGATGAACTTTATGATGAAAAGGCGCTGAAAGTACTAGAGAGCAATATTTTTCCATTACTGGATAACAGTAAAGTCAGTCGGACGTTAGTAAAACCAGTGCAGATGCTTTTAACGATGCGTATGCAGCAGATGCCACCTGAGCAGTTCCAGGAGCTATTTCTTCCAATTTTTCAACACGATAAATGGCTGGTGATTATCGTTGGAGCGATGCTTGGTGGCGCCGCTGGTTTACTGCAGCTTTTGGTATTGTTCAGTGATGGCCCTATTTTCAGTATAGGCTAAGCGAATATAAGGGAATATTAATGAGTAAGGTGGCTTTAATTTATTTTACTGGTTTTCTTCTAACGTTTTTTGGAGGGAGTGTGGCTTCTGCTAATGCTGCTAACGATAAGATAACACCGGCATTGGAGAGGCTTGGTGAAATATTGCCGGGCGAGCTCGTTACTAGAGGGGATGCGATTGAATACCGTAAATGGACTGCCTATAGCCCCGCTCGGAAAAACGTTTTATTTATTCATTTCCCTGCGAAATTAAGTATTAAGACAGAAGTCGATGCGCTTAAAAATCGCATAATTAAAGAACAATACAGCGTTGATTACTTGCGTGTTGTTACTGTTGCTGATTTCGATGATGCCCTTTGGGGGACAAAATCTTTGGCTGCGCTAGAGCTAAAAGCGAATAAAAAGTCGAATCCAGATGTTGAAGTCGTACGTGATAATACCGGAGCGGTCAGAAATGTCTGGTCATTACCTAAGAATACGCTTTTTGTCGCGCTGTTCTCTGCATCTGGTAAGCCAGTGTATCAACATACCGGTCCGATTTCTGAGTCAGAGATGAATGCGCTCCTTGAAAAAATTAACGAGCAATTGACGCGCTAATCGCCGCGGCTGCTTGCAATCATTGACCCAATATTTCAGTTTCGGGTGAAATACCATTTCAAAAACTAAGTGAGAATTTAGATGACAAATCACGCCTATATTTATGATGCCGTGCGCACTCCGCGAAGCAAAGGTAAGAAAGACGGCAGCTTGCATGAAGTGAAACCGATCGATTTGGGCGCCAGTCTGCTTAAGAGTTTACAGGCCCGTCACGACCTCGATACCGCTTATGTTGATGATGTTGTCATGGGCTGCGTTGGTCCGGTTGGCGAGCAGGGATCAGATGTGGCAAAAATGATAGTGCAAAATGCGGGCTGGGATGAGTCCGTGCCCGGTGTGCAGCTAGATCGCTTTTGTGCCTCAGGCCTAGAGGCGGTGAACTTCGCAGCCCAAAAAATTGCGTCCGGCTGGGAGGATCTTGTCGTGGCTGGTGGCGTTGAAAGTATGTCGCGAGTGCCAATGGGCTCGAATGGTGGCGCCATGGTTGGCGATACGGCATTTCAGCTTAAAATCGGATTTGTACCGCAAGGTATTGGTGCAGACGTTATCGCCAGTATTGAAGGTTGGAGTCGAGAGGATGTAGACGCATTTGCTCTGGAGTCACAGCGTCGGGCGGCATTTGCCCGTGACAACGGTTATTTTGACCGTTCTGTTGTCCCTGTGCTCGATAAAAATGGCTTAGTGATTTTAGACAAAGACGATTTCATTAAGGCTGACTCATCGATGGCGGGTCTAGCTAAGTTAAAGGCGTCCTTCGAGGCCATGGGTCAAATCGGCTTTAACGATGTTATTTTGCGTAAATACAATACTCTTGAAAAAGTAAATCATGTTCATACACCCGGAAATTCATCGGGAATTGTCGATGGCGCCTCAGCGGTTTTAATCGGCAGCGAAAAAGCCGGTAAAGATTTGGGTTTGACACCGCGCGGTCGGATTGTCGCAACCGCAGTGCTGTCCACCTGCCCTATTATTATGCTCACAGGACCTGGGCCAGCCGCACAAAAGGCATTGGCCAAAGCCGGCCTTAAAACCTCAGATATCGATCTCTGGGAAATTAACGAAGCCTTTGCATCCGTTGCTATGCGCTATATGAAGGATTTAGACATCAGTCATGAAATTACCAATGTAAATGGCGGTGCTATCGCAATGGGGCATCCGCTCGGTGCGACTGGCGGTATGTTAGTGAGCATTACGCTCGATGAACTCGAGCGCCGAGGTTTGAAGCGCGCCATGTTGTCACTCTGTGTCGGCGGCGGGATGGGAATCTCAACGATCATCGAGCGGTTATAGCTTCTCGCATCAATTAGTTCAATAGACAGTTAACCACCGAATTTAGGGATTAGCATGAGTGTATTTAAATACGAGAAAGACGCTGACGGCATAGTGACAGTGACTATGGACCAGACAGGTCCAGTCAATGCGATGAACACGGAATACCAGCTAGCAATGGCAGAAACAGTAGCCCGTATCGAACAGGAAGCGGCATTAAGTGGTGTTATTTTTGCTTCGGCAAAAAAGACTTTTTTCGCCGGCGGTGATCTTAATGATCTTTTGGCCGCGAAACCTGGTGATGAAGCATCGTTTATGGAAACTCTTGAAGCTATCAAGGGACCCTTACGACGTTTAGAAAAGTTACCTGTACCTGTAGTGGCGGCTATTAACGGCACGGCCTTAGGTGGCGGCTTTGAAATTTGCCTAGCGTGTAACTATCGAATTGCCTTTAATCATAAGTCTGTGCAGCTGGGCCTGCCGGAAGTCAGTCTGGGACTACTACCTGGCGGTGGCGGTGTTGTGCGCATGGTGAACTTACTGGGATTGCAGGCCGCCTTGCCCTATTTGCTTGAGGGCATGAAAGTAGTGCCGGAAAAGGCGCTAGCAGCCGGTATGATTCATGAAACAGTACAGTCTCTTGAAGAGCTTCTTCCTCGCGCAAAGGCGTATATCAAGGCAAATGCGGGTAACGTAGCCGCTGCAATTCAGCCTTGGGATCAGAGTGGCTTTAAGATTCCTGGGGGCAATGCGAGTTCACCTAAACTAGCGCAGTTATTGATGGCTGCACCGGCCATGCTGGCCGCAAAGACTCGAGGCCTCTTGCCAGCGCCTGAGCAAATACTAGATTGCGCTGTAGAGGCTGCGCGTGTGGACTTCGACACGGCACTGCGCATTGAAAGCCGCGGATTAACGTATTTGGTGATGACGCCTCAAGCCAAGAATATGATCACCACGTTCTTCTTCCAAATGAACGAGATCAATGGTGGTGCGTCACGTCCCCAAGGAATAGCACCACAGTTGACCAAAAAGGTAGGCGTACTCGGTGCGGGGATGATGGGGCAGGGCATTGCTTATGTCTCGGCGATGGCTGGTATAGATGTGGTTCTTAAGGATATCTCTTTGGATGCTGCTGAAAGAGGCAAAGCCTATACCGAGAAATTGCTGGCCAAGCGCGTTGCTAAAGGGCGCATGAGCGCTGACGAAAAAGCGAAGATCTTAGCGCGGATAATGCCTTCGGCAGAAAATGATGATCTCGACGGCTGTGACCTAATTATCGAGGCTGTCTTCGAAAACGTTGAGCTTAAAAATAAGATTATCCGCGCGACGGAAAAGCATTTAGATGATGATGGTATTTGGGGCTCGAATACCTCGACCTTACCCATAACGCAATTGGCTTTAGCCTCATCACGGCCGGCGAACTTTATCGGGATTCATTTCTTTTCGCCGGTCGATAAAATGCCTTTAGTAGAAATAATCTGCGGCGAACAGACCAGTGATACCGCACTTGCCAAAGCATTTGATTACGCCCGTCAAATTAGAAAGACGCCAATTGTTGTTAACGATTCTCTTGGCTTTTTCACCTCCCGCACCTTTGGTACCTATTTTGACGAGGGCGCTCGCTTGGTTGTTGAGGGCATGCACCCAAGTAAAATAGATAGTCTTGGTAAGGCTATTGGAATGCCAGTGGGGCCACTAACTGTTCACGATGAAGTGAGTCAGGAGCTGAGTCGTAAGGCCTTTGAAACGTGGGAGCAGATGGGCGTTGCCGATAAATGGGGTGAGCAAGACTCATTGCGCACTGTAATCGAATTTCTTACCGTTAAAAACGGGCGTGGCGGACGGCACCACAACGGCGGTTATTATGACTATGTTGATGGTGGAAAGACGCTTTGGCCGGGTGTGCTTGACGAGTACTACTGTAGCAACGCGCAAGTGCCAGATGACGATATTAAAGACAGGTTGCTATTCCGGCAGGTTATTGAAACGCTCAAGTGTTTGGAGTCCGGTGTTTTGCGCACGGTGGCCGATGGCAATATTGGGTCGGTCATGGGTATTGGCGCCCCAGTTTGGACCGGCGGGTTTTTGCAGTTTGTGAATACCTATGGTCTCGAGAAATTTCAGCGTCGCTGCGCGGAATTGGCAGATAAGTACGGTGACCGATTTAGCTGCCCGAGTATCGTCGGCGAGAAAATTCTCGAAGGAAGTATGTTTCGCTGATTAGTGAAGTAAATAATATACATCGTCAGGAGTTTAATGAGCATTGATCTCCTGCGTTTTAATTACTGTATGGAGTTTTTTGTGCGAAATTTTACTGAAGATCAGAGCATGTTCCGTGACGCATATCGGAAATTTATCCAGACTGAAATCGCGCCAAATATGGAGAAATGGCAAGAGCAAAATATTGTCGACCGTGATGCTTTCAAGCGCGCAGGCGAGCAGGGCTTTTTAATGATCTGGCCGGACGAAAAGTACGGCGGTATGGGGGATAGGGACTTTCGCTTTGAGCAGATTATTATTGAAGAAACAGTAAGGCAGGGCTGTGCTGAGTGGTTTAACACGTTACACAGCCGCTTAGTTGGTCCCTATATCGATCATTTGGGAACGGAAGAGCAAAAACAACGATTTTTACCAGCTTGCGTGTCAGGCGATAAAATTCTTGCTATCGCGATGACCGAGCCTGATGCCGGCAGTGATTTGGCCGGTATGCGTACCACTCTGAAGCAAGACGGTGATGATTTTGTTTTAAATGGTGCGAAGACCTATATCTCCAATGGTATCAATGCTGACTATGTGATTGTGGCGGGCAAGGCCGATATTAACGGTAATCCTCATGCAATGACGCTGTGTGTTGTCGAGCGTGGTATGGACGGCTTTGAGCGGGGGCGCAACCTAGATAAGATGGGATTGAAAGCACAGGATACCGCCGAATTATTCTTTTCTAATGTCAGAATCCCCAAAGAAAATATTCTCGGCGAACCCGGCAAAGGATTTTTCTATCTTATGCAGGGTTTGGCTGAGGAGCGTCTAATTGCCGCGGTTGGCTCTGTTGCTAACGCTCGGCATGCCTTTAATCTTACCCGCGAGTTTGTAATGAATCGCAAGGTGTTTGGTAAGCAACTGTCGGCAATGCAAAATACACAGTTTAAAATGGCGGAGATGGATGCTGAAATTCATGTCCTCGAAATTTTCGTGGATGAGTTGGTCTCGCTACACAACGATAAAAAGCTCACGGTGAATATGGCTGCAAAAGCGAAGCTGCAGACCACCGAAGTTGAATGGAAAATGCTTGATTTGGGTGTCCAGTTGCACGGCGGCGCGGGTTATATGAATGAGTATCCGATATGTAAAATGTTCACCAATGCACGTGTTAATCGAATTCTTGCTGGCAGTTCTGAGATCATGAAATTGATCATTAGCCGCGATATTTTTTCGGACATCTATGCCAGCAACTTAGATTGATAAATCAAGGAGATACCATGAGAAATTTTGAAACGATTAATTTTTCCGTTGCTGACCGGGTTGCGACAATTAGTTTAAATCGCCCTAAGGCAATGAATGCAATCAGTCAGCTTATGCGCCAAGAGCTGCTTAAAGCGATCGAAGATTGCGAGCAAAATGAAAATGTACGCATTGTTGTTATTCGGGCGGAGGGCCGTGGCTTTAGTGCTGGAACCGACTTAAGTGAAGGCTTGGCGGGGTTCGATACGATCGAGGAGCAAATTCAACGCGAATACAAACCTGTAATAATGGGTATCGTTAATTCAGATAAATTGTATATTAGCGCCATACACGGCGCCTGTGCCGGAATTGGCGCCGCATTGGCTATGGTCTGCGATCTGGCCATAATGGCAGACAACGCTTATTTGTATCTGCCATTTGCGGGATTAGGTCTTGTGCCGGATGGTGGTATGAGTCACTTCGTGGTGAACGCAATGGGATACAAAAAAGCAATTCAGTTATTCGCGGAGTCAGGCCGCTTACCTGCAATTGATTGCGAAAAATATGGCTTCGTCAATAAGGTGGTTAGTGCTGAGGACCTTGAGAGTGAAGCGCAATCTTGGGCGGCAACCCTGGCCAAGGGGGCGCCTTTGGCACAGAAGTTCACTAAACAAATTATGCGCTCTGTAGCAGACTCTCAATATGTAGACGTCTTGGATAAAGAGGCAAGGCTGCAAACTGTGTGCTCGACAAGTAGTGATAGTCAAAAAGCCGTGATGGCATTTTTTGAAAAGAAGGAAGCCATTTTTACGGGAGAGTAGTTGTTCTGTTGTTAGAGTTTCTCCTTTATTTCCCCATGCGTCGCTAAGGTGCATTTAACTTCATGGATTTCATGATGTTGGATGCTGGTACTGGGGCTCTCTAAAACTAGCTTCATGTTGGTGAATTATGAAAAATAGTGGTCCCTTATCCGGTGTTAAGGTCGTTGAGTTTGGGGGAATTGGTCCCGGGCCATTCGCCGGTATGTTGTTCGCGGATATGGGGGCAGATGTCATCGTGATCGAGCGGAAGTCCAGCTCTAGTAGTGCTGATCAAGCGGCTTCATCCGCCGCGATGTTTCTGAATCGCGGTAAACGATCAATTGCGCTTAATATGAAGTCTGCTGAAGGCGTTCAGCTAGCGCTAAGGCTCGTAGATAGCGCAGATGTATTGATTGAAGGCTTCAGGCCAGGCGTTATGGAGCGCTTAGGTGTTGGGCCTGATGTGTGTCTTGCGCGAAATCCGAAGTTGATCTTTGGCAGAATGACCGGTTGGGGGCAGACTGGGCCATTAGCGCAGGCTGCCGGGCACGATCCTAATTACATCGGTATATCTGGTGCGCTTTGGTACGGTGGGCGACCCGGTCACGCGCCTACAGCGCCATTGACCTCTGTTGGTGATATTGGTGGTGGGGCAATGGTCTTATGCTGGGGTGTTCTTTGTGCGCTTATGCAAGCCAGAGAATCAGGGGTGGGTCAGGTAGTCGATGCAGCGATTACCGATGGTTCTGCATATACATCTAGTTTGTTACTGTTGATGCGAAATACTGGGCAGCTGGCCGAGAACCTAGGGCAAGGCTGGGCTGATGGTGCAGCCCCTTGGAATGAAACATACCAGTGTGCAGATGGCGGGTTTATCACAATCTGTGCATTGGAGCCAAAGTTCTATCAAGAGCTACTACAGAGACTGGATCTTACAGAGCATAGAGCTTTTCGGAGTCAGTGGGATACCTCCGCTTGGGGGGAAGGGAAGGGAATACTCAGCTCATTGTTCAATACACAAAGTAGAGATCATTGGTGCGAGCTTCTCGAAGGTACGGATGCGTGCTTCTCGCCCATTCTTAGTTTTGAGGAGGCAGAAAGACATCCACATAATATAGCTCGGGGGACCTACATCCGTGTTAACGATGTTTTGCAACCGTCGATAGCGCCCAAGATGAGTAATTATCAGGCTGTAGTGGGAGCGCCGCCTCTTGTTGGTCAAGATGGGGGTGCAATACTAACCGAGCTCGGTCTCGGGGCGGGTGCCATTGATTCCCTGAGAAATCAGGGTGTGATTTAAGTGTAAAATTTCTACACACATGAATTATTGTTACTCATTTTGATTTCTAATAATGTCAATTGGCGTCCTTGAACTTTTGCATCAAGCGCTGTGCTAATGGCAGTGTAAGTTCGCTAGGGAAGTACGTGTAGATCTGTGTTTGTATGGAGGTCCATGCTGCAATCCTTTCAATTGCATTGCCTTGGCCATCCAGTGCCAAATCGACCAGCGCGTCTAAATAGTCTCTCGATCCTTGCCCCAAAACCAGCAGGTAGATCCCGCGAGCAATACAGCGTATCTCACGGTCAGTAAGTGCTTTTGCTGGAATAAAGCTTGGCTGTAGTGGCTCGGTTATTACGCCAATAGCCACTTCCAGCCTTATGTCATCGAGATGTTGAGTCAGTACGTCGGACGCGTATTCCATTAGCATGTCAGTACGCCCGACTTCGATGTGGGCGAAGCGAGATATTAGCCATGATTGTACGGCTTGTTCATTATTCGATTCGCGGCCAGTACCGAGAATGGCGACTAAATCATCGTTGTAACAGGTCGAAAGACGGCTGTTGATTACCTTTGCTAGTGAGCGGGCAGTTTCTTTGGTTAATGTGTTCATAGTGTCTCCTGTTGGCGTTTAGCGCCATCATCTTTGTTCCGTATAAATTGGTGTTGTCATTAATGGATATTCAATTTGGGGAGGGCATAACCATTCGGGGCTACCAGCCGCCGCCAAGCGATTTATGTTCTAGGTATTTGCGGACCTTCAGCGATTCGCCGTTTTGAATTGCTTGCCACGTTGTTCGGTCGTCGTAGTTCTTATTGTTTGTGTGTACATACTTACTTGGCTCATTTCTGGGGAAAAGCACCTGCAGTAGCTGATGGATAACGAGAACATTGCTTAATGCTTCATCAGCGATGTTAGTTAGAAATGCTTCTATGTCTCCCTGCGGCACTTCCCATATGTTCAGTATGCGTTCGGCTAGGATAAGTGCGGCACTGCGTGGCAGCCCTAGTTCAGCGTCATCGGGATCATCTGCAAGATGTTCCGGTACCTTGATGTTGAGTAAGCGCATGTCGCCTAGGGTGAGCAAAGCGATAAAGTTGGTATCGTTCGTTTTATTGGTCATGAATATTTCCCCTTATCCCTACTGTGTTATTGGGCGGCGTGCCGTTCATCCTGTACGCCAAGCATTTGCTCAAATGCGGAACCGTCCTGTCTTGTCAGGTTGGGTATATACCGTGAATACACTTTGAAGAGCATTTCGGTGCTGGCGTGGCCAAGAAATCGAGCTACCCACTCGGGGTTTTCACCGGAAGCCAGTAATAGCGTCGCAGCGGTATGGCGAGTTTGGTAGGGCCGCCGCATCTTCAGGCCTAGATGGCGGAGTAGGGGATACCAGACACGCTTAGTAATATTGTTGTGATCAAGGGGCTTGCCTTCGGTATTGCAGAAAACATAAGGACTGAGCTTGCCGGTTGCTTGATATTGAGCCTCTAGTGCGGCTTTAACTGGCCCTAGCATGGGAATATCCCGCTGGCTGCCGTCAGTTTTGGTGTATTCGGTTTTGCCTTGAACTAATGTTTCTCTGATAGCGATCAGTCCGCGCTTAA
The DNA here is from genome assembly GCF_001586255.1 of Zhongshania aliphaticivorans. Lineage (NCBI taxonomy): Bacteria > Pseudomonadati > Pseudomonadota > Gammaproteobacteria > Cellvibrionales > Spongiibacteraceae > Zhongshania > Zhongshania aliphaticivorans. The sequence goes on from NZ_CP014544.1 coordinate 606,777, forward strand.
AGTCGACGAATTCCCAGCGAAGCCCATCGATTTCACCGGTACGCATGCCAGAGTAAAAGCGCACCGCATAGTAATTGCGGTAATCCTCGCGTACCGATTCGATGATGCGGTTAACCTCGATTAAGGAAAACGGCTCAACATGGCTGCGCTGAAGCTTGAGGGGCTTGATGTTCTTATAAGGGTTTTCAAAGGAATAGCGATCTGACGCCTCTTCCAAAATGCCCTTTAATAGCGCCATATGGGTATTTATGGTCTTGGCTGCAATCTGCTCTTTACCGCCACGACCGGGTTTAGATGCAAGTTTAGATCGGAATTCAAGGATCTCGGCTTTGTTGATATCGGATAACACGCGTTTGCCGAAAAACTTGATCAGCGAGTTTGAAAGCACCGATTCAATGTTGCGGGCATGGGATGCACGCCATTCTATTTTCTTTTCGGTTTGCCATTGGCGTGCGAAACTTTCAAAGTTTGGAGACTCTACTTTTGTCGCTGCATTCTCTGCTGCAGAGTGAATATTCGAACCAGTGGTGGCGAATTTCGCAATATTTGGGCTATTCGGGAAAAACTCAGCGTAGTTAAAGTCCCCGAGTAGAATTTTGGCCTCCATTCGCTGGGTGAAGGCTTCGAGTTGTTTTCTGTTCTTGGGGTTGTCCTCTAGCAGAGTTTGCTCGCGGTAGCGGGTACCGTGTATGCGGAAATCTATAAAGAGTTTGCCCGTCTCCGGTCTAGTTCGAATATTAGCCATGGGAGACGCCTCCGTTGGCCAAGGGAATTGCAAAGTTGCTGTTAAAGCCTTCGAGCATTTCTTGTTCTATCACTTCCCAGATGTACAGTATCTTCCTTCCACCAAAAGGGCGTATGTAATGTTTACCCTCAAGTAGAACGCTATCTTTAAGGCTTTGTCTGATGGTTCTGGGGTCATATTTTATTTTTGACGAAAGCTCTTCAGTTGTAAGGTATGTTCTGTTCATGCGATCATCTCCAGCGTAGATTTAAATCATTAATGATAATATAAGTTATCATTTGATATTAAATATACCTAAATTTGCGATCAATGCAATCATTATTTGATAATATATTTAATCGTTTGAGGTTTTAGGTGATCCGTTTCCATTTGAAAGAGCTAATTGCAGAAAAGGAGTTCGCTGAAAAGCGGCGGATTACTATCGGTGAGATAGCTGCGGAGACTGGGATAAATCGGATGACTCTGTCGAAGATCATCAATCATCCTGGTCATAGCACGGTGACGGATAACCTGGATAAGCTGTGTAATTATTTTGATTGCGAAGTTGAACAGTTGGTCACCCACTTAAAGGGTTAGACGCTTTGGAGCGTTTTCGCCGTATAACTTCTGTTGTTCGAGTGAGGTGTATTATTTATCGGCAGCACTTTCTTTTGACCGCAGGGGAATAGAGTTTTAAATTTGCCTATAGAAACCATCAGAATTAGCCTGCGCTGCTGCTTTTAAACCAGCTGGTCAGATTTTGTAGCAATAGTCCATGATTTCGCTGAACCCGACTTCTTCACGTGCCAGCTTCACCTCTAATTCGTTCAGCCGTGCGATGCTGGGTAATTCATCAGTTACCGATATTTCAGCAGAGAATTTGGTTTTGTAAGCTTTGCCAGTCCTTGTAAGTTCGCGGTTGAGCTGCTTCAAAATATCGTCTCTTAGCAAGACTTGGTTTCGTCGAAAGCGGATCAGGCGGTGACAAACGAAGAAGTCTGAGCGTATTGATGTGTCATATTTCCTACAATTCCAGCCGGTATTTCGTGTGGCTCGGTACAAAGCGCGATCTTGCGTATCTCTCCAAACACGGAAATCGAAATGGTTTGTTGGGTTCGGGTTTTCGTGTGTAGCTTGAGAGGTAAAATTAGTTTCTCCAAACTGATGTTTATCGAGGGCCGCCAAAGTTTTATTCTGTACTGATAGCATCCGTTTGGTTGCTGTGGGCATGTCGAAGCGCATTACTTTGGTTGAATCCAGTATGCGTATTTCTCGCGGAAGCTCCTCATTATCTCGATCCCAGTGATTTACTTTTCGTTTGGGTACCCATTGAATATGCGTACCAAAGAGGCGCGCAACGCCAGCTGAGCTGAATGAGGTAGTGTGAATTTTTCCCTGTTCAGTATCGTCGTGAAGGAAATAGTATGCTCTTCCAAACCAAATTAGAGACTGGGCTATTTTTTCCACCAACTTACGTACTGTTTCATCAATAGAATGTGGTGCGTATCCCGGTTTCACGTTGCCAAGTAGCTTTTCCATGAGTTTGTCGTCATTCGAGGTGACCTCGAAAAGATTGCATCTTCGATTGGTTGAATGCAGCAGTCTCGCAAAATCCTCATCAAACATCCGGCGATTGAAGTCTGGCTTCTGCCGTTCGCGCTTCACGATGAGGCTATCAATTAATCCCATTTCCTCGTCTCGAAAATGATGCGGGTTTGAAGGTACAGCCCTAGAAATCTTCATGCTGTGCCTCGTCGTCTTTATGAAAATTGTGAGCAAGGGCCGTGATATGGTGGTTTATATCGAAGTTAATGGTGTCGAGTTGCGGCAGGACTTGTTTCGCAAAAAACAGGTGGGACGCATCAGAGGTTGATCTTAGAAATTCCCGCACAATTTCGTTTTGGTGCTTACTTCTTCCTTCTATGCTCATTTGATCGCCAAATCCGTCGCTTCTTGCTCGATGTTCGAACGACATTTTCCAGTTTATCCGGATCAGACCACGCGGCGACGCGCTCATGCTAAAGCGGTGCGGGTCAGAAATGTGCAGCATTCTTTTTAGGTATTCCTGCTTGTTAGGTATACGTTCAATCCAAGAATCGAATTTGGCTAGGGCATTCTCTGACAAATGCTCATTATCGAAGTATGCCCCGTATAGGATTGCAAAACCTAAGACTGACGCTAAATCATTGATCACAGTTGAAATAAGGTGCAATCGAAACTCGTCATTTACTTCAAGTGAGGGGTCCGTGAACTTCGAATCTGCAGCGAGAAACGCTAGGATAAGGAACGTCGGAAAAACCTTGTTCAACATACTTTCATCGTTTTGTTCAAGAGCGCTAATGCATGCTTCGGCCAGTTCAAAATAGATTTGTCCAAAATGATCCGGAAGTTCATCATTGTGGGTTTGTTCGAAGATATGTTCGATCATAGCCCCGCTACCCAGCGTAGCAATTGCCTCATCTCGCGCAGAGGCAAGTTTCTTTGACATTTCTGCGGCATTGATTTCACTGAATGTATATTGCTCCTCCGTGTAATGGTTATAGGCCTGATACCGATCCAAGAGCTTGCCGATTTCGTCAAACCTGTGTGGTAGTTTCCAATGGCTATGCAAGCTTCCTAAGACAACTTGGGTTGCGGCCTCTGACATTTTTAATTTTGTCAGTGAATCCACAAAATCTGGAACGATATTTTGGTAAAAATCGCATATTGTAGGAAGGGCTTTGGCGTAGTACTGCAATAACTTTTGGACCGCCAATTGTTGGACGTATCGTGGCCTCGATAGGCGTTGCCCCTCGATCTTTTGCTCAAACTCAATGCGCTCGACAATGAATGCGAGCTCTACCTGCAGAAAGACGGGTAGACTACGCAGGGACTTTTCGCTCCAATCGTCTGTGTCAAAGTACTGTTTAAGCTCTTTCTCAAAGGTCATCATTCGACGGAGAGTTTCTAGGCAAAGATTACTTCCCAGTGCAGCCCATGTGTCTGCTATTCCAATCTTTATAATCGCTGCTTCGGTATTGCCTGTTTGGTTGGCTGAGGCAAAAGCGAGTTCTATGATTTCCTTAATTCTCTTAAGTTCTTGCAAGCCAACGTCAAACTGGAGTTGTACTGCATACGCTGAAATGCGGGAGGAAAGGCGACCGATAAGTTTTAGCGCAAGAGCAAAGTCACCGACCTGAAATGCAAGCTCAATGTGACTGGCCAATCTCTCCACAATTTCGTTTTCAAACCATTGGTGATCTGATTTTTCCTCGATCAGCATTTGCTGGCTGCTTGATTGCAGTGCCATGGATGTCGCACTGTCCCCAGCTAAAAACCATTGCTTGTGCTTTATTCGCCTCGGAAACCAATAGCTTTCTTTAGCGATATTATGCTTCTTCTGAAAGTAGTGCACTACTAAGGTTGAATAGGCATTGCTAAGCGCGGGTAGGTTGTCTTTTAGTCCCTCTTTGTCAGATTTGATGCGATTGTCGATATAGTAAAGTTGTTCAAGTGCCTTTCGGGCCGCCAGAGAGTGATGGTTGGCTAAAGAATTGGAATTTCGAGGGTTTGCCGCGCCGTCGATGTGGCGGGCAATCTTCGGGAGTATTTCAGTTTGAACCAGCAAATTGAGGTCAAAGAAATTGAATAGCCTCTGGCCCAATGGAAACAACGCTAAAGCACTCAGCAAAGTTAAAATTGTACCGAATGAATAAACGAAAAGACCAGGCTGGAATCCAATCAAAGGCGCGGCAGTTGATGCTAAACAGAACATCGCTGAAAACACTAAAACCCGAGAGTATGCACTTCCCACTTGCTCGTTAGTAAGTAGGTGGATGATATCTCGGCGAAGCCTAGTGTAACCGGCGCTCAGTATAATGCCGATTGTAGCGAAATAGATCGAGAATATAGCAGTGAGCAGTTGGGCGTATAGCCTGAGCTGCTCGACATTATAATCTTGGTCTTCAGCACTGATAGGGGGCAACCAAGACAGATCCTTTGCTACGTAATCCTCAGCGAAATATAGTGCGGCAAAAACTAGTACGACCCCAAAAAGACTTTTTACTCCGACCAATGCGAAAGAGTAGAGAATACGTGCGTTGGTCCTCGCTTCGCTGATTGAGGTGCCCGTCTGGTATGCGCTACTCTCGAAGGAAAAAGCTATCTCTCCTAAGCGAGTTCGGGTCGCCCAAAACCAAGGCTTGGAATGTAACCATATTTTCAGTCTATCAATCAAAAAATGCTCACTCCCTGTGCCTAGTACTGAAATATTGTTGACGCCGATTCTAATTGTGGAACTAAGGTTGTGTTGTGGGTGCTGTCGAGCATCATATCAATCTGAAGGCATTTGGCTCTTCATCATTAACGGGGGACACCGGCATTCATTAAACTGAATTTGCGAAGAAACAGTTTGATGGAGAATACCGATGTCCCACGCAGGAAGAATTATAGGCATATCTGGCCTTGAGATTGAACGGGTAGTTCGCAGGAAAGGGATCGAAGTCTGGGCAAAGCCTGTGCACAGGCCGCCTTGTAAGCATTGTCAGGGCAATGGCCTGAGGATTAAGGCCACGCATCTCAGGACGGTGAAACATACCCGTCAGGGTAATCAGGTGCTGACGTTACACTTGCGGGTTCCCAAGTACCATTGCACCTCTTGCAAGCGCTATTTTCGTCACGCCTTTACCGGTATTCGTCCGCGTTATCGCGCTTCAGAAGCCTATCGGCTGGAGGTGTTCGAAGCCCATGATGGCGGTGTAACGCAGCGCAAGTTATCTCGAACCCATCAAATCAGCCCAGCGACCGTAGAGCGTTGGTATCAGCACCATATTAAGCAAAAGCGTTCCGAGGGGGATCGCCGATATTGCCCCCGCGTCTTGGGGATTGATGAGCATTTCTTTACCCGTAAAAAGGGTTATGCGACTACGCTTACCGACCTCAAGAATCACAAAGTGTTTGATGTTCAACTAGGACGATCAGAATTGAGTTTGCGCCGCTATTTAAAGGCCCTTGAGGGTCGAGAGCGCGTTCAGGTTGTGGTGATGGATCTCTCGGAAACGTACCGCAGCATTGCCCGCCGTTACTTTCCCAGTGCCACGATCGTGGCTGACCGATTCCATGTGGTCAGACTTATTAACCAACACTTTTTAAGTGTCTGGAAGCAGCATGACCCAGAGGGAAGAAAGAACCGTGGCTTAATCAGTTTAATGCGCCGCCATCAGTGGAATTTGCGCGATGAGCAGCATGCCAATCTTATGCACTATTTGGCTGATTACCCTGTGCTGCAAGCACTGTATGTGGCCAAGCAACGATTAATCCGGTTTGTGTTGCTCAAGACCCTAACGCGCAAGAAAGCCAGCATCAAGTTGCCGGTATTTATGAGATTGCTTGAAGAGCTAGCTGAGAGCCCGCTACGAGCGCTAGCTAACACATTGCGCTCATGGTTGAAGCCCATTGTGGCCATGTGGCGATTTAGTAAAAGTAATGGAATAACGGAGGGCTTCCACAACAAAATGGAAATGATGACACGACGAGCGTATGGTTTTAGAAACTTTGAAAATTACAGGATAAGAGTGCTAGCCCATTGTGGATGGGACGGGATTATAAACAGGGTTTAATGAGTGCCATCCCCCGTTAATGGGGTAGAGCCAGGCATTTTACTTCAAACCTTCAGGTTGCGCTGCGGCTCGAACTTGAGAGTAACGCTAAAGCGTGCTCGGTCCAATCGCTCTGCGTACCCGATTTCGAATTACTTTTGCGCGTATCTAGCTTCATTAGTATGGTTGAATAAACGCTGCTGGAATGAGGCGGGCGTTGACCGAAGGTCATCTGGTGGAGTTTAGAAATTTACTAGAAATACAATTTGGGCACACTGTGGGCACAGGATGGGCACAGAGGTGCAAAACCGACAGGCGAAAAAAAACGGCAAGCCAGTAAGTAACTGATTTGCCGTTCTTTAATGTGGTAGCGGGGGCAGGATTCGGTTATGAGAATTAGCCTATTAATATACATCTAGTATACTTAGACGGCATTAATTGGCTTAAAAAGGCGTATTAGTAGCGATTTTCCATATTTTGCGTTTTAATCTGAGAACACTTAACCACAATTGAGGTTGTTCTTGATGGGCGCGAGTGGCACGGCAAACGCCATGGATGAGACGACCTTCGGGCTCGGTGAAAGCTTTTCTGCTATTGAGGAGTGGGCTAGGGCTGAAAACTTCCAGCCGGAATTGTTGCTCACTTACCACCTCTTAGGTCTTGATCATCATACCGTAGCTATCGCTAACTTGGCCACGGAGATCGTAAAGGAAGAATCTCAACAGGTAATCGCAGAGTGGGCTGGTAGTCAAATAGCTCAACGGCTCTCAGAATTTTCTCATGCCTTCATTGCTTCCGATATATACGCAACTCACACGGAAATAACGATCAGCGGTAGTAACGCTAAAATCGCCCAAGTCTTGGGTGATAAAAAAGAGCGTTCGTTTCTACTATTTCTATTACTTACCTCAAGCCCCAATTTTACCCACTGTCGCTACCCACAAGAAGCCGTGATTAACCACCAGCGGCTGAAGATTTGGCTGATATTGCAAGCGGCTGAGCGCCTAGTCGGCAAAGGACAAGCGAGAGATACTCTTGTCAGCACCGTTGCCAGATTTCTTTCGAAACCAAGAGATGATGGAGGATGGACGGCCATTTGTGCCCTGCTGGATCATTTGCATCAATCTACACGTGGCTTCAGGGTCACATATCAGCAGTTTTCTGATGCGGTTGCCATAGCAGCTACTCCGGGTAACCTAGAAAGTGAAGCTCGCCGCCGTGCCTCAGGATTTTTTAATGCACTAGGTAAGTTGGCTGACGGTGAATATGATCCTATTCGCTCTCATCAGGCCTCGCGAATTGCCGGTCTTAATCAAATTGCTTCGCTAGCGAGTAGTAAAGAGGCAGAGATCGAAATTCCACCGCCCTTGTTTAATGTAGATGGACAAGGGTTCACCTCCTTGGATGTGGATGACACCGAGCACGAGGGTTCGAGTACAGATAGTGAGCCAGCGTTTGTTCTCGATGTTGATCCTACAGATACCGCGGCAGAGCACGCTATTTCGGTAAAGACCTTTCATCTGCTCTCGCAGGAAGAAGCTAATTATTTGCCGTGGTCGTTGACGGGCGTATTGCCGCCTGAGCGTGCAGCCTTGGAGCGCTGGATCGAGGCAGGGCTCGAATCAGAGAGCGCGGAGCGAAGTTTAGGCGCGGCTATTGTTGGTCTCTCAGCAATGTGCTCAAGATCCTTTTATTTCACGCTCGCGTTTCAGGTTACTGAGTCCGTGGGCTTTGAGTGGTCATTGAACGAAGATCTCACTGCGGTGCATCGCCTTGCACCTCGGCGCCGCTCATCATGGGAACCGAATGCAAAGCAGGTTAATCTGGTAAGACCCTTTCAAAAGGTACTGACTATCGAGATTGCTCCAGGTATTAGTCGCGTCCTGAGGGCAGTCCGAGAGAAAGCGGAAGGCAGCCCTAAAACGCTTCATGCTCTGTGGAAATCTGTTAGCGATGAAAAAATGGAGACGTGGTTTCACCGAGAGCGTAGCGATGAGATATCCCGTGTACTGACCGCCATGCCAGGTAAGTGGGCTGCTCAAGCTGCATACGACCGAAGTGGAGATCATAACTTAACGCGACTACTAATGGCGGAGCCTAATAGTGGTCTGCCCGCATCATGCGCCTATGGGTATTGGAGCGCTGGCGATGTTAAAAAAGCGATAGCGCGACCTGTTCTCTCTTCAGGGCCATTGGCGGATCAAATCAATGTCATGGGCAGTCGTCTAGTCATGGGGGCCGCTTATCTCGATAGCTGGATAGATCAAATCAAATCCAAGCTTCTTGAAGCTCCGGGGCTAGATTTTGTTGCGGGTCATAATCGCATTGCGACATTCTGTGTGGTGGCGCTCTATGCTGCAACTGGATGCCGCCATACCCAAGATCCATTTGAGTCACTTTCGTACTTTGATCTGGAGGGGCGGTACGTCTATATCGACGACAAGTCTGACGGTGTGTTGCATAACGGTCGCCTTACACCCTTACCCGAAGGAGTGTGCCGACTAGTCGCTCAATACATTGATTATCTTAAGTGGCTAGCGGAGCAGCTGAGCACTATTGCACCAGCGCTTTCAAAGGAGTTGGTATGCTTGATAGAAGGAAAGCCTGCAAGCATGCCTCTTTTCTTCTTGCTTGATGCAGAATTGAACTGGCATTCGTTATCGGTCAAAAACAACCAGCTTCCTGGGTTACCATTTGTTGAGTGGGAGTTGCGGGTTAATCAGCTTCGTCACCGCTATGAACAGGTACTGCCGCGAGCTGGCGTGCATCCTGAGGTGGTGGATGCGTGGACTGGGCACTCCGAGCGCGGTGCCTCGACATACTCCGATTCCTCGCCTCGGTGCTGGATCGACGATGTCAGTGAATATAGCGAAGCGATTAATAATGTGTATAACGAGCTAGATTTACCGACGGCATTCCCGCTCCCAGTATTGCCGAGCCTCGGTGTGAAAAGCCAGTTTAACCCGCTACGAACGCAAAAATTCGGCATAAGGTTCCGTAAAGAAGAGCGTGCGAAAAATCGGAAAAAGGCGATTAGTGAGGCTCACCGCGATATCAACCTTTTTCTTAGGAATAGGAAAATAGCGGATCTGGATAAAACTGACATTGAACGGCTTGCAAAGAAGATGCTGTTCAATGACCGTAGTGTGCCAGCACCTTATGCTGCAATACGGCTTGCGATCCTAAATCGCAAAATCCGTAAAGAAGGCGATCCAAACAAGCGAGTTATCACAAAGACTATTGCAGAAATGCAGCCTGAGAAATCCTATATAAGTGAAGGGGTAATTCCGGCGCTAAAAACAGTACCCGAACTAGACACGTGGGCGAGTGAGGTGCTGAGTGCGAGCAGCCAAAACCGGATGTCGAAGATCGGGGCCGCATCTCTTGGTGCGGTTGTTTTGAGTATCGTAAAGCGCATTAGCTACCGTCAGCTCGTTCAGGATGTCGCGTCTGGCAGGCATTATAGGGTGGTGCAGCATGGGGATCGATATTTTGTTGAGTACAACGAGACGTTAGAACTTGATGATCTTAAAGCGCCCGTTCAGCGCCATGAGGTGAACTATAAGCTTGCTAGTCTGCTCCAGAAAGGGATTGGGCATAGTGGCAAAGAAAAGATATTGGAGGATTCTCCGCACGATGCGCTGAAATCACTCCCCATTGGCAGCTTCATTGGAGCTGACGTCCATGTTCGTGATCTGAAGGCATTGACGGGAAGTCTCTGCGCCACTATTGGTCAATATAACTTAATTGCAATGCCCAGCGCAGTTGCTGGTGCGCTCAGTGAGCGTCATCCGCCGACCTCAGCCCCAATACAAGACATATTGCGTATTGTCGAGGGCCGATATGTAAAGCTCCCCAAAACGAAAAGCGAGCAAGATGAGGTGTTCGCGGCAGAGATCCCAGAAATTGAGGGAAATGCCGCCGACCTAGATAAAGTGCAACTCCAGAATAACGCGAATGCCTACTTGCAAGAAATTTTCAATGAGCTCAAAAAATATGAGCCGAATCTAAGGTCAGCAAAAGCGACAGTTATCGCTATCACTGCTATATCAAAAACCCGCCGAAATGACGTGTCTAATGCTGTTCTTCTATTGGGCTATTGGATCAGCGAAAAAATACGATCGGGAAAAGGGCGAGGTAAGAACTTTTCGCCCTACGCGATTAATACCATCACAACCTACTTCAGTACTTTGCGCGGGCAATTTGCAGGTGTTTTGTATGACACTGACCTGACGGCGCTGGAGAGTGAAGAGCTAACGGATTGTTATGAAGAGTTGCTTGAAGATGCGAAAGAAAATAAGAAAGATTTAAAATATTTTGGCGATCTACTTCAAGTCTTTCATGGTTGGGCTGCTCAATATGGCCTAGAGGAGCCTGACTGGTCAGAACTCGATCTGGGGAATTCTTCGCGCCACGTTAGGGCTGGCCTAGTTTCAGAGACGGACTACTTGGCCGTCTTGCGACACCTTCAAGAGAGTAGTAATTGGCAACAAACTGATCACTTGTTCCTTGGCTTTGTTCTACTCTTAAGTTTTCGTTTTGGCCTTCGAAGTAAGGAAGCCCGGTTCCTGCGAAGAAAAAATTGGTGTGAGTCCGGCGGTCAAATATGGGTGCTTGTCGAGAACAATAGAAAGCGACGCCTAAAAAGCCATATGAGTCGTCGCGCGGTACCACTCCTATTTCAATTGGATGATGTTGAAATAAAATTAATTGAGATGATGCTTGCTCATTACGACGCCACAGCTGGTGAGGGGAAAAACGAGTATCTACTTAGTGAAACTATTGATGGCAGGCCGCAAATAACAAGTAAGCACAGTAATATTCCGAAGGCGTTGATCAAGCTGCTGCGCCAAGTCACTGGAACCTCTCATTTAGTCCTCCATCATTGCCGGCATGCGTTTTACAATACGTTATTTGCGGTGCTTTGCCCTGCCGAGTCTTTGTTGCATTCTCGATTAAGTAAGAACCTCAATGCACCGCAAATCCGAGAGAATATATTAGGGCCTCAAAGTAAGCTCTCCCGGCGAGTAGGCATGGCGGTATCGCGTCTAATGGGGCATTCAGGGCCAAGTAGTGGACTTAAGAACTATAACCACTTAATGACGGAGTGGTGCGATGCGTTGACACCGGTGGTAAGTGAGCGTTGCTTAGAGGTTAGTGGCGCCCTTAATACGGGTGACCTAGAAGAGTCTAGGCCGATGATCGCCATGGTTGATCAATCCCCATTGGCTTATCCGGTGCCCTCGTTGGAGCGAGTGCTTAAGACGCTGAGATTAGTTTCGCAAGGACGGAGTTATGCAAAAGCAGGTGAACTAGCTGGGTTGGAGCCAGCGCTCCTCGCCAATTTAGAAGACGTTATTAGTAAAACAACTAATAAAATGAGATTTAAGCGCCGCCTGGGTGATTGGAGCGCGGGTAATGATCATGATGAAAAGGATTGGTTTATCGGTAGGGAAATGCCTAATGCTCTTTTGCACTATATTCAAGAATCTGCCTGGAACAGGCTAATCAATTTTTCTAAGGGCCGCAATTTCGTTATCGATAATGAGCAGTTTCCGCAATATGAAACAGAAAGAATACATGAGTTTATTGGTGAGCGTCGCCATTTACTCTTCGTGACAAGCGAAAGTTGCGCTTTCGTGAAGTATGTCCTCAATCAGCTTCAGCTATCAAGTGAGGCGTGTATTGGTGTGGCTAAAGGGAATGATCCTGATATTAAGGATATTTTGCGTGTTCACGGGTTTCTTATTGATAGGGAATTCGAGCCAGCAGGCGCTGTAGGGGCAATTCGAATTGACCCTTTTCCAGATCCTTACCGTGGCGGAGTGAATCTTAAAAAGTATGGGGCGGTGGTTGTAGGTAGACGGAAAGAAGGCTTCATACGCAACAGTCATGAGCTTGTAGTCGCTTTTTTAGCGATCGCTGTACTATTAACTTACCAGGGGAGTGATTACTAAATTATCGCGTTAAATGCGAGTAATTCATTAACTACCTTTCCCCCTAATTTATTTCCTTTTTCTTTGTAAAGACAGCTGAATTTTGTGTGATCAATATAGCCTCGTGCCGCTTGGATGAATGTATCGTGTGAAATTGTGTGCAGTACAATTCTCTTTCCTTCTAAATCACCCTCCACAATCGTACCTTTTATTTCTTTGTTATTATCATCAAAACCATGAATTTCGATTACGGCTTGAATTTGTGTCATGTCGATTTGATGCAGAGTGGCCTTCTTAATGCGCCCAGTGAAATAGATTGTACTCGATTCGGAAAGTCCGAGGTGGCATTCAAATGGCTTTGATATTTTAGAACCTGAATGTTTTTCAATAAACTCGCTAATACAAATATCAAAAAATTCAACCTCTTCTTTGCTGAATAGTTTTAATTCAAGTTGATGGTCCCAAATGCCAGTTTCAGAAAGAGTTCTTTGCGTTAAGTAAGATAGGGCATTGACAAGGAAGTCAAAAATATCGTCAATAGTATGTTCTGGTCCAAATGCAATTATTTCAGAGTAGAATTGTCCGAATTTGCGCTTGTATAGATCAAGTTGATCCTCGATTTTAAGAGATATTGCTGAATTTCCATGAAACGTGCACAAATATTTTGTAAGCGAAGAATAAAGGTAGTGAACGAGTTTGTGCTCATCGGTGTTAATAACCAAGTTTTTCTTTATTGTAAAAACTGAATCTATATTTTTTGTAATAAAATCGACATGTGGGGATGTTGATAATATCGTTCTAGATGATGTGCTGTGTTTTTCGGGGTCAGAGATATCTGGCATTATTTTTCACCGGTAAAAGTTATCTGCTAGGCGGGGCTGAAAAGAGGGTGAGATCCGTCACAACGTATCCATAATATCTAATCCAGAATAGGTAACTATTTGCTCCATATTTATTTCACCAGCCCCGAAAGTAGAAATGCTAAAAAAATAAAATTTACTTATGGTTTGGTATTTCCTCGCCGTATTTGAAGCCTGCTCCTACGTAAATCATATGTCTTATCATTTATGCTCGCATTGACTAGTATTTGAAGATGTGTTTCGTGGTGTATTTTTGATCCGATATTGTCGAAAGCGATTCGGAGAGCATTGGTGTTATCGGAGTTGATGAGGTGATTAATTTTCTCATTAAAAATGGTGCCTGCGAATTTTAGTTGTTGGGCAAGACCATCAGTATTTAGAACTGTAAGTTCATCTGGAGCTCTATCATCGATTTCGCCAAATCTGAGTCTTTTGTCGGAAATTAAGTCAAGTATATAGGTAGCGGGTAGCGGGCTGTCGTCGCTGAGAATAGTCTGTCCTCGGAAAATTGCTTCATCTTCATTTTTCGCAAAGCATGAGCCGAAAGCTGTGAAATCTATTGTGCTTTCATATTTGTCTGGGGATAAAAACGACGACAAATCAATGAACGATAGTTGCTGATTTGAATTAGGTAGTTTAAGCGCGGTAACTTCGCCATCTGGGATTATTCGCTTTAAGAGATAGGGACTAAGTGCCTCATCTAAAATATAGTATTTTTCAAAAACTGCGAGACAATCGTCATTCAGTCCCCAAGACTCTTCGAGCAGCGGAAAATGGATCAAGAGGAAGTGCATTAAGCACGGGAGAGGCGCGTCACGCAATGAGTGCATTAGGTGCGCTGCGTTGTCGAAAGTAAGGGCTTTGGCTACAAAATCAAGAAGCTCGTGTTGCTTGAGGTTTTTGCTTTCAAACGCTAATTTCCGGCAAAAAGGTTTAAGTATTTTTTTGTATTGATGATGCGAAACCCAGAGGGGACGGGTGGTACTGGTCATGTCAAGATACTCCAAATGCAAAACTTCCCCGCTCAGTTTTGACCGAATTATCTTGATGAATGATTTTTTGCGCTGCGCCGACGGCTTGCCTCAATGCGGGGATGAGGCTGGGGTGCAGCTGCCCCCAAATGCAAAATTAGTATGATTTTTACTTAATTGCAAGGGGTTATTTGAATATTTTAAGAACAAATTTGCTTTTATGTACAGCTTCCCCAAGATTCTTTGTGTACCAATTGTCCAAATCTGGATGGTCTATACCAACCATTATCCAATATTCAAGTGCTGCCTTGCTTTCGACTAAAACCTTTATTGCTGAGGAAATTAATTTTGATTCACTGCTGCTTGCGCCGATATTTTGCGCAGATTTTGCGTGCCATTCCCAAATTCTGAGGCCGGTTTCATTCTGGAATTCAAAGTAATACCAAAGGGAAATTCCAGAATAGGAGTAGTTAAAGGAGGCGTCAAATCTAGTATAAGCTGGGTTCATCAAATTGATGTACGCACTGCATGCGTCGATATTCTTGGGATCTTCGACCAGCCCATCAACGAGATGGATTGCTATTAATGAAGTCTGTATCCAGTCTCCAGTCTTATCTATTTTTGAAAGGAATTCATAACAACGGTGGAGTTTTCTGACGAATTCCCGAGGAGTCCGTGGCAGATTGAGTGCCTCTGGCGAAGCTACAAATTGATTATACTGATCATACTTCGTGGTTAACTTTGTTATTAGCTCTAATATTTGACAGCTGGTTAGGTCTGAATCACGAAGCAGTAGGCTATTCTTTTTGAGTAGTTTTAGGTGTTCTATATGTTCCATTTTCTTTAAATCCAAGTTTCTCAGAGGCCGCCAATTTTCTTCTCCGAAGAAATTTGGATATCGATAAACCGAAAATGAAGATGCTTTACGCTGACGGCTAGCGCTGGTTTCTAAGCCAATAGCAACAATACCGAGCGTCTACATAAAACTCAAGTCTTTTGGTTTGCTAGGTTGCAGTTTTTGTAGTTACATGTGGTGGCCTTTGAAAGGATACTTTTATACTTCAATCAAAGGATGCAATATGCTTTTTAAATGTTTTAAAGCTGCCTGAACCAAATGTGCCGCCGAGATTTATTGGGTATTCATTAGAAGCTTGGTTGGTCACCGCTGATTGCCCAGTATGTTTTGGAAGGGCGCGTATTCAAGATTCCGTGTCATTAACTCGTAAATCGGTATTTGACAGCGAAATCATTGGCATTTGCAGTAATAACCCCAAAATGCACAAGTATACTTTCGATAAGGACACCATGTGTGGCAGTGCTATTAAAAAGGTGTAGTGCTGAATCACATAATTAGGAGCCTTTGATTCCCACTTAAAATTCGATAACTTAATTAATTTTTCCTATCAGGCTTTGATAGTGCCGTTTAAGTCTCCAACGAAATTGTTTTCGTGATAAGTGTCAATCCTGCAATAGTTATCAGATTGCTTAAGTTACCTACTTTAATAGATCGTTGTAGCTTATCGTCTTCTTGGAGGCCGAAATCGTCAAGTTTTTTAGTTCGGAACTCATATTTCAACAATAAAGCTTTCATCAAAACCAGGGTTCAACCAGTCTGGGCTATATCCACGCGGGTTGCAGACAACGTGTGTATCCCCAATTTTGTAATTACAGCTGTTGTGCACATGCCCATGTACCCATACATCTATGCTATGGCTTTCAATCATTGCATCTAGATGGGAGGCGTAGGCGGCGCTGGTGAGTTCCTCTGAAAGATTTGGTGCAATTGATCTTGCGGAGGGTGCATGATGGGTGACCACAACGTTTTGCTTTGTCGCGCTGGTTGAGAGCTTGTCTTTTAGCCAATCCAATGAACGGTTATGAATGGCCGTCATACTTATGGGGTTGAGCTTGGAGTACCCTGGCTCAACACGGATCTTCTTGAAATCGGACATTTCCTGCTGGCAGAAATACCCCGCCAGACGCGGGTCGCCAAATAATTTTAGATCAGTCCAAAGGGTACAGCCAAAGAATGAGATGCCATCGATTTCGACATGGTCGTTCTCCAGCAGGTGGACATTTGTTCCCTCGACTAACTGCTTTCCCTTTGTCACGAGACCGGGGTATTTCTCGCCGTAGTATTCATGATTACCCATCACTGCGATGACTGGCTTGTCGGGGAATGTTTTCATCGCCCATTCGAGACCGCGGGTTTTCAGGTTGATATCACCCGCAAGAATGACCACATCCGCGTCTGTATCAGGGATCGATAGCGGTGCAAATTCTAGGTGGAGATCGCTCAACACTAATAACTTCATGTCCGTACCCCTGATACTGATTTCATTACGTCTAAGCCGTCCGATTACTCAAGTACTTATATTAAGGACGACAATCTGGTGAGCCAGGAAATTGCGCAGCGTACAGCTTGTTTCTACGATAAACTGATTTTCAGGCTTTCGTTAATATTTGCTCAAAGTGATCTCTAACCTTAGCCCAGTTTGGAAAGTACTCTGAGCCAAAGTGAATCAGCTCCCCCTCGAATGAATCCTGGCCTTTGCCGGTGATGTTGTTGTCTATGAGGTAATCACCGCGGCTCAGTCCTTTGTGTGGGCTGATAATAAGGTTGTCTACCGCATCCATGCCAAGGTGCTGCTCTACCCATAGGCGTTTTTCGGCGTAGCAGTGGGGGTTTTTTACTGACGGTGCGGTAAGAATGAATACCGCTGTTTTGGGATGGTTGTGGAGCCACAAGTAGGTTTCGATAGCGCCTTCCACTGGCTCAAGGCTGAGATACATGCCCGGCTGGCTCTGAGGGAATTTCAGTTCTGGGTATTTGGCCTGCCACTGCGTAAAGCCCGCATCGTAGTCGCATAGGACGTGGTCCATATCGACGTAGATAATTGTTTTATCGTCAAACATTGAACTTCTCCTTGCCGTGTGCGCTGTCTGGGCCGTGCGTCACTCCGTTGTTTACCCTTCGAGATTGCGGATGAAGCGGTATTGTTTGCTTTCGGCCTTAGCTCGGTAGAGCTTGGCTGGGCGTCCCCGTGATTCCGTTGCCTTGCCAGTGTCTTCGAGCAGTTCTGCGCTTTCTAGACGGCGCCGGAACGACTTTTTGTTCAGCTGCGTGCCAATGATAACTTCGTGTAGCGACTGGAGTTCTGTCAGCGTAAATTCATCGGGTAGGGCAAAGGCTGGCACCATCGAATACAACGCTTTTTGGCGAAGCCGTTCGTGGGCGGCAGCAATAACATCACGGTGATCGAAGGCTAGGTCTTTCTTTAAGGTTTGGACGGGCTGCCATTTCACATCTGCAACTGACGCGACGGATGACTCACAGGCTGAATGGGCCACTAAGGCAAAGAAGGCGATCGTCACGCTCCAGCCGCGCGGATCTCGGTCTGGACCGCCCCAAGACAAGAGTTGCTCAATATACGGTGGCTCGACACCAGTCTTCTCGCGCAATTTGCGGATTGCGCAGGCTTCAATTGATTCATCTTGTTTTAGGTCGATGAATCCACCGGGCAGCGCCCACTTGCCCTCAAAGGGCTCCTTACCCCGCTGGACCAGCAGTACTTTTAGCTGATCTTCATGCACGGTAAATAGCACGCCATCGACGGTCGTTAGCGGCACGTCATAGTCATGAATATTGTAATTACGCGGCTTGGCTGCCATGCAGAACCTCTACAAAACCCAGTTTCATATAAATTTTTATCGCTATCGCATCAATAGCTTACCGTAATATTACACCAGTTATGGTCTAAAAGACACTAACAGTGCTTGACCAATTTGTGTCTTTAAGACATTATCTAAATCACTTAGTGTCTTAAAGCCATTAAAGGAGAGCCGCCATGCTAGGTATTCAATACTTCAAAGCCGACCCCACTGTTCACGTGATTCAAATCAGTAGTGGTCGTATAAAGCGCCAAGGTAAGGGCCTTAACTTTTTCTACTACGCTCCCAATACCTCATTAACCGCTATACCCATGAGCGCCAAAGAAGCGCCTTTTATCTTTAATCTGCAAACGGCGGACTTTCAACACCTTCGTGTGCAAGGTCAGTTGACGTTCCGCGCCGCTGCGCCTGAGAAGCTCAGCGAATTGCTGAACTTCACCTTAAATCAGGGCGGCAAAGAATACGTTTCTGAAGACCCAAGTACCCTGGGTGATCGCGTAGTGCGTGTGGCGCAGGGGGTTATTCAGGAATTGATTCAAACCACCGCCCTTCGGACTGCATTAACCATGCTACGGGATTTGGATGCGCACTTGAAAGCATCACTGACTGATAATCCGGCGCTGGACCGCCTAGGAATTGAAGTGCTGGATGCAATGATCGTTGCACTGAGCCCAACGCCCGAAACAGCCAAAGCCCTTGAAGCAGAAGCCCGTGAGGCGATTCTCAAACACGCGGATGACGCAATTTACGATCGCCGAAAGTCTGCGGTGGTTCAAGAGCGCACCATCCGCGAGACCGAACTGCAAACAGAAATGGCTGTACAGACTAAGCAGCAAGAAATAGCCGAAGCCAAGCTGGACAATGTGCGTGCCCTTACTAAGAAGAAGGCCGAAGCCAAGGCGGAGCAGCTGGCAGCGGATATCGAAGCCGAAGCGAAGCGCAAAGCACTGGTTGAGTTAGCGCAGGTGAATCGGCAGATTGAGTCTGATGCCGAGGCCTATGCGATTACAGCCTTTGCTAAGGCATCAAGTAGTGTTCCAGTGGAATACGTCAAAGCCATGGCCATGGCTAATATGGATCCACAGCAGTTGTTTGCTGCAGCCATGGATACCTTTGCCATGAATGCCGCCAAGGTCGGTACCCTGAATATTGGCACCGACATATTATCTAACCTAGTGGCAGATGCTGGCGAGCGTAATTTGGTTCGTTAGCAATAGAGAGGCATTCATCATGGAACTGACGTCACGCTTTATATTAGTTTATCGTAAAACGCGCCTAACGGAGTTGGTTGAGCGGTTTAATACTGTTCAACAGGCGCGGTTCTATCTTGAACAATCTGGCGCTGACTTCCACGACTATATGGAAGAGGATCGCCTCTATGGGTTGGGGCTGGAATTTACCCGTCGCACACTAGCCGAGCTTGGGAGTGTGCAAATGCTGGAGCGCGCCATGCTACCGAGCTACCTATTTCGGGCTGATGATTATGTGGTGGTTATTGGCCAAGACGGCTTAGTGGCCAATACATTGAAATATTTGGATGGCCACGCCGTCATTGCGCTAAACCCTGATAGTAGCCGTTGGGACGGCGTACTGTTGCCGTTTAAACCCGCTGATTTATTACCCATAGTTACTGACGTAATGAAGCAGCGGCGGACATGCCGTGAGATTACTTTTGCGAAAGCCACCACCAATGACGGCCAAAGTCTGCTTGCGGTTAACGATCTGTTTATTGGACCAAAGACCCATACCTCTGCCCATTACACGTTAAAGCTAGGGGGAGTTAAAGAGCAGCAAAGCTCATCTGGGATTATCGTATCAACAGGGCTGGGGTCAACGGGGTGGTACCAGAGTGTGCTGGCCGGTGCGCACGGCGTTTGTCATTCAAGCTCGAGTCAAGCGGAGTCAGGCGGTTTTGCATGGAATTCGGACTTTTTGATGTACAGCGTACGGGAGCCTTTTCCCAGTAAACAGACTGGGGTCAGTCTCATTCATGGGCAGGTTAATTACGATAACCCACTCAGTATTGAATCACTCATGCCGGAGAATGGGGTGATATTTTCCGATGGGATTGAAAGTGATTACTTGCCCTTTAACGCAGGCTCAAGGGTGACTATTACGATTGCTGAGGTTAGGGGGTGTTTGGTTGTATAAATTTTTAGCTAGGAACCTAATACTTAGTTTCCATAATTCCAAAAACAGGATCACAATTAAATGCAATTTAACATCTAGCCGATTATTTTTGCTTCCACTTAACTAGATTCGGTCTATTATTCAATCTCACTTGCTTCTAAATGGATTGGAACATTATGAGATACGGATATGTGGCTCGACTTGGATTGGTGCTTTTTTTTGCGGTAACTATTAGCGGATGTTCATTATTTCAAGGATTAGTTAATATGTGGCGGCCACCTCTTACTACGGTGGATCAGCAATACTTATCAGTACAAAGTAACCTAGAGCAGTCTGAGGGATTTATCCCGAATGCCGGTATCTCGATTTCTAGTGAAATTATCACTTCTAGTCTACCCGATATTATTAAAGAAGCTGTGGCTGATGTTGACCAAGCAGAGCTAAAGGTTCTCTGGTTTGATTCAAAGATTAGGCTTGTCACGCAAGGTATTTGGATTGATGCTACTTTTAAACTACAGGATCGTGTAAATGGAGTTGCAGGTAAAGGTACGTTTTCTGGCATAGCTGCAGTCGATGTTGCCGGCGATCAGCTTAGGTTAAGACCAGCCTTTCAGAATATACGCATTCACGACGTAGAGCTTCAGAATGGTACAATGGTAACTGATGTTCTGGTGCTTGCAGCATTCAAAACACTTACCGGTGGCCTTGTCGAGACTATCAACTCTGAACTATTAGCAAAACCAATGATTTTGGATCTCAAACTTAACACTAGTACGGTGGTTGACCTAGCCGCTGATCTTGGTGATGCAAATACCACAGTGACTGCAGAAAAAGTAAAAGTTTCTCGAAATGTAAAATCTAGCTTAGTTCGGATTGATGAAACGGGGCTGTCGATGTTGCTGGAGCTACAAGACGGTAAATTGCCAGCTGGCAAGGAGTCAGAAGTTGTTGCTTCCAGCCTGGGTCTTAAGAAAACTCCATCCGAACTCAATGATTTGTTCCAAAGATACAACAGGATCTTTAACAAACGCTGGGCTTCCTACCTTGATCCTGTCGATGCCCGGGTAGACATAGATATTCAGGTAGCCAAGCACACGCTCGCATCTCTTTTGCGGGAGGCATTAAGTTCGCAATTGCAAATTGAATACCAAGCTTCCGTGCCCAGCGTGCAGTTTAAGTCAACTGTCGAGGTTAAGCCAAGTCGCATCGACTGCCAAGATTTACGCAAACCATTCTCAAGGACTCGATATAGCCGCGCTTCATGTAATTGGTCGTGCTTAAGATGCGTAGATCCTTGCCGACCGCTGGGTCACTGCAGCGTATGCACAGACGACCCTATATGTGTGGCCAACAAAACAGCATGCAATGTCCTCGAAGAAAGTCGAGTAGCGGCAGATAATATACTTCACGAGACAGCGAGGGTGGCGCATCAGGCTGACCAAGAGGCGCAGGTTGCTAAATGTGATGTATTGCGTGAAGCCAATAATTTCATGGCCTTAGGCCGATTTGAAGGTGTAGTCGGTTTTAGCGGTACGGCAAATTTGATTGTTTCAAATATCAATGTTGCCGATGACCTCACAACTATTCGAATCACCACTGGGGCCGCCGTAAAAGGTAGGCTCGATGTTGGACTTAAAATCACTCCTTTAGATTTAGGTCATGTATTCTTGTGTGTTGCGCCATTTGGCAAGCGTTGGAGTCCTGTAATTAAGGCTGATATTCCCTATGAAGAACGAACTATTGCACTAAGATCGAGGCAAGGCGAGAACGATAAGAGGGGTTATTTGATTCTAGAAGGCAGCATTGCACCTCTAAGAGTCGACGTAAAACTAGATCCGCCAATTAAATCGCTGTTAACCGACCCATTATTTTTAGCTAAATGTTCAGCAGGTGCTACACGCTTGACTCAAGGCTTAAGCCTTGCCTTGACACTGGAAAGCTTGGGCTTAACTGGTCGACAGGACATAGTCGCTCAGCTACTAGGTGAATTTTCACAGGAAATTGACGTAAAATCATTTGAACACCAAATAAAATCTGAAAGTATCACTCTTACCAGTACGCGCAAGATAGTAGTCCAGCCAATGTGGGGGGGCAAAACCATTCGATTGCAAAGCCAGTAGGGTTTAGTGATAGATAAAGGGGCTCCAGTTGTTGCTCATGTGGGTATTTTTTGATTGAACGCCAAATTAACCTATCTAACGATACCTCCATGCTTGGGCGTGCCTTTAGATATAGTGAAATGGCACGCCGCTGCCACCGTTCCCAGTCAACTGTGGCAGCGGCGTGTTACGCTATTCGGTCTTTTTCCGGAGGTTAACACTGGTGGCTCTGCTCCATCATCCCCTCGGCCACGGTTCAGTATAGGACTAATTCTTGACGTAGATAAATCAAGGTCATCAACTATATCTGATAGTCTTTCTGCTCGACCCCTTTCATGGACAAAACCCCATAGCGCTACGTTGTCTTCCGCGTGAAATGTATCCTCCGGTATTCCGGTATCGATATCGGTTGCAAATGCGAGTCGTCGCGTGACATTAATTTTGTACTATTTGGTAATGGCCATGTACTACGTGAAAGTCCGAGATATAGCTTTTCGACCAATTCCTAGGTAAATGGGTTAGAGCGAAGTTCTGATACCTTGGGGTCTATTTCCGGTACGTCTGCATAGTGTTGCTCAATGTAACTATGTTGTGTGGCGATAAGCGGAGATTTCATAACGCGTTGTACGTAATAATCCGTTGTAACATGGAATTTACTAGGTGGGGCACTAACGAATCGGCCACCAAGGAGCGATGGCAGGCAGGTGTATAAGTAGCACCAAAGGACGATTGTTTTGACATAGCGTCTCCTCCTGAGTGCGTCACTAGAACTCTATTGTTTTAACAACAATTAAAATAGCAGGTTTTGCACCTAGATCACCTATTTCGGTGCACCGGTCTGCAGCCTGTTTTTCCTCGACTATTGCGGCTTGCAACGCCCAAAACCTGAGCGTATAAAGGTAACAAATATGCACCAGGGATTTAGGTGAAATGGTACGGAATCAGGACAGCCGCGGGGCATTTCCCGCATCCCGGCCAAAACGACGCTTCACCCCGAAAGAGCTGCGCCTCGATACGTTCCCGATTCAGCATGTGCAAATCGACTGGCAGCGCCTCATGGCCAAGCGCGAACTCGTGTTGGATACCGTGGACGCGATGCCCACGTACTTACTCAAGCCCGAAGTCCTGGGCCTTCTCGACGCCGAAAAACACCCAACTTACCGCCTGATTCTTGACCTTATGTGGACTGCCGGCGCTCGGATTTCTGAGGTTCTGGCCCTCACACCGAGCCACTTCATTGATGACGGCTACGATTTCATGGTGGTGCTGCGCACACTTAAACAGCGGCCGGGGAGACCGACTAACGTACAACTCGCCCGTAGCCCAAAGCGGGCCGTGCCCATCATTGACCCGATGCTTCAAGATCGCATACAGAGCTACCTGTACGCGGGCCATTTTAGGAAGGACGAGCGGATCTTCACCATGGCGCGCCAGACAGTGAACCGGCACATCCATGATCTGGTGGATAGAGTAGGGGGCGCGCCGATCAATATTACCTGTCATACCTTTCGGCACAGCTTCGCGATCCATCTATTGCTGCACGGACGGCCGCTGAAGGTTGTCAGTCAGCTCTTGGGGCATAAATCGATCGAAAGTACCGAGATTTACACCAATGTGCTCACCGCCGATGGCGGGCATTTTTTGGACGGGGTTGATTTTCATTGAGGCCTAAGTATTTTAAGTACATCGCGTTATTGTCCTAGTTCTGCTTAGAACAAATGTCGTTGAATCATAGTTGGGGAATATGTCAAAAACCAAGAGACCTATTGATAAGGTCCGAGCATCAAGGGACGGACACGAATACCATGAAGCATGGGCTGCGCGACACGCCATGCGGATTTTGCTGCCGAACTCCGATTTGGTTGGAATAGCCATAGAGGGACTGGAGCCCGGAGACCAGAGGTCGGCATCAGAAGAAACTATAGAGATCGCTGATCTCGCTTTTTACTATGGCAGGCGAGCGAGTTTCAATGGTGCGAGAAAAGTCTGCATTGCACAGTTTAAATACTCAATTCGCGACAGATCCAATCCGTTTCGGGCTGCCGATGCAAAGAAGACCATAGAAAAGTTCGGAAAGGCCTTTCGTAGTCTAAGGGGTAAGTATGGGGCTCCACTCGTTCGGAAAAAGGTTGCGTTTGAACTTCATACCAACAGGCCTATATATAGTCCATTGGTCGAAGCGCTTGATGCGCTGGCGACAGGAACGGCAGTTTCAGGTGAAGTAAAAAAACAAGCAGATCAACTTAAATTGGCCTGTGGGCTTACTGGAACTGCATTGTCCGAATTTGCTGGAAAATGCAGTATCCAAAGTCTGAATGACACCTTGCGTGAATCTAAAGCCCAGCTTTCCAGCACCATTGTTGATTGGTTTGGCAATGGTAGTGATGCCATTGCACGGGCAAGTCTTGGTGACCTCAAGCAAATGATCCGCGATAAGGCCGGATTCGCAGGTACCGATAGAAACATTATCGAACATACGGACATCCTTGCTGCATTAGGGTTATCTGATAGCAGCGATCTCCTTCCGTGTCCCGAGGCCCTCGCTGATGTTGGTGATATCGTCGAGCGTGAACAGTTAGGCGAAGCTGTTTCCCTTGTTGCTAATCTCGACAAGCCACTTATGGTCCGCGCTGCTGGCGGTACCGGCAAAACAGTGTTCCTGGACAGCATTTGCAAATCACTTTCGAATGACCACGAAACGGTGTTCTTTGATTGTTTTGGAGGAGGGAACTACAGATCGCCTGGCGACGCACGCCACCATCCTCGCCGAGGTTTCATTCATATAGCCAATACCCTCGCTTGTCGCGGATTGTGTGATCCGATTATCCCAGGAAGCGACGACATTGATTCATTGATCAATACGTTTCGTCGAAGAATTGAGCAATCGGTCGCTACTCTCGCTTCAAGCAATAGCAAGAAAAGCCTCGTTCTTTTCATTGACGCTATAGATAATGCTGCAATTCACGCAAAGGACAAACGTGAGGATTCGTTTCCGGTACTGCTTGTCGAACATCTGAATGCAAACCCGGTACCCGGCTTTAAAGTTGTCTTGTCGTCGCGCACAGAGCGGATTCCCATATCCGACAATTCCTATGTAGATTTCGCTCTCCGTAATTTTAGTTTGGATGAAACCAAGTGCTATCTTCAGGCACGGATACCCGATGTCAGAGAATCGGAGATTCGTGTTGCACAGGCTCGATCTCAAGGAACTCCACGCATTCTCCAATATATGCTGGATACAGAGAGAGGGCTTCTGGATGAATCCGAAATCAATAAAAAGATTGTACTCAATGACCTGATTCAGGGACGTATCGACAGTGCGCTGGACGAAGCCAGACAGCGCGGCTCCAAAACGGAGGAGATTAACTCATTCTTGGCAGGTCTAGCTGTCCTACCTCCGCCGGTTCCCCTAAACGAATATGCTCAAGCACATGGTATGGCAATCAGTGCCATAGAGAGCTTTGCATCTGATTTGTCACCGTTATTGGAACGGACAAAGCATGGGTTGATTTTCAGGGACGAGCCGACAGAAGATCTGGTTCGGGAGAGATATGGTTGCCTTAAAACACCGCTTCGTTTTCTGGCGAAAAATCTCTTAAAAATGCAGGCTCAATCTGTCTATGCCGCCCGTTCGCTGCCAGATCTACTACTGTTACTAGGTGATGCTAGGAAACTGTTCACACTCGCGTTTGATCAGACATTCCCTAAAGAGGTAACCGGCTCGGTTGGCAAGCGTAATATCCGGCTCTCCCGTCTTAAGGCAGCGATTCGCCATGCGGCATTAGAAAAAAACTATGATCAGCTTGTAGAGCTTACCGTCGAGATGTCGACCGTTGCCGCTGTTGATCGCCGTGGCACCGATTATATATTGGATTTCCCCGATCTTGTCATTGCGGCTCAGGATACCGACGCAACCAGGCGGCTATTCGAAGCACGAACTGGTTGGCAGGGAACGCGGCATGCCCGGTTGGCAATCGCTAACACGCTTTCTGGTGACCATGATGAAGCGCTTCGACATATCCTGGCGACAGAAGACTGGGTGCGGCATTTCCATAAACAAGACAGAGATGATCGCCCCTATGGGGAGGGACCAAAGTCTATCGATAATGCATCTGTCACATTCTATTTGCTGGGCCAGAAGCGATTTGAAGATGCAGCGAATACGCTAGATCGGTGGTACGACTGGTATACCTATAAAATTTGCGAACACGTTTTCGGTTTTGTCTCTCACCCTCAGTCCAATATCGAATATTGCGATGTAAAAGGTTTTCTTAATGTACTTTCAAGCAAGGTCGGGGCTTTAACCGCCGCATTGGCGCATCTCGATTTAAAGCCACTTGAGCAAAAAGCACTTTTATCCAAGATATCCAAAGCGGCCAGCGATACAGATAAAATCGATGTGCCCGTTCACGGCTCGCGCGACACCGGAGAAATAATTAACGGCTTTCGCAAAGCAGCCTCGTTAGCCTTGGCTTTACAAGATCGGCGCTCTGCAAAAGCCATCGGTAAGTTGCTCCCTACAGATAGGGCTGGTCTTTGGTTATTTAGGGATCACTACTCAGAACAGTATGTATTCCCATTCATTTTCGGCGTAGCCTTGAACGCAGCTATCAAGGATATTGAAGTTCATGAAAAGGATCTGATGCCGAGTGAGCTTCGTGACGCCGCTTCCGGGATCAAAAATAGCTTGGCAGGTATAGACTTTCGCCAAGAGCTTGAAAAGCGGCTGGCCAAGCGAATACGTACTGGAACGCAAGATCAGGAAAAAGAGAAGAAGCCCGGATCGATTAGCTATGAGGATAATCAGCACGCAGAGCGCTTTCTAAATTATCGTTTTGAACCCCTGCTCGACTTGACGAGAAAACTGTCCATCGTCCTTCGTAAGCCGAAAGGAAGAGCGGACAAGGCATTCAAAGATCTTGTCAAGTCTTGGGTGGAGACCAGAAAGGAACGGGACTACTATCGCGCAGGCAGGTTAAGTCCTTTCTTCACGCTCCTGGGGTTGCAGCTGATACAATTTACTTTGTGGGCTAGGGATGATTTGAAAGCTGCCTCCGTAAAGACTTTCCTTAATCAACTGCACGACCTGGAAATTGTTTCTACATCCACATTGATAGAATTGGTCTCCATTTTCTCCAAGAGATCCCGGTTGCATGATTTTGCTGGTCAAGAAGCGATCCGGTGCGCTTCACTCATTGGGTCTGAAAACGAGATCGACTATAGAGCTTCACTTTATGCGAGACTCGGTCGGGCAATTCTACCAGCTAGTATGGAGGAATCTGCAGAGTACTTCCGTGCCGGTCTGGAGCAGATGGATGCCATTGGTTCAGGGGACTACCAGTATACTAACCATCTTTTTATTCTAGCTGCATCCGTCAAAGGTGCTGAGCTTAAAGAGGCTGATTTTCACACATTGTCGAATATCGCCGAACTTAACCTGACAGATGAACCTGAAAAATTTCCCTGGTATGCATTCGGACAAGGGATGTCGAGGGTCTCGGGCTGTAGAGGCCTTGCCAAACTCAGTCGATGGGACGATAGGGATAAGGTCACGCTTGATTGTACGTTAAGGCCCTATTTAACAGCACTCGTTGAGGATGACAAAGTCGCCCCCGAAGACGCGGTAGCACTTAACTGGCTTGCTGATCCAGCAGATTACTGGTCATGTAATACCGAGACTTTCGCGAAGGCCCTGGCCGGAAAAAATAGTGAGAATAAAAAACAATTAGTTACGGAGTTAGTTGAGCAATTCGAAGCGAACAATCCGGGCCTTTCTACTGAGTCAACTGTCAAGGCTCTCGCGGAGATTTCGAGAAGTGTCCTTGGAACTAGGTCCAAAATTGTTAGCCGCTTGAATTCTCTGTATCCACATTTTGGCCGGGTAATCAATACACGTAATGAACATGCTAACTATCGTTCCAGCGACGATTTAAAACTCAGGCGCGCCGCAGATAAGCGAGAAGCGAAGAGCCAAAGCGTACTTACTCGCGTTGCTAATTCTACACGACCGGGTGATTACGAATCGTTGAGTAGCGCGCTTGCAGCGCTAAGTGATAGCGAAAGTGCATACCGTGTAAAAGATGATTTTTTTGACAAGCTGCGTGTGAAAGTCGGATATGGAGAGCGGGCCGCTTATGTCCGAAATATTTCTGGAAGTGAACACCTCAATCTCTATTGGAAGCTCGATGAGCTTAAAAAGTGCAATGAATTGTGGTCGGTGTCGTCCGGTGCTCTCAAAAGTGTATATCGACAACTTGCGAATGCGTTGATATTTCAGCACCTTGACGACCTCATTAGCAACGACAGTCTATCAATCTATCACCTCGCAGATATTTCAGAACTTTCCGGGCTTCCCTTGGCCGAACTTGTGCTGGAGATAGTCAAGTTGTTCTCTGAACCCGAGTCGTCAGTCGGAGCGCCTGTTTGGCTTGATTTTGCGCACCTTATCTGCGAGCAAGCTGGCGAGGGGAAAGGGCAGGCTGCGCTTACAAGACTGCTCAGGAGCGACGCAGCAAAACTATCCGGGAGTGTGCTCGACGGTGAGTGGAAAAA
The DNA here is from genome assembly GCF_001586255.1 of Zhongshania aliphaticivorans. Taxonomy (NCBI): domain Bacteria; kingdom Pseudomonadati; phylum Pseudomonadota; class Gammaproteobacteria; order Cellvibrionales; family Spongiibacteraceae; genus Zhongshania; species Zhongshania aliphaticivorans. The sequence continues at coordinate 635,297 of NZ_CP014544.1, forward strand.
CGGGCTTTATCCAAAAAATAAACAGGCGCAAATCTTCGCGGGCCTAGTCTGGCGGCAATTGGGTTCGCCCCGCGCAAGTGACCGTTGGCGGGCTGCTCATTGTATTCGTTCCTTTGCGCGCTTCGGGAAATGGAGAGTTGTTGACGCACTTCTGGCGCAGCTAGAGAATCAGGATGCCGGTCCGTTCCATGCCCCAGAATTGAGGTTTTACTACCTTCATGCAAAGCTTTGGCTATTGATTGCGATAGCTCGGATTTCCAAGGATCATCCAGCGGAGGTTTCCAGGTATAAATCCAAGCTCGACCGGGTTCTAGACGATTCAGATGTAAGGCATGTCCTTATGCGGCATTTTGCGGCAAAGGCCTTAATCACGTGTATCGAAGCGAGAGAGATAACCGTTAGTACAAAGCGAGAGTCCGAACTCAGAAGTGTTGATCAGTCTCCCTATCCGCTGCTGGAAGAAAAGCTTAAGAAATATAACGGGGATTATCACGAGAACCGTCCAAAAGCGGCACCGAAACGCGCCTATGATTTTTCACTGGAATATGACTTCAATAAAGAAGACGTCCACTACCTAAGCAATGTTTTTGGGCAGCCACATTGGTTGGTTGTTGACCTGATCTCAGACATCGTCCACGACATGGATGATGATGCCAAAAGTATGTATGCGTCAGGTGGGCGTGATGGCGCACCACGTGCTAGACGTGGACTTAGCAGTGCCTATCATTCTTATGGTGAGCAGCTCGCCTGGCATGGAATGATGATTGCCGCTGGCCAATTGCAGAAAACCAAGCCAGCGACCCAGGATTGGTGGTGCGACGATCCATGGAATGATTGGCTTAGTCGGTATCTCTTAACGAGAGACGACGGGGTTTGGATCTCGGATATCCTCAACCGAGCTCCTCCGGAAGTGACTTCAATTCTAATGGAGAGAGGAAAAGACGGACTTGGACTAACAGGTGACAAAAGAAAAATTCTAGGACTAGCGGGACTTGATAACGGAATTGATAAATCCGTCGTCGTTGCTGGAAGTTGGTTTTCTGCCGATCACATTCGAGTTCAAATCAGCTCGGCTCTTGTTCGCCCGCGAGAAGCGAAAGCCGTTATCAAGAGTCTTCAATCGGACGATCCCATGTGTGTCTGGCTTCCCTCCTGCGCAGAAGACGATGATGGTAAAGGCTATATAAATAGTGAGAAGAGCAACTGCCTGCCATGGATCACGATGCCTGGACGTGAGCCGCGTCTCGATGGTGATGACCCAATCGCCAGTGCAGCCGTTTTGCACAAGCCTCGCATAGCGATAGGCATCGCCGATAGTTTGAATCTTAAAAGTCGTGGCCCGTTCGGCTGCAGTTGTACCGCCAGAGGCAGATTAAAAGCAGAATCAGAAGCCTGGGCTTATTCAAAATCGAGAGAAGGTGGATCTGGCGATGGTCATCGGCTGGTTGTAAATAAGGCGCTTCTTGAAAAGCTTCTTGTACGTAATAATTCTGATTTAATATTACTGATTAACTTACAAAAACATGAAAGCGGATACCGATATGAAAGTGGTAAATATTGGCATACTGTGGCCGTAGTTCGTATTAAGAAATCTTTAAAGATCGAATATTTTAAGGGCGTTATTAACCATATCTGGAGTTCAAACTATTAAGTTCGAATAAAGATATATTTTCAATATAAGCGAGTTATTTACTTCCTCCAGAGGAAATGCTCTATGTTTTCAGCATTTAAATATTCTCAAGAGCGCGCATAATTTGCTCTTCAGGAGGTTCTTCGTAAATCAAGGTTGTTGATGGATTGACGTGACCTGCGATCTTCTGTGCGATCTTCACTGATTTTTTCTGCTTATGAATGACATTAGTTATAAGGGATCGTCGGCCGCTGTGCGAACTGGCCTTTTCGACGCCAGCCCAGTCCCTCAGTATCACCGCCATATGTTCCTGTAGAGTGTTTGGGGAATACGGCCCACCTTTTTGAGTAATAAAAAGAGGGGAGGAAGGCATTAGAGTTCCGGTCTTTTCAAGTCGTAAGCGCAAATATTCTGTCAGCGCTGCGCGAAGTGCGGCGCTTACCATAGGGAGATCTCTAAATTTTCCGCGATGCTTCCTGACTGGTGGATAAAAATCCTCTGGTTTCACCTCAGCACCAGCTTTGGCTAGGGCTTCGACTTGGCGAACGACCTGGTTGAAACTCTCTACATTGAAACTGACTGTTCTCCGCTGGTACTGGCTTTGGGACCGCCCCATAGCATCAGCACCTTTGGTGTAGGCTGCTGGCAGGCTCATGACTTCCAATAATTTGAAATCCGTACCCGACGCATTCAGTTTCGCGACTTCTTTGACTTGGAGTAGCGCGATTTCTTGGGCCCGCAGCCCAAGCTTGAAACTGATCTGCATGATGGCTGTGTTCTTTTCAATGTGCCGGTGGTGCTGAATCACATCGAATACGTGGTCTTGTTGCTCGGCGGTGAGGACGCGCGCCTGGCCAGATTTAGGCATGAAAAACCTCGAAGAGGGCTGTAACAATAATCCGTAATAATCATATTTTAACGGATTTTTGACTGAAGTGCGCCTATTTAGACAAAGTGCGGAGCATATTGATGATTCCACATTCAGGCATGGCTCCGGTATTTTCCAACGAGCTGCCGGTGAAATTCGTTACCTTGAGCTCGCTACTAACAATATCGTCGCACCGTTTCAGGCATTTTAGGTGAGATCGATGCGCCCGATAAATTCATTGAGCCGATAATTTGATCGACTATAAAAGCGATACTCTGAATTTGATACGCGCTTAATCATATCGGCAATCATTTCTCTGACCCTTAAAGCTACCTATCTGTTGAAGGTTAAGAGGTCATATGTAGGCCATTCCCGATATAAGAAGGTTTTTCACAACACTTACAAGCAAGCGGTTACCTGTTTGCTAACTTTGCGTGTAATTTGCCGACTTTACTTGGAAAGTTTGCTTACTTTGCTTGGATGACCAGCAAATCACTTAGCACTTGTTTGGTAGCGCATCTGTTGATTATAAATACTGATTTATAGTCAGAAGATGGCTCATGACGATTAGGCCCCATTTTGTATGTCATGGGCACTGTTTGGTGGTCGCGCTATATTCATCTTGTATTTCATGCTGAGCAACATTTTTTGTCGTGGGAATGCAGTAAATACAAAGGTCGTAGATGTGGTCTGAATTCCTTGCTGGACCCAGTGGGAATCTCTTAATATACTGAATTATATACAAATAAAGTCGATGTTTGAGTGTGGAAATCCTCCCGCTATGGTGTAGTGACCGATTGAGACGTTTTCTAACTCCTTATTTCAAGGCTTATTGAACTGCCTTCGACGCTGGTTGGCAAACAGGATTCTAGTTCAGGAATGTTCATTAGAACTAAATGTGACTTAGTCCTAGGTTTTTCTTCGCGGGAGTTGAGTTAGGGCTTTCAGTTATGCGGGTAATTAAATCTAATAATTGCTATATAAAACAAACTATTAGGTTGTTTTTCGTGCCGTAATCAAGGCTTGTGTACGGTTATAGTAATGCGGGGATATCCTTCCCGAGCGAGGATAAATGCACTAATTGTGTAGGATTTTGCACGGGAGGTCAGTTCTCGTTGCTCTTTTATCGAGATACTACGCTCACTTACGGTTTTGCGATGGTTCGATTTTGATTGTCGTATTAGAAAATAATGAAGCATTTGCGAGGGATTTAAAATGGCGGTAGTTCTCGAGGCAGATTATCTGATAGTTGGTGCTGGCGGGATGGGGATGGCGTTTGCAGATGAGATACTTTCTCACAGTGAAGCTTCTATTATCATTATCGATAAGAATTTTAGTCCAGGCGGGCATTGGAACTATGCTTATCCATTTGTGCGACTTCATCAAACATCTACATGTTATGGCGTAAATTCTACGGAATTGGGTGGTGATCAGCGCGATGAGTTTGGTTTGAATAAGGGCTGCTATGAGCTAGCAAGTGGTCGTGAAGTTGTCGCCTACTTTGATAATGTGATGCGTCGCCGCTTTCTTGCGTCTGGTCGTGTCAAATATATACCAATGTGCGAATACGATAAGGAATCTGGTACAGCAAAGAATCTTGTTAGCGGCGAAATATACGAGTTTCGTACTAAAAAAATTGTTGATTCAACTTACTTGAATGTCACTGTGCCTTCGCAGCGGCCACCGACATTTGACTTGTCGGAAAGCGTAAAAGCAGTTGCAGTAAATGAGCTGCCGAGGGTCGCGCCGCATTATGATAATTTTGTTATTGTGGGGTCGGGGAAAACGGGAATGGACGCGGTATTATTCCTGCTAAGTAATGGTATTGATCCTGATCGGATTACATGGGTCATGCCTGCTGATGCATGGATGTTTGATCGATTCACGGTGGATCCTGGTCGGAAGTTTAGCGATCCAGTAACCCAGTATGCTATTGGTATATTGCAATGCGCACTTGAAGCCGAAAATTATCGTGATTTTTACGACCGCCTAGCTGGTCGCGAATTAATTATGCAGTTAGATTCCTCAGTTAAGCCTACTCGCTGGCGTTGTGCAACCTTCACGCCGCTGGAGCTAGAACAACTTCGCAGAGTGAAAAACATTATACGCATGGGTTATTTGGAGGCGGTAACTGCCACTGAAATGAAACTCACTAAAGGCTCGTGTGCTGTTCCCGCTAACGCGGTTTTTATTGATTGTGCCGCCGATGGATTACCTAAGGTTCCTGAGGTTAAGGTATTTGATGGCAATACAATTACGCTGCAAACCGTCCGTATGTGTCAGCAGGTTTACAGTGCTGGGTTCATCGGTAATGTGGAGTGCAATGTCGATGCTGACGAAGCTCGCAAGAATGAGCTGTGCCATCCAGTTCCGCTGCCATATCTGGAAATTGATTACTTACGCTGCGCGCTTCAAAATAGCAAAAATATGTCGGTTTGGTTAAGCGAGCCGGCGGTAGTAAAATGGATTAATGAGTCGCGTACGGATCTATTCAGTCCGCTTCTCGATTTTGATGATCCAGAGATAGCTGCAAATATTCAGGCTATGGGTGAATTGATTCAAAAAGCAATTCCAAAGATGGAATCGCTCTTAAGTGAGGGGCGGTCTAGCAACTAGTATTTCAGCTGTTCCACCCTGTTGTCTCTTTTATAGCGCCCCTTGTGGGCGTTTTTTATGCTTGGGAAAATAGTTGTGCCTAGATAATAAAAAATAGTTTGTTTAATATTTTTATCGATATAATTCGACGTTAGAAATTCGCGTTATTAATGCTCATGCCGTGGAAACTCTTTTACTGACCGCCATATCCCTAGTAATGTAAGTACGATCATAACGTGTATACCGATCATGGGGAGGTATCCCGAAATATAAATAATGTCATTTGCGATGCCAGACTTGAATGGTCCCCCACCAAAAGCTAAGCCTCTCGTACCAAATAAAGCATTAAAACAAGCCTGAATAGTGAATAGCCATGCCGCTGTGAGGGCTCCCCAGAAAAGCCATTTAAATTGCGTATCGCTAATGCTGATGAATCTTCCTGCAGCGCCGAGACCAATTAGCATCAAGCCTTGCGTTATCGCTTCCATGTGGGCCATTCGCCACGCCCGGCCATCATCTGGGATGCTCACTGGTATGTCGATAGGGAGGGGCCATAAAACGATGCGATCTAGTAAGGCAAAAAACCATACCCAGCCAATTAAGAGGCTTAAGGCAATTAAGCTGAATCCATTTAGGAATAATAGTGCGCGAGTTCGGTCGGTCATGATGTCTCCCGTCGAGGCTTACTTTAGATTTTTTGCATGTTTTTTACGCGAATTCTTTTTTCCTGGCGTGTGACTTGGTGGTTAATCGAATACCCTCGGGCTTACTTATGCGCTCGGGTCTGCAAGTAGCTAATGTATCAAGGCTGCGTTGCGCAAGGTTTTGATATTCAAGTGTGCCGTTGCATTTCCAGCTTAATTCTTCCGGATTTAAGTCCCGTCGAATCTTTGCGGGCGAACCAAAAATAAGCTTATTTGGCGGTGATACAAAAGAGTCCGGTACCAGGCTATTGGCGCCGATGATACAGTTTGCGCCGATGTATGAGTTGTCTAGCACGGTGCTATGTATTCCTACTAGACAATTTTCTTCTAGCGTGCAGCCGTGAATTACACTGCTGTGACCGATATGGCTGTTGCGTCCCAGTTTTGTTTGTTTGCCGGGAAAGCTGTGTACCACGCAGCAGTCCTGGATGTTTGAGCCTTCTTCTACATAAATTTGACCAAAGTCTCCTCTTAATACCGCATTAGGACCGATATAACATTTCCCTAAAATAACCACGTCGCCAATTATTACAGCTGTTGGGTGCACATACGAGTTTAGATCAAGGAAGGGAGTGACACCATCTATTGCATAAAAAGTCATATCGTAAAATCCCAAATGGAGAGGCAATATTAATGATACATATTTTATTAGGCGTGGTATATCAGTGTATTGCTACGCACCTCTTGTAAGTAAATTTTTCTGCTGTGGGTTTTGGTGACATTTCATCTCGTAGGTCCGAGTGCATAGAATTCCTTGAAGCCTCTCTCGGTGTTGCCGGAATTAGTTTGCACACTTAAGCAGGCCCTCTGCACCAACTGCGATGTTTGGCTCGACCTTTTGATGCATATTGCCCTATATCAGGAGGAAGAAGAATATGTCTAATTTAAAATCATTCACAAAATCTGGGCTAGAATCAATCGAAATGGCGAGCAAAGATGAGCTGCAATTGCTACAACTCTCGCGTCTTAAGAAAACGCTCGAGCATGCATATAATAATGTTCCCTTCTATAAAGAAAGTTTTGAAAAGGCTGGGGTTTGTCCTGATGACTTAAAGTCACTGTCTGATTTGTCAAAATTTCCATTTTTAGTGAAGCAAGATTTGCGAGACAACTACCCGTTTGGGCTTTTTGCTGTTCCGCGTGAAGAGGTAGTCCGAGTTCATGCATCAAGTGGTACAACGGGCAAGCCAACGGTTGTTGGCTATACCCAAAACGATATAGATACATGGGCTGATCTTGTCGCTCGTAGTATTTATGCCGCAGGCGGACGAGCTGGCGATATCATTCATATAGCCTATGGGTATGGATTGTTTACAGGAGGCCTGGGTGCTCATTATGGTGCGGAGCGTCTGGGGTGTACTGTTATACCTATGTCTGGTGGCCAAACCGAAAAGCAAGTGCAGCTTATCCAGGATTTCCGTCCTAAGATTATCATGGTAACGCCGTCATACATGTTGAATTTAATAGAAGAATTCGAGCGGCAGGGTATAGATCCGCGTGAAACAAGTTTGAAAATTGGTATTTTCGGTGCGGAACCGTGGACGAATGCCATGCGCAAAGAGATTGAGGAGCGAGCAGGAATAGACGCTGTTGACATCTACGGACTTTCTGAGGTGATGGGGCCTGGTGTGGCAAGTGAGTGCGTAGAATCAAAGGATGGTCCGGTGATCTGGGAGGACCACTTTTATCCAGAGATAATAGATCCCGTCACCGGTGAAGTTCTTCCTGATGGACAAGAGGGTGAGTTGGTCTTTACTTCGCTGACGAAAGAGGCGCTACCAGTAATTCGATACAGAACTCGCGATCTAACCCAGCTGCTGCCACCTACATCCCGTGGAATGCGTAGGATGGGAAAGATCACTGGTAGGTCGGATGACATGCTAATTATTCGCGGAGTAAATGTATTCCCTACTCAGATTGAAGAATTATTGCTAAAGCTGCCTGAGCTAGCGCCAATCTACTTGATCACTGTATCTAAGAGCGGGAATTTGGATTCAGTTGCTGTTGCTGTAGAGCTAGATAATAGCGCTCTCAATATTAGTTCTGATCGTAAGCTTGAAATTGTTAAGAAATTGCAGCATCTCGTTAAAATTCATGTGGGGATAACGATTCATGTCGAATTGCAATCGCCAGGCTCTATGGAGCGATCAGTAGGTAAAGCGAAGCGCGTGATTGATCTTCGTTAATATGAGTGTCTACATTTGTGGTGCAGTACGAACACCATTCAGTATGCCCGGCGGCTTCTTGTCTGCTTTCGACGTGGAGGCGTTGGCGGCACTGCCATTATTCGATCTGATAAATCGAAACAGGCTGGTGGACTGGGAGGCTGTTAGTCATATCACGCTGGGTTGCGAAAACAGTCGCGGGGAGGCCGAGAATAATATAGCTCGTACCGCAGCACTGCGAGCTGGATTTTCAAAGACGATTCGCGGCGAGGTGCAAAGTCGCAGGTCCAGATCCGGCTTGTTTGCCGTTGTAAGCGCAGCCAAATCTATCGCTTCGGGTGAGCTAAACCTCATTGTTACTGGTGGCGTCGAGAGCGTCGGGCAGCTGCATATACCTAAGTCGATTTTTCAGAGCGCGCGAGGTAATAACTTATTAGTACGTGCTAATAAGGTAGCCAATGAGCATAGCTCAAATGCATGGGTCTCTGGTGTTGCAAGGCTGGAATATTTGGCCAGTCACTTTTCCATTTCACGTGACGATCAGGATCAGTTTAGCTTTAGAAGCCAGGCGCGTTGGCATGCGGCAGCGGATAAGGGCTTTTTTGAGCGTGAAGCGATGGTGGTGAGGGTTGTCGACGGGCAAGGTAATAACCTGATTTTTCGAAATGACGAGGCGAGGTATGTGGCTGATGGGATTGCAGAATTTCGTAGCGTTAATGAAATTCATGGCGTCGACGGAACAATAACGCTTGGCAATAGCTCGCCAATAAGCGATGGCGCTTGTGCGATGCTGCTAGCGTCTGAATCGGCTGCTACTCGATACGGATTAGTTCCGCGAGTTAGAATTGTCGCTCATGCCTTTATTGAATCGCAATCGATAGATTATTTGCTTGGGTCATCCGCTGCCGTGCATAAGGTTTTGAAAATAGCCGGATTGAAACTGTCGCAAATAGATTTTATTGAGATAAGTGAGGCGTCGGCAGTCAATGCGATTGCAGTTTTACGTGAACTAAAAATCCCTGTAGATGCAGATTATGTTAACACAAATGGTGGCTCGCTAGCCGTTGGTGACCCCGCGGGCGCTACTGGCGCAAGGTTGGTAATCACGGCAATTAATCAACTGGAAAGCAGCGGTGGACGATTCGCGGTTTGCGCAATATGTGACGAACATGGGCAGGGCGTAGCTATTCTAATCGAAAGAATAGAATAAATATAATGAATAACTATTTTGGGAGTTCTCTATGATAAAAGTCAGTCTTATGTATCCGTATAGCCCGGATGGTAAATTTGATCATGAATATTACAAAAATAGGCATCTGCCACTTATACAGGAGAAGATGGGAAGAAGTTGTCTTAAATATACAATTGATCGTGGAGTATGTGGTGACGCTCCGAATACTAATCCACTTTATATAGCATGTTGCCACATTTATAGCGATTCTATCGAAAGCTTTTATGCCGGCTTTGGTCCGCGCCGTCGCGAAATTATTGCTGACGTAATTCATTACACTAATATTAGCCCTCAAATGCAGATCAGTGATGTGGTGTGAATAAATTATAAGAAAGTGCACGACGGGCGATGTGATGTGCACGTTCAGCTTAGTATGAAATACACGATTGCGGTGATATTAAAATCGCTTTTTCCCATGCAGATTATGGGGAGTTAATTGAGGGGAACGACCGATGACGACTCAAAACCTAATAAATTCAGAACCACTTGTGCTGAATCACTACATAAACGGACTGGAATTGGCCGCGTCTGATAATGGGCGGCAGTCGCTTATTAGTCCGGTAGATGAATATGAATTTGCTACGTTTGCTTTAGGAACGCAAGATGATTTAGACCTTGCTGTAAGTGCGGCTCGTCAACAGTTTGATGGTGGCGAGTGGAGTCAACTGAGCGGTGGCGAGCGTGGTCAGTTACTCAATAAGCTGGCTGATCTTGTCGAGCGAGACGCCGCCATAATCGCGAATATGGACGCGCGCTGTATAGGCAGGGTTGGAATCGAGCCGACGATATTAGATCTTCCAAATGCGATACAGACATTACGAACCTCCGGTGGTTGGGCAGATAAAATTGAAGGGCGTACCATTCCAACGCCCGGCTATATGGGTCGACCTACCCTGTCCTATACTTTGCAGCAGCCGGTGGGTGTGGTTGGCGCAATTGTGCCGTGGAATACGCCTTTTATGATCACCTGTTGGAAGCTTGGCCCTTTGCTTGCGGCAGGTTGTACCGTTGTTGTTAAGCCTTCGGAGGAAACACCGCTATCTGCCCTGCATTTGGCGAAGCTCTGTAAAGAAGCCGGCTTTCCTGACGGAGTGGTTAATGTCGTGACTGGTTCGGGCTTGGTGATTGGTCGGGGGCTCGCGGAGCATCCGGGTGTAGATAAGATTACGTTCACTGGCAGCCCAGCTGTAGGCCAAGATATACAGCGCGTAGCCGCTAAGCAATTTAAGCGAGTATCGCTAGAGCTCGGTGGTAAGAGTCCCCAGATTATTTTTAATGATGCAGATATTGATGCCGCCGTTGGTGGTTGCGCGATGGGGGTATTCTTTAACCAGGGGCAAATCTGCGCTGCAGGGTCTCGTGTGTTAGTACAGCAAGATATTGCTGAAGAATTCGCGGGGCGATTGGCCGAAGTCGCGAAAGGTATTGCCGTCGGAGATCCGGCATCCGGCGTTGTGCAAATGGGGCCGCTTGCTAAAAAAGGTCAGTTTGACAGAGTGAATAGTTATATTCGTTCGGGTGTTCAAGAGGGCGCGCAGCTCCTGGCGGGCGGCGAAAGCGAGTACCAGAAGGGGTGGTTTGTAAAGCCGACAGTATTTTCTCAGGCTACAAACAAAATGACGATTGCTCGGGAGGAAATATTTGGTCCAGTGGCAACAGTAATTCCCTTTGCTGACGAAGCTGAAGCGCTATCTATTGCAAATGACTCGCAGTACGGGCTTGCTGCTACTATTTGGACTCGCGACGTTATGCGGGCACACCGTTTAGCCCGAGGGCTAAAGGTGGGCGCCATCGGTGTAAATTGTTGGGCGCCAATTGATGCACGGCTGCCTTGGGGTGGCGTAAAATCGAGTGGCATTGGTCGCGAGTGCGGCTTGTCAGGTGTCTTGGCTTATACGGAAGAAAAAGTGGTTACTATCCTTACCGACTAATATTCTCCCAGTGCTCCTTTTGTAAGCCGATATGCAAGCCGATTTGGGCGAGCGTCAATACATGGGGTAGAAGCAGTGATCGCAGGTCTTGCCTAATGATGTTGGTAAGTATCTGCGAGGCTGCCTCAAGTGCCTGCCACATTTGGCGCGCGATATCAGGTTTCCCCTCCCTCTCTCTTCTGAATCCCTAATTACGCCTAGTAGTGTTGATTATAATGGGGCGAATTTAATTGATCTTCGTAGTAAAGCAAATGAGTGGTGCAGATAACTAGGTCAATGTTAAGGTTTATAATTGAAGTGATTTGCGGCGCAGTAAGTCGCAAAAAATCAAGTGTTATATTATAATAATTAACTAAATCAAATGGTTATATCGTATTTTGCTAGTGTCATCGCGCCTTGAATAACCAAAGAAAGTAGCCTAAAAGTTCACTTTTTTGTGAAGCTGTTCCAGAATGCGTTGTGGCACATCTTATTTGATACAAAAAAAAGTGGTAAGTTTTAAAAATGACATGTAAAGTGAGCGGTAAGTGGTTGATGCTCGTTTGCCGCAACTGGCCTCTATAGTCTCGCGGTAGGATCGAGGGTTCTTGTTAGAGGCATATATTCGAGTAGTTGATGATAATATGGGCGGAGTGGCTTGGAGGTGTTTGGGCTATTTTTGTCTTGTCGTATAAGAGCGAAGCCTATATTTTGTTCGGCAGTGTTTGCTTGTGGAGCAAAATGAATTTAGCGTCATTGCCGCGACGGTTGAAACATGAGCAACTCCACAGGCTTTAGTTAATTGGAGTTTTAAATACTAATAATGTACGGCTGTATTAACTTAATTATAAAAACCAATATTTTCTAGAGGAAATAAATATGTTGTCTAGTTTGCAATACAAAATGTCAGGTCATGGTGTCCTAATGATTTTTAGTACCTTGCTATTTGGTGTCTTCTATTGGATGAACTTGGTAGGTGGGTTTGAGATTATTCCAGGATATATAATCTATTTTGATGTGCCTGGAACTGCAGACGGTTGGAAGCGCGCGCATACCGGCCCGGCACTAAATGGGATGATGGTCATTGCAGTGGCGTTTGTGTTGCCGACCTTAAATTTCTCCGAAAAGATGGCGCGAATACTGGGAAATATAATTATCTTAGATGGTTGGGGCAATGTTGGGTTTTACTTCTTTGGTAACTTTACTCCCAACCGCGGATTAAGTTTTGGCGACAATAAATTTGGTAGTGGCGATATATTTAGTGCATTAGCATTAGGGCCGGCCTACTTGTTTGGTGTATTGGCGATGGGTGCGCTGCTTATTATCGGTATCCGCGCACTGAAAGTTGCGAAAAGCAAATAGTTAAATTACAAAATTTATTAAATTAGTGAATTCGGTATCAGCTTGCGCTAAATAAATATAAAAGAGTGGCTAATAATGAATGGAATAAAAAGCGTAAATAGAGAGTCAGATGTAATGTCCAGGCTGGGTTGGTGTCCGTCAAATACCAAGCAGCTTGGGAATTTTCGTGAGTGGCAGGATTTTGTTCACGATAATTTTCCCTGGTTAGAACATAAAGACTATAGTGGTGGTGGATTTGAGGCTGAGGTCAGTACGCATCGTTTTGGCGGCGGCGATGCCAACACGATTGACCTTAGTACTATTAGTGCATCTGACGGAGAGGTGGTGCGCACTCGACATTTGGCTGAAGTGGCGGACGCGGGTTTTATTAAAATAATATGGCAGCTTAACGGAAAAATTCACCTAGAGCAGAATAATAACAATTGCCTTATTTTACCAGGTCAGGCAGCCGTATGTGATACAGCTCGCCCTTACCGAATTGCTATGGCAGAGAGCTCGCGATTTGCTGTGTTAACGCTACCTCATCAAGCGTGCCCTGGCTGGGATCATATTGGCAGTGCTATATGTGGGACTCGGCTGCTTAAGGGGGCGTCGATTAGTGCTGCGCTTGGCTCCTTGATGGCGCTTAGCGTCGCTATTCGGGAGGACGAGTCGTCTGAAGATATGGTCACTGTAATTCAGGCCATACAGGCCATGACGACAAAGGCACTTCACCGCTCTGCGGCAACGCAAGGTATGTCGAAATTTGATAACCCTCGACTTTATAAAGTGCAGCGTCACATCTTAAACAATATTGCAAACCCTGAATTTGCAACTGACGATTTGGCTGCTGAAATGTGCATGTCGCGCAGGTCCTTATATATGTTGTTTGAGGAAAGTAATACTACGCCTGCAAGGTTAATACGTGATACTCGCTTAGAGCTGGCCATGCATATGCTTGCTGATAATGCTCAGCGGCATCGTAAAATAACGGATATCGTATTTGATATTGGATTTAATGATTATGCGACATTTAGTCGAATTTTTAAAATTCAGTATGGCCAAACACCGAGTGAGTTTCGGGCCGTTTCGCTGGCAATAACTCAAGAAGGGCATCACTAACTATTTATCACAATAGCACCCCTCCCTCGTTAATCGAAATTCTACCCCTCTAAGTGATAGTGTTTATGCCCAGCAAATGCTGGGTATTTTTTTATATGTTATTTAATTAAATGGCTTTTTCGATGAATATTATTTTCGCCATGATATTCATGCATTAAAACGCACACCTGATCATTAAGTCTGCACGCAGAGAGATGCTCCTGGTCTTAATAATGTGGATTCTATACATCTAATATTGTTGTGATCGAGGTGTGATTTTATGGCCAACATTAATCGGCGTTACGTATTAAAAGAGCGCCCTAGATTTCAGGTCCCTACCGCAAAATGCTTTCGTCTAGAAGAAGAGGCGGCACCAGAGCCGGGTGAGGGCGAGTTTCGAATTCGCACTACTTGGTTGGGTATGGATCCAAATTTATTTTCAAAGGTTAAAAAAGTTTCAGATCAAGCTAGGCCAATTCCGATTGGGGCGGTGATGTACGGGGCGACGGTCGGGCGGGTCGATATCTCTAACCATCCCGATTTTAGCGTTGGTGACCTAGTTCATGGTTTGTGGGGCTGGCAAGACTACTTTATTAGTAATGGTGCCGGCATATTTAGCGTTGATAACGATATATCCAGGCCTTCATATTGTCTCGGTGCGCTAGGAGCGACTGGGTTCGGGGCGTATTTGGTGGTTAACGATGTCCTTGCAGTGAAAAATGGTGACACCGTTTTTTGTAGTGCAGCAACTGGTGCACTTGGGCAAATGGTAGGCCAAATAAGCCACTTAAAAGGTGGTGCTACCTATGGCTCAGCGGGCACAGATGAGAAGTGTCGCTTAGCGGTTTCGAAGCTTGGATATACAGATTGTTTTAATTATAAAAGCGAAAATTTTGAGCGCATGCTAAGTGATCGCATCGATGGCGGTATCGACGCCATGGTGGTATCCGCGGGGGGGCAAACATTCGACGCAACATTTCCCTTGATGGCGCCAGGTGGCAGGATCGCCGTTTGTGGTCTTATGGCGCTGTATTCCATGACGCAGTTACCTGTTACACCAGATCGGTCATTTATGATCTTGAATGAGATTTTACTTAAGCGGCTGACCGTCAAGGGTTCAATGGTATTGGATATGTTAAATACCGATCGGCACGTAGAGTTTAAGCGGGAGATGAAGTCATGGATTGCGCAGGGTGTAGTTCGGCCAGTCGAGTTTATTACTGAAGGATTAGAAAATGCACCGGACGCGTTAAGAGCAGTTTTTGATGGAGAAAACATCGGTAAATCTGTTGTGCATGTAAGTGACTGATAGCCGACATCTGCATGCCGGTATTTATTACGTTTATCTTATTGTTTTGGCTGTGCACATAGCGTCACTCAAAATGCACTTTGCAACAAGCATGTAAATTTTAAACTGAGAGAATAAGGTCCTTGTAATGAAAAAAGGGACTGTGATTTCTTAATGTAAAGATTGCCAAATAGGCGGATGCAGTCCGCTTTTCATTTAAGCCAGTAAAAGAATATAAAGATATGGAAAATTTACGATTTAAAATAGCTAGCTGGATATTGGCGCACCGTGCACATGTAGCATGTGTGTTCCTTGTAATTACGGTCGTCTTTGCTGTCGGCGTTCCGCGCGTAGATATCAGAACTATTTTTGCAGATTTGCTGCCGTCAGATGATCCGTTTGTTCAAACATTTAAAGATCACCCAAATTTCGGGAATCCGCTAACCATTACCGTTATGGTAAAACGTTCGGATGGCGGAAATATTTATAATGAAGATACCTTGAAGAAAGTGTGGGATCTTACTCGGGATATCGATCTCATTGAGGGGGTGGACCATGACAGGATTGTTTCAATAACCACAGAAAAGGCGAATTACGCAGAAGCGACGCCAATGGGAGTTGAAATGCAGCCCTTAATGGGCGATCGAATTCCGCAGGGCGAAGCGGAGCTTAAGGATTTACAGCGGAAAGTGGAGCGCTCGCCAATGGCGAGAACTTATCTGGTTTCATCTGATGAAACATCGACGTTAATTCGAGCTGGTTTCCATGAGCATTTGTTGGATTATGGTCTTGTTTTTGAGGAAATCCAAAAGCTAGCTAAAGGCGCGGAGGATGGTAGTCATACTATTCGTGTCGTCGGTCAGCCGGTGTTAACCGGATGGGTTTATCTTCTTCAGGAGCAAACCTATGCCATATTTGCCGTGACAGTGAGTTTGCTTGTTGTTGCACTTGCATTCTATATGCGCAATTTTGCCGGTGTGATAACGCCTGTAGTCTGCAGTACAGTCGCTGCAATATGGGGCTTTGGATTGGTTGGTTGGTTAAAGTCCCCGATCGAACCCCTTTTGATGGTTGTTCCGCTATTGTTGGTAGCTCGCTCCTTTTCACACTGCGTTCAATATACCGAGCGTTACTATGAGATCTTTAGCGAGCTTAAAGATCGCAAATTGGCCTCTGAAGCGACGCTGGCGGTGATGATGGCGCCAAGTGTGTTTGGCATAATCACTGATATGGTCGCTATTATGTGTATCGGTGTAGCGCCTATTCCAGCGATGCAGCGATTTGCCTTGTTTTGCGGCTTCTGGGCATTTTTCCTAATTCCTACCGGTGTGATGCTAATCGCTGTAATGCTGTCTTACTTACCTACGCCTAAAAATATCGACGATATTATTGGTGGTGATCGTGAGAAGGGTATTCATGGCCTGCAGAAGCGAGTGCTTGAAGGCGTGGCCTCGTTAATTACCGGAAAGCGAATTCCAAAAGTAACCGCTACTATCGTTTGCATTATCTCTATCGTGGTCATCATTCTTTCTAGGCAGGTGGAAATAGGGAACCCGACTGAAGGTAGTAATCTACTTTGGGATGACTCCGAATTTAATGTTGGTGTTCGAGATGTGAATGACCATTTTCCCGGCGTTAATTCCTTAGAAATTATTCTTGAGGCCAAAGATCCCGATAATGTTCAAAAAAGAGCTGCGCGCTCAGAGGAGGCTTATGGGTTAACAAAAGAAATACTACGCGTTGCCTTAAGTCAGGAATACCCAGCTAAAGCCGCGCGATCCTTCACTGATTTTATGGAAGAAGGCTCTCGATTGTATTCGGGAGGACACCCGGCGTGGCTGTCCCTTGATCCAACAGATAGGTCGGTGAATGCGGCTGGTGTTGCCGTCGCCTTTGGCCAGAATCCGCTAAATTTCGCTGACGTTACTGACTTTCAATTTCAGCATAGCGCAATATCCTTGTTCTATAGAGATAACAAGCAAGAAACTATTGATCGGGCGCTTGTTGCGGCGCATGCAGCCTTAGATGCTGTTGGTGAAGATCATGAAGGAATTACCGTACGACTAGCATCGGGCACCATTGCCTTGCAGCATGCAATGAACTCCGTGGTGAAACGCTATGAGTGGATCTTGCTGGGGCTTGCATGTTTGGCGATATTTTTTATTGCTAGTTATATGTATAAATCCTTTGTCGCATCCTTGGTATTGCTGGTTCCAGTGGTTCTAGCAAACTTCTATCTAACGGCCACAATGTCGATGCTTGGTATTGGTCTTGACATTAATTCGGTGATGGTGGCTGTTCTCGGTGTTGGTGTTGGTATCGATTATGGCATTTACCTAATGTCACGAATTTGTGAGGAGTACCATGCTCAGGGCGAGGATTGGGATCGCGCTATCACGGAGGCTCTAACCACCACTGGCAAGGCGATCATGTTCACCGCGTCAATTATGTTGATCGGTATTATGCCGTGGTATTTCCTTTCTGATCTTAAATTTATGGCGGACATGGGCTTGCTGTTGTCAGCAATTATGTTGATCAACATGGTGCTTGCCTTGTTGGTACTACCATTGATTGTGTCAGTACTTAAACCAAAATTTGTTACTCGAACCGACCTGATGGTTGGGGAGGGTATCGACTTGGCATGGTTCAGTGAAGCGCAGTTGACTACTAAACCGAATTAATACTCGAAAAAATTAATAATCCAGGCAAAAACCGTAATGTCGCAAACGGTTAGATATTGCGGCTTGTAAATAATAATTCACCGGAGGGTGTTATGCATATTCGCAAATACGATCTAAATTTTGGCCGTCGTGAGCTCCTAAAAGGAATAGCCTGCGGAGCTGGAACCGGTCTACTGATGCCAATTGAAAAGGTTATGGCTAAGGATATCCCGCTTACTAGCGCGTATCCCGATGAGCTGTATAGCATCGAAGATCAAACTAAAGGGCAAATTAGCGTAGGGGATTATATAACGAAGGCCAATGTAGAGCATGCCAAGCATATTCTGGATCCTTCAATATATGACCAGATAAAAAACGCAGGACGTCGTATCAAGATTAAGGCGCCTACCACGGATTTACGCCAGTTGTTCAATCATGCCTATTACGAGGCGATGCAGCGCAATATTGCCGAAGGTCGAACCGCAACGTTTAATGCTGAAGGCAATGTTGTTGACTCCAGCGGCAATCCCTGGGGTGGTGGCGTCCCCTTTATAAGCCCAAAGACAGGTGTTGAGGTATGGGCGAATATGGCGATGAGCTGGGGCCGTGCCGACGCCAACACCTATGCGATTAAACAGTGGGATTTTGGTGCCGATGGCAAGCTGGAGTACCAATACGATTTCCAGTGGGTTGAACTGCAAATGCAGGCCAGAACAGATAGAAAGGTTTTTCGAGGTTATGACAAAGAGCTTCGGAGGCAAACAGTTTACTTTACCAACTCTGCCGACGTTCGCGGCACATCGTTTTTAAGTAATTGGTCAGTTGATCAGCGTCAGATCCCCGATTTGTATGGTTATCTGCCTGAGTTCCGTCGAGTGCGGCAGTTCCCTGCTAACCAGCGCTTCGAGCCGCTTATTCCTGGCGCAACTTGGTTCCTTACCGATCCATGGGCTGCTGGCGACCCGTTCCTTACTTGGGGCAATCATAAAATTGTCGAACGCAAGCCAATGCTAATTGCATGTAGCGGTAACTTCTCCGGTACGGATGACAATTGGCAGCCAAAAGAGCAAGAAGGGAATCCTATTTTCTGGGAATCTGAGTACGAAATGGCGCCAGACATTATCGTGACTGAATGTGAACCTGTTGGTTTCCCGCGTTCACCAGTGAGTAAGAAGCGCGTTTACGTAGATGCTCGTAACAGTGTGCCTTGCGGCTGTGTTCGCTATGACCGTCAAGGCAAACTCTGGGCAAACTTCGAAATGGCTTTTGGTCAGTTTGTTGGCGGCGGTAAAGACGGCAAACGCGTTGTAATGAGCGCGGACGGTAAGACGCCTGCATGGTCTTGGACTTACGTCATGATTTACGACCATCAAAACAAACGTATGTCGCGTACCCATCACGCTAAGAAAGGTGTGGGTACTGAATCTCTCTTCCAGATAGATGAAGATTGGTTGTTCGAAACTTACTGCACTCAGCAGGCCTTGCAGTCTCTTGGACGTGCTTGATTAGTTAATTAGGTGCATGCGCGGTGTTGTAGTGTCGCGCATTGCTCACCTAATGAAGGAAGGAGGTTTCGAATGAAGTTACGTTTATCAACTTGTATTTTAGTGCTATTGGCGCGGGCATTTATCGAGCCTGTATTGGCCTCTGAATTAGATGAAAGTCTAAATGCTGTTGTTAGTCAGGCAACGCCGACAGATCGATTGTTTAGTGTGGATTTTAATAAAGACTCCGGTGTCGCTGTTGGTGAAGCTGGCTTGATTATGAGAACTAGTGATGCCGGTAAAACATGGACGAAGGAGGCGTCGCCTACAACGCTTGGTCTAATTAGCGTTGCGCACAGCGGTGATAGAGAGATCGCAGTAGGACAAATGGGCGTAGCTATTATTCGGTTCGGATCGTCTGAATGGAAGCTAGCAGATACGGGCTCCGATATGAGGCTGCTAAATGTTGATATCAATAGTCGCGGTTTAGCTGTAGCAACTGGGGCATTCGGTACGCTTCTACGTTCCAAAGACGGCGGTGAAAGCTGGGAGTCGATTGCGCCTGATTGGGCAAAGTTATATGACTCTGGTGCGGGCGATGCCGCGGTTATTCGGGACGAGCC
The DNA here is from genome assembly GCF_001586255.1 of Zhongshania aliphaticivorans. Lineage (NCBI taxonomy): Bacteria > Pseudomonadati > Pseudomonadota > Gammaproteobacteria > Cellvibrionales > Spongiibacteraceae > Zhongshania > Zhongshania aliphaticivorans. The sequence goes on from NZ_CP014544.1 coordinate 654,897, forward strand.
TACTAATTATATTGTAAAGGTCTTGGAAGATAACAGAATCATTGTTGGTGGCGAATATGGTCAGCTAAACGTCTCTGATGATGGCGGTGACAGTTGGTCGGTGCTGTATAGGCATCCGGAAGTAGATGGCGATATTGCCGCCACTTTTTTTGATTTAAAGCTATCGGGCAATACCGGCTATGCGGTTGGTCAAGCCGGATTGGTGATTCGTACCGATGACGCAGGGCTAACGTGGCGGCCATTGTCCACGCCGACCAAAGGCAGCTTTTTTGCCGTAACAAATATCGATTCTGAAAAGGTTTTTGCAGTCGGTCAGCGCGTAGCGATGAAGAGTAGTAATGGCGGAGCGAGCTGGACGATTTTTGAACCTATAGACCTCAGCCTTAATTGGTACTCCGGTTTAGCGCATGCTGAATCTAGTGAAGGGGGCGTTGTGGCGGTTGGGCACAGCGCGCGTATTTTGTCTCTTACACCTTTTTAATAGCAAAGTTTCTCTGTGGCGTATCCGCAATAAGAATCTAGAGTGAGGGGAAATCATGAAAACATATAAAAAACGCAGTCAAATCGCTTGCTATGTACTTTCCGTGGCGAGTGGCCTCAGTATGCAAACGGCATTAGCAGACGGCATTATTGAAACATTGATAGATAAGACTACTTTTTTGGGTCAAATTCGCGTCGACGCGGCTTATAACACCTCGGGAAGTGAGAACCCCTATAACCAAAGCGGCGTTCCATTCCAAGATGTAGAAGTATCGCGACAAGCATACCTGCCACCGGATTTGGGCGGCGGAAACTGGGGAGATGTTCCAATTCCGGCTGTTGGCCTACTTGGTTTGAATGTTGTTAATACGGCAGATACTATACGCCGAAGTGATCGAATCCCTGAAGATAATTACGACTTTACCCAGAATATAGTGCGATTTAACGGTGAAATGAATATTAGTTTTACCCGAAACTTCCGTCTTAACGCTAAGGTCCGAGCCTTGTTTGACCCAGAAATAAATCCGGGTTTCAATGCGTTGGATGTAATGAATGATCAAGGTGGAATCGCGGGTGGCGGCGGTGATCGCTATGCTGATACTGGTCAAATGAATTACTACCAAGCGAAAGACCGTAATGGAAAAAACATTAGTCCATTTGAAATAGCTGGTCGAGATTACATGGTCGATCTGCCGACTTTTATATTAAATTATAAAACTGGTAAATTTGATTTTAGATTTGGTAATCAACAAATTGCGTGGGGACAGGCAGTTTTTTTCCGTACCTTAGATGTTGCAAATGGTTTAGACCTGCGTCGTCATTTGATTCTTGATCGAGCCATTGAAGAATACGAGGATGAGCGTACACCGAAACTAGCGTTTAGAGCGACAATGCAAGCTACCAGTAATATGGTCGCAGACGCATTTGTTGGTAAATTTCAGCCAGATGTATTGCCAAACCCTAATAGCCAGTACAACGTAGTTCCTGCGCAGTTCTATAAACCACTCGATAATTACTACGTTGGTGAATACGACAAAGAGCTGGATTTTGGTATTAGATTCAAAGCTGATTACGGCAACTTTGGCTGGCAAGCGATGGCGGTTAGCCGCTACAACCCATTGGGTGTTTTTCGGTGGGCTGAAAGTGGTATAAACAAGGGGCTTACGCCTCATGGTGGTAACCTAGGAGCGTTGGTGGAGGGGGCTTACACTTCAAAGCCTAAGTGTAGTGCTACTCAAAATCCTTACGATAATTTTTGTAGATTATACGATAGTGTAGGAGAGGCTCTATCTCATACTCCGTTCACGGTTGGGCCTGGCGGCGTATACAGCGATAAAGAATGGTTTTCTAGTGCCGCGGGTGTTCGCCTTGACGGGATAGATGTCTTGAATAGAGCCATTGCCGATTTTCCCGCCTTACGTGACGTGTTCGCATCGCCAGTGGCAAATGAAACTGAAGCCGCAGCTCTTTTGAACACATTCTTCCTTGGGGCTGGCGGTAGTATTCGAGGGAATGTACAGCGTGATTACTATCGTGAAAATGTGTTTGGATTAGGTGCGAGTTTTGTAAATGAAACCGATGATAACGAATCATTTTGGAATCAGGTAATTGTGAATGTTGAAGTTCAGTACACGCCTGAACGAGTGTTTACAACACCAGATCTTGCTCAGAATGGCTTAAAAACTGATGAATACATTTTTACAGCGGTTGCTGAAAAGTGGCATCGCTGGAGTGAAAATTTTCCGTCGGCGTATCTTGTCGCACAGTATATGCACCGCAGTGAAAGTGATTTGGTCGGCCTGCACTTAAGTGGTTATGGCGGTAATGTTGGGAATACGGATTATAAGCGGTCTGACGGTATTTCCGGTGCTGATTACCTTGTGTTTGCCGGTTTTCAACCTTGGCCAAATAAAAAGTATGTTGCTGAGTGGGCAATTCTCTATGACATTCGGGGCGGTATTCTGGTTCAACCACTTATAAAGTGGAATCCCGGTAGTGGCGTTAGCGTCGATCTTTTCTACAATTACGTAAAATCGAATCTACGTGGTGACTCGGGTGATACCTTGATGCGGGCGTTCGATCACGTTCAAGAAGTTGGTTTAAGGGTTTCATACCAGCTGTAAAAGTGTTTTCCAGAGGGACTGGGACTATTTGGGGAATTTAGATTGCCCCGTTTGGCCGGCAATTAGATATTGCCGGCTTTTTTTTGTGGAGAATTTTAGTATGGCGCGTTGGATATCGGGTATTAATCGTCGAGATCTATTGAAATACAGCGGCTCGGTTGTTGGCGCAGGTGTGTTGGCACCACTATGGTCAACGATTGCTAGAACTGGCGAAATAGATAAAGCCTACCCAGATGAGCTTTTGTCAATTGATGCCTATACAAAGGGAAAAATTAGCACCGGTGGTATGATCAGTGCAGCCAATGTTGAGCATGTAAAGCATCTTTTAGAACCGGCGAAATATCACCATGTAAAGAACATGGGGCGCAAACTTAAAGTTTTGTCAACGACCACCGATTGGATGAAACTCGGGCCATGGGAATATTTAGAGGCCACCTTAAAAAATCAAGGCCGCGCGCGATTTGATGACAGGGGCAATGTTGTAAACGACGACGGCAGGCCATGGATAGGGGGCCATCCTTTTCCCAGTACACAGAATGCATTGGAGTTGTTCGCGGGGCTAACTCTTTCGTGGGGGCGCCACGATGCAAGTCTTTACGCCATGAAAGAGTACGATGTGGCCAATACTGGCAAGGTAGACTACGAATATGATTTGGTGTGGGCTGAACTTTCTCCTGTCGGACGCTTAGTGCTGGACCCAAAGCCGTATTGGGAGCAGCATATCGATAAATTGCGTTTTAATACGGTAGTTTATACCTCGCCGGAATCAGAGCGAGGGGCGAGCTATCTCAATATATGGGATTATGATCAGCACAAGCTGCCAGATTTATACGGTTATGTGCCGAGCTTTCGAAGAATACGTCAATTTCCTAGCAACCAGCGATTTGAACCTTTAGTTCCCGGCTCGGCTTTGTACCTGTCAGACGCGTGGGCGGCGGGTGATCCTTTACATACCTGGGGCAACTACAAGGTTGTTGGTCGCCAGCCACTATTAGCCGGTGTTTCTGGCGGCTGGAACCCAAGTGATTCAAATTGGGAACATGGCGTGCACGGCGGTGATCTAGGTGAAACCTTCTTTGATAGCGTTGTGGAAATGGTGCCAGAAACTATAGTGTGTGAAGCTGAGCCTACGGGATTTTCACGTTCCCCTGTGAGTAAAAAGCGAGTCTGGTTTGATGTGCGAAATGGCATGCCGCTCGCCATGGTGACCTATGATCGTCAGGGTAAACCGTTTCGATCTTTTGATGGTTGTTATGGCCTTTACGACAATGGCACAGCCAAATTCATGGATGGCAAGCATCCCTATTGGTCATGGGCGTACTTACATGCTTATGAATTTCAATCAGGACGAATGACGCGAATAGAGCAGGTTAAGGAGTTAGCCGGGGGACATATTAGTTCTGCAAATAATGATTCAATTTATGACGAATATTTAACCCAAGCTGCTTTGCAGCGACTTGGTCGAGATTAATATCTAAGGCTAGATGTTGGCTTGAGTGCTTAGCTTTTACAGTGTTGTGATTGTGGTGGGTGTATAAGCTACTCGGCAAGTAAGCGTATTTATGTAATTTGAAGAATTGCTTTAATCGCGAAAAGCGCTGTACTTTACGCGATTAAAGTGACTGGTAATTTAATTTTAGTGTTTAAATCTATCGCTTACTGAAATATTTAAACGCGTTCCAGCCTCTATTGATTTGTTGAGGTCGGCAGATTCACTGACGTATTCGTGGGATAGTTGGCAGGTGTGCTGATAAATCTCGCGACACAACTCAAATGATTTCTGTCCTGGCCAGTCTGATGGTAGCAAGGTCTCCGGGAGTTGAGGGTCATGGAGATTGGTTCGACGAAATGAATGTATCATCAGCGTTTGAATTTGAAATGCTGTTTTTGGTGTAAGCTTGTAGCGTTGAATAAGTATTTTGACGGAATAAAATTCTTTTATAAAATTTTGGTAGCGTGAATTGACGTTCTCAAGATTCCAATTTCCCCTTATTTTTAGGTCATTTTGGATCTTTTCGTCGGCCGCTCCGGTTTCTGCTCTTAGAATAATAGATAGGTCATCAAAGCCATTTTGTTGGACTATCTTTTTGGCTGACTCAACCGACGCCGTTGGATGAATGAAAACGCCATTGGTGACTAAGGTGAAACCATCCCATTCTAAATCCCGACGTAACTCACTGCGTTCTGGCGTTGACTCGTTATTGCGTTGAATAATGACGAGTGTCCATTTACCGTCCCAATTAAGGTTTGGGGATTTGTAAATGTGTTGATACGCAGCTTCGAAGCGCTTGGTGCCAGATGGGGTCAGCGTATAAAAGCTTTTTCGGCCGCGCCGCTCCGACGATAGCCAGCCTTCATCAGTTAGACGGAATGCGCTGGTGCGTACCAGTCGTTCGTTTACACCGATAGCGGACATAAGATTAATTAAATCACCCAGCCAAATTCCATGTGTATAGGGAGCAATAGAGTCCCCAAAAACGGTGATGAGTAATGATTTTGAACGCGGGTCATTTTTTTTAATATAATTGCTAACCCATTTGTCGATTTCGCTGATTTTTCCCGCCACGTATTTTTATCCCTGAATAAGTTCAGCTACAAGTGTGCTTAAATTTTCACTTATATAGAGGCTTAGTTTATCACTACCATGAGTTAATTATGAAATGCTTTGTCGTAGTAGTTCAAGATTGAAGGGGCTGCTATTGAGAATTGAAATTCGTAGAATTATTTGTGAATATCAGGTCGATAGCGGATAATAACTGAGCCTATCATCGCATGTGTACTGTTGACGATAAAAGGCTCATGATAAGTGCGAGTTGCGCTTAATTGTTAAGCGAGCTTAGTGTTTGGCTGGTTGCGGCCAGTTTGTGCAGTAGTTTAGCAGGTTCCCAGCACGTATCGCCGGTTTGCTCGCGAAGTATTTCAAGTTTGCGCACCACTTTATCAAGCCCTATTTTATCCGCCAAATACATTGGCCCGCCGCGCCACCTCGGAAAGCCGTAGCCATTTACGTAGACTACGTCAATGTCGCTTGGCCGAGCCGCTATGCCCTCGTCAAGTATATGCGCGCCTTCATTGATGAGGGCGAGGCTTAGTCTGTCAATGATCTCGTCATTTGAAATTTCTCGCCGAGTAATGCACCACTGGTTTGCTATGCTTTGAATAAGGTCGTGTACAGATTGGTCATTCTTGCGTGCGCGGGTTTCCGGCTCGTAATTGTAATAGCCAGATCCCGACTTTTGGCCAAGACGGCCCATTTCAACCAGTAAGTCGGGGAGCGCGAACTCGGCGATGCTACCGCTGCAAATACCCTGATCTCGTCGCGATCGGTAGCTAATATCGATACCGGCTAAGTCTCCCACCGCGAGGGGCCCCATAGCCATGCCCCAGGTTTGTATTACGGTATCGACTTGCGCTGGGGTGCAGCCTTCCAGCAGTAAGAGCTGAGCTTGACGGGCGTAGGCCTTGAACATGCGGTTACCCACAAAGCCGTGGCATACGCCAACGGCAACGGCGACTTTACCGATGCGTTTAGCTATAACCATAACGCTCATGACCACCTCAGGTGCGGTTTTTTGGGTTCGCACCACTTCCAAGAGTTTCATAATATTTGCGGGGCTGAAGAAATGTGCGCCGATAACGTCTTGCGGGCGTCCGGTGACATCGGCGATGGTATTAACATCTAAATAAGAGGTGTTAGTGGCAAGGATGCAGTTTGGCTTGCAAACCTCGACGAGTTTGGAAAAGACCGCCTTTTTTACATCCATATTTTCAAAGGTTGCCTCAATCACTAGGTCGGCATCGGCAATGTCAGCGTACTGCAAGCTGGGTTTTATATTGCTAATGGCTTTCGCAAGTTGATCCTGGCTGAGGCGGCCGCGTTTTACAGATTGATTATAGTTAGCCTCAATTTGATCTAGGCCGCGATTGAGATTTTCTTGGGCCGTTTCTATTAATGTTACGGGAAAGCCGGCGCTTGCGAAGCACATGGCAATGCCGCCGCCCATCGTTCCTGCGCCAATGACGGCGACCTTATTAATTGGTCTAGGTGTTACGGATGGCGCAATATCTGGGAGCTTAGTACAGGCCCTTTCGGCAAGAAAAATATGGCGTAGGGCTGCAGAACCCGCAGAGCTGCGACATTCTAAAAATCGCTCTCTTTCTACCCGCTGGCCCTCATGAATATCGGTTTTTGTGGCGAGCTCAATGAGTTCGAGTATATAAGCTGGCGCCAGTATTCCCGTCGGTTTCAAGGAATTCTTTTTATTTTCAAAGAAGTGTTCGTCTACGGGCGACGCAATCAGTGCGCTGGTAGGCCGAACTTTGGCGCCATTGTCGATAAGTTCCTTGGCGTAGGCGATACCGGATTCTGGTAGTGAGGCTGCAATAATTTGGTCGATTAAACCGCATTGCAGGGCCTCATCTGCGGAAATTGCCTTACCGCTAGAAATCATCGCAAGTGCTTTTTCAACGCCAATGAGGCGAGGCAATCTTTGGGTGCCGCCGGAGCCTGGCACCAGTCCAAGTGTGACTTCTGGGAGGCCGAGTTTGGTATTTTGCGCGGCGCATCGGTAATGCGCCGCCATTGCTATTTCAAGGCCGCCGCCTAAGGCGTTACCGTGTAACGCGGCGATCACTGGTACTGGAAATTCTTCAATTGCAGAAATGACTTCCGGCAGAGTCGGGCCGGTTTGTGGTTTGCCAAACTCGGTTATATCTGCGCCTGCAATAAAGGTTTTACCCATGCAGTAAATAAGTACGGAGCTTACCTTGTCGGCTTTGGCCCTTGTTAAGGCGCTGATTAAGCCTTCTCGCACGGCGGCAGATATGGCGTTTATTGGTGGGTTGTTTATTGAGATTAAGCCAATTTTTCCGCGACGTTCATAACATATCGCGGCTGTTAATGTATTTGTTGCATTGGTGGACATTGTTGGGCGCTCCGGTGCTTATGGCTAATTCAGCTTGAGATTGTCTAAAGTGTTACACAAAAAGTAGTTTGAAGCATCTATTGTGTATCATATTAATATGTGTATCATATCGAGTAATTAAACCCATGGGTCTCGAAGCAAGTTTCGGGGGTTCTAGTGGGACCTTGTGTTGCAAATAAAAACAGCAGTGGAGTCTGGTTTATGAAGCTCAGCAGTTATATTGCCGGTGAATGGCGTGAAGGCGAAAGTAGAGGCGTGGAAACGTTCGACGCTGTAAGCGGCGAAACCTTGTGTTATGTCTCTAGCGACGGCGTCGATTTTGCGCAGGCATTGCGTTACGGCAGAGAAGTTGGTGGCGCTGCACTGCGGGCCATGACCTTTCATGAGCGTGCCGCTGCACTCAAGGCAATGGCTAAGCAGCTAATGGCGGATAAAGAAGATTTTTATGCGTTATCGGCTAAAACCGGTGCAACCCGTGCCGACAGTTGGGTGGATATAGAAGGTGGTTTAGGCACCGTATTTACCTATGCCAGCCTCGCAACACGTGAACTGCCAAATGATGTAATGACGGTTGAGGGCGACGTTGAAAACCTATCGCGGGGTGGCAGCTTCCTCGGTCGCCATATTTTAACCTCTAAGCGTGGTGTGTCATTGCACATCAACGCCTTCAATTTTCCGTGCTGGGGTATGCTCGAGAAAATCGCGCCTAGCCTGATTGCCGGTGTTCCCGTTATTGTGAAGCCCGCCAGCCCTAATGCCTTTCTTGCCCAAGCGATGGTTAAGGCGATTGTTGATGGTGGGTTCCTGCCCGAAGGCGCTATACAGCTTATCTGCGGTTCCGTTGGCGATCTCTTTGAACACCTCAATGAACAAGATTTAGTCACCTTTACAGGCTCTGCCAGTACCGGCCGCAAGTTGCGGACTCACCCAAATATTGTCGCAAACTCAATTCCCTTTACGATGGAAGCAGACTCCCTAAATTGCGCCATTCTGGGTAAGACGGTAGCAAAGGACGATCCCGAGTTTGACCTGTTCGTTAAAGAAGTTGTTAAAGAGATGACGGTTAAGGCCGGTCAGAAATGCACGGCTATTCGTCGAATTGTGGTGCCACGCGCCTTAATGGGCGATGTTATCGAGGCGCTAAGTGCGCGGCTAGACAAAATCACTGTTGGTAATCCGAGTGATGAAAGTGTTCGCATGGGCGCCTTGGTAAGCAAGAGTCAGGTTGAGGATGTGCGTAGTCAGGTAGCACGTCTTACTGAAGAATGTGAGCTTGTCTACGGCGGTGGCGACTGTCTAGATTTAGTGGGTGCAGATAATAAAGTCGGCGCCTTTTTCCCAAAAACTCTTCTCAAATGCGATAAGCCTTTTGAGAAAATGTTAGTGCACGAGATCGAGGCTTTTGGTCCGGTAAGTACCGTAATGCCCTACGACAGCATTGACGATGCAATTCGCATTGCGCAGCTCGGCAAAGGTAGTTTAGTCGCTTCAGTGGTTACTTTCGACAATGCCGAAGCGCGCGAGTTGGTGCTGGCAGCAGCAGCTTGGCATGGCCGAATTCATATTCTTAACCGCGATTGCGCTAAAGAATCTACCGGTCATGGTTCACCGCTCGCGATGTTGGTTCATGGTGGGCCTGGTCGTGCTGGTGGTGGCGAAGAACTCGGTGGCTTGCGCGCGGTTAAGCATTATATGCAGCGCACTGCGTTGCAGGGTTCTCCTAATATGCTGTCTGCTATTACCTCTGAATATCATCGCGGTGGGGTGGTAGAGAGTGATGGCGTTCACCCGTTCAAAAAATACTTTGAAGATCTACAAATTGGCGAAACGCTAATAACCCACCGCCGCACAGTGACTGAAGCCGATATCGTGAATTTCGGCTGTGTTAGTGGCGATCATTTCTATGCTCATTTTGACGAAATTGCCGCCAAAGACTCCTTCTTTGGCAAGCGCGTGGCGCATGGCTATTTTGTGATTTCTGCGGCTGCCGGTATGTTTGTTGAGCCTTCACAAGGCCCTGTTATTGCAAACTATGGCTTAGATAATTTGCGCTTTATCGAGCCCGTGGGCATCGGCGATACCATCCGCGCCAAACTGACCGTTAAGAAGAAGATCAAGAAAACACCCCGCGGCGATGAGAAAGCTAACGGTGTTGTTGCGTGGGCTATCGAGGTCACCAATCAGCACGATGTTGCAGTTGCTATTTACGACATTCTGACACTGGTTGAACGCCGCGAAGTTTGAGCGAGGAGAATTGTTATGAATTACGAAAATATCGAATTCACGGTAGAAGATGGCGTTGCCTTGCTGCGCCTTAATCGACCCGACTCATTGAATAGTTTTACGGCGGAAATGCATGGCGAGGTGCGCAAAGTACTGAGCCAAGCGGCAGAAGACAAACTTGTTCGCTGTGTTGTTATTACCGGAAATGGTCGCGGATTTTGCGCCGGGCAAGACTTAAATGACCGTGCCGTTGCACCTAGCGACACCATGCCCGATCTGGGTGATTCAGTAGAGAATTACTATAACCCTTTAATCCGTTTAATTGCCCACATGGAAAAGCCCGTTATTTGTGCGGTTAATGGCGTCGCCGCCGGTGCGGGCGCAAATATCGCCTTAGCCTGCGATATTGTTATCGCCGGTCGCAAGGCAAGTTTCATTGAGTCCTTTGCAAAGCTAGGTCTAATTCCTGATTCAGGTGGTACGTGGATGCTACCGCGTCTGGTCGGCATGGCAAGGGCCAGAGGCCTCGCGATGCTTGGGCCTAAGGTGTCTGCTGAACAGGCCGCAGATTGGGGAATGATTTGGCAAGTTGTTGACGACGAAGTCCTGATGGACACCGTGTTAGCACTGGCGAAGCAGATGGCGACTCAGCCAACACGGGGTTTTGCCTTTACTAAGAAGGCCTTCCTATCGTCAGCCACCAATAGCCTTGATGAGCAGCTCGAGGTAGAGAAGGAGCTGATGCGCAGCGCTGGTAAAACATACGACTACAAAGAGGGCGTCTTTGCCTTTATAGAAAAGCGCAATCCTGAATTTCGTGGTGAATAATCTATCTAGTAGCGACGCTGGCGCTGTAAGAATTACAAGAGTGTAAGCGCGATTAAGGGTTTAGGAGAAGAAATTGAAAAGCTTGAGAGATGTTTTTATTTGTGACGCCCAGCGTACGCCAATTGGCCGTTACGGTGGCGCGTTAGCGCCAGTGCGCGGGGATGATCTCGGTGCAGTGCCAATGCGGGCTTTAATAGCGCGAAACCCAGGCGTTGATTGGTCGAAGGTAGATGACGTTTTTTACGGCTGCGCGAACCAAGCTGGTGAAGATAATCGGAATGTGGCGCGGATGTCGGCGCTACTTGCGGGCTTGCCGGTCGACGTGCCTGGTGTGACCCTTAATCGTCTGTGTGGGTCTGGAATGGATGCGGTGGGTAACGCGGCGCGGGCAATAAAAACAGGTGAAGCAGAGCTTGTCATTGCTGGCGGTGTCGAGTCGATGTCCCGCGCTCCTTTCGTTGTTTCAAAGACCGATTCTGCCTTTGGCCGTAATAGCCAAATGTTTGATACCACCTTGGGGTGGCGCTTTATTAATAAAGCAATGAGGGCCCAGTACGGCGTGGACTCCATGCCCGAAACCGCAGAAAACGTTGCGGCAGATTTTAATATTAGCAGGGAAGATCAAGACAAGTTTGCCTATGTGTCGCAACAGCGTACGGCGGCTGCGCAAGCGCGGGGTCGTTTCGACTGTGAAATTGCTGCGGTGAGCATTCCGCGTCGCAAAGGTGAGCCGCTAATTATTGACCGCGACGAGCACCCCCGTGCTGAAACCACCCTTGAAGGCCTAGCGAAATTACCAACGCCCTTTCGACAGGACGGAACAGTAACGGCAGGTAACTCCTCGGGTCTTAACGACGGCGCCTGCGCCTTATTGTTAGCGTCGGAAAAGGCAGCTAGTCGTTACGGTTTAACACCAAAAGCCAAAGTGCTGGGCATGGCTGCAAGTGGTTTGGCACCAAGAATTATGGGCTACGGACCAGTAGAGGCAAGCCGTAAGGTTTTGGAGCAGACCGGTTTAACAATTGCTGACATGGATGTTATTGAACTAAATGAGGCATTTGCGGCGCAAGGCCTAGCAGTATTGAGAGCATTAAATATCGCCGAAGACGACGCGCGTGTTAACCCAAATGGCGGCGCCATAGCGCTAGGTCATCCATTAGGAATGAGCGGGGCGCGCTTGGTCACTACGGCTGTTTATGAATTGATCGAACGTAAAAAGCGCTATGCACTTTGCACTATGTGTATCGGCGTAGGCCAAGGTATTGCCATTGTAATCGAGCGTGTTTAAGGAATTAAAAGGAGTACTAAAATGATCCAGTTTGATTCAAAAGAACTCTCCTCAAGTGAGTTAGAAGGTTTGAATGCGCATTTTCAAGAGCGTATTGATGCGGAAGAAAAAATAGAACCAAAAGATTGGATGCCGGAGAAGTATCGCAAAAATCTGATTCGCCAGATCTCTCAGCATGCCCATTCAGAAGTGATCGGCATGCAACCGGAGGGTAATTGGATTACTCGCGCGCCAACATTGCACCGCAAAGCCGTTTTGCTTGCAAAGGTACAAGACGAAGCGGGTCATGGCCTTTACCTTTATAGTTCAGCGGAAACCATGGGTATAACGCGTGAGGAGCTAATTGAATCGCTTCACGATGGCTCGGCTAAATACGCGCAAATTTTTAACTATCCAACATTAAGTTGGGCAGATATGGGCGCGATTGGCTGGCTGGTAGATGGTGCAGCAATCGTTAACCAGGTTTCGCTACAGCGCACGTCTTATGGTCCTTATGCACGGAGCATGGTACGAATTTGCAAAGAAGAAAGTTTTCATCAGCGTCAGGGTTACCACATCCTCATGACGTTAATGGAGGGCTCTGCCGAGCAAAAGGCCATGGCTCAAGACGCCGTTAACCGTTTTTGGTGGCCATCATTAATGATGTTCGGCCCACACGACGCAGCTTCTGCGCACTCTGCACAATCCATGAAATGGAAGGTAAAGCGCCAAACAAACGATGAGCTACGTCAGAAGTTTGTCGATCAAAGTGTGGAGCAGGCTAAGGCAATCGGGCTCACTCTGCCAGACCCAGATTTAGTATGGAATGAAGAGCGTGGTCATTTTGATTTTGGCGAAATCGACTGGGCGGAGTTTGATCGCGTCGTTAGCGGCAGCGGCCATTGTAATCGCGAGCGAGTTGCTCATCACCGTCGAGCGCACGATGAGGGGTCTTGGGTTAGAGATGCAATCTGTGCATACGAAGAAAAAAAGCGCAGCCGAGAAGTTGCATAAGGAGAAAATCATGACTGACAACGTAAATATGAAGTTATACGAAGTGTTCCTTCGCTCTCGTCGCGGGCTAGACCATAAGCATGTCGGCAGCCTGCATGCTGAAGATCAGGAGCAGGCGTTGGAATATGCGCGAGACGTTTATACACGACGCAGCGAAGGCGTGAGCATCTGGGTGGTTAAGTCATCGGATATTTGTGCGTCACAAGAAAGTGATTGCGAGAGCTTCTACGACCCGCTTGATGACAAGCCGTATCGGCACGCTACCCATTATAAGCTTCCTGATGAAGTGAACAGCATGTGAGGTCGGCAATGAAAGAACGAGATATAGATCAAGCAATAAGCGTGTATGCACTTCGACTTGGCGATGACGCCTTGGTATTGGGGCACCGTTTAAGCGAGTGGTGTAGCAATGGCCCATTTTTAGAAGAAGATTTAGCGCTAACGAATGTTGCCCTAGATTATGTGGGGCGAGCGCGTAATTTTTTAAATTATGCCGCGCAATTGCGTGGTAACGGCAGTACCGAGGACTCACTAGCCTACCAGCGAGATTGTCGTGATTTCACCAATTTGCTGATGCATGAGCTACCGCGTGGTGATTTCGCGTTTACGCTGGCTCGGCAATATTTGTTGGATGAGTACGAGGCCTTATTTCTTGCTGAGTTGCTTAATTCAAAAGACAGTGATCTTGCTGGTATTGCTGCTAAGTCGGCAAAAGAGACAAGTTATCATCTGCGTCGTAGTCGCGAGTGGATGTTGCGCTTAGGGGACGGCACAGACGAAAGTCGTCGTCGCTTGCAGGCGGCCTTAGATGAGTTGACGGGCTATACCACCGAGTTGTTCGAGATGGACGATCTTGAGCGTGACTTGTGTGAAATTGGCGTTGCCGTTGATCGCAGTACCTTATTTGACCGTTGGTTTAGTTCGGTATCGACAACTTTTGCTGAAGCGAATGTGACTTTGCCACCGGCAAGTTGGGCAGTTAAAGGTGGGCGTATTGGCTTCCATACCGAGCACCTAGGGCATTTGTTAGCTGAATTGCAATATGTGCAGCGTGCCTATCCTGGCTGTCGTTGGTAGAGCCTGGGAATAACGCCATGAAAGACAGCAAGCTTATTCCGCTTTTGCCATTGGAGGAGTACCAGCGTCGCAGGCGACGACGTGAGTCTGATATTCCAGAAATATGGGATCTGTTAGACGCAGTAAAAGACCCTGAGATACCTGTTCTTAGTATTTGGGATCTCGGTGTATTACAAGATATAAAAAAAGTGGGCGAGGAATTACTCGTAACGATCACCCCGACCTATTCTGGTTGCCCCGCTGTTGATGTAATGAAGGAAGATATTCTCATTGCATTGCAAAAGTCGGGGTACGTGAATGGTCGGGTTGAGTCTAAGCTGTCGCCAGCCTGGACAACTGCATGGATGTCGTCTGAGGGGCGTAAAAAATTGCAGGATTACGGAATTGCGCCCAGTAAAAATTCGAATATAGGAATTCAATGCCCACACTGTAATTCAATGGATGTGGCGGTAATAAGTGAGTTTGGTTCTACATCATGTAAGTCACTTTACCGTTGCAAGGCCTGCAGTGAAGCATTTGATTATTTTAAAAATATTTAGCTACTTTAGCTTATTTGAGGGTATTGGGGCATGAAGGCCAATTATTTCCATCCGCTTACCGTTTCGCGCAGTACAAAAGAAACCGATGACGCCGTAGTGCTGAGTTTTGAGGTCCCTTCAGAGCTTGCTGCCACATTTACATACCGCCCAGGTCAATACTTAACTCTGCGCGCTGAAATCGACGGAGAGCCTATACAGCGCTCTTATTCAATATGCTCGGGTATAAACGATAAAAGTATGAAAATCGCTATTAAGCGAGTTGAAGGCGGAAAATTTTCTAACTTTGCTAATGACCAGCTTGCGGAGGGCACAACGCTAGAAATTATGCCGCCGCAGGGTAGTTTTAGTGTGGCCCTAGATCCAGCGAAAGCGAGCAATTATCTTTTTATTGCGTCTGGGAGTGGTATTACCCCGGTGTTGTCGAATATTAAGTCGGTACTAGAAGTAGAGCCTGAAAGCCGAGTTACGCTTTTGTACGGTAATCAGCGCACGAACACCATGATGTTTCGCACCGCGCTAAGCTTCCTGAAAAATCGGTTTATGACCCGCTTTCACTGGGTGAATATATTGAGTCGTGAAGATCAAGGTGTCGATCTGCTTAACGGCCGTCTTGATAACGCCAAAGGCGCGGCCTTAAGCAAACGCTTACTGCCACTTGGTCAGTTCGATAGTTATTATATTTGTGGTCCAGAGTCGATGATCTCTGAGGTGTCTAGGGGGCTGCGTGGTTTTGGCGTTGCAGACGATAATATTCACTTTGAACTATTTGGCTCTTCGGCCGAAGATGCCGATACAGTGGTTAAAAAGCATCACGCTCGGGCTAAAACCTATGCGGGTAAAACCAGTGAGGTGACGATCATTGCCGACGGTCGGGCTAGTAGCTTTGACCTTGCTGCTGACGGCGAGAATATATTAGATGCCGGTATGAATAACGGAATAGACCTGCCATACAGTTGCAAGGGTGGGGTTTGCTCCACCTGCAAAGCGCATCTTGTAGAGGGCGAGGTAGATCAAGATATTACCCATGGTCTAGATGCGTCAGATGTTGAGCGTGGCTTTATTCTTACCTGCCAGGCGCATCCAATAAGCGACAGGGTGGTTGTTAGCTTTGACGAGAAATAATTAAGTTCGCGACGCCCAAATGGGGCTAGTCGCTATTTCGATTATTAGACCGATATTGGGCGCATCACCTTTTTAAGTATTGGGTCATGCGCCTTTTTTATTTAAGGCTATTGGGGATTGTTAATGCAAAGTACCGTTGAATTATCGCCACAACAGTTAGCAGAATCTTGTGCGGCGCTAATGTATGAGCGCGATTTAGCAACGCGCGCGCTGGGAATGGTGATAGACACGATAGTACCTGGCGAAGCAGTGCTCAGTATGATCGTTAGCGATGTGATGATACAGGGCCACGATAGCTGTCATGGCGGGTATATTTTTACACTCGCCGACTCAGCGTTTGCGTTTGCCTGTAATACTTATAATGCAGTGACTGTTGGGCAAGCTTGCACAATCGACTATATTGCACCGGCTAAACTTGGGGATCGATTAACTGCTACAGCAAAGGAGCTATCACGGGGCAAGCGGACAGGGGTATACGATGTCAGTATTGTAAATCAGCGAGCCGAGCTGCTAGCAACATTCCGTGGGCGCTCCTATCAAGTACAGGGTGTATTGATGGACGGGCGCGAATTGCAAAGCAAAGCCGCTGAGTACCTAGCCAAGGCCCAGCTAAAGCCTAGTTAAGGCGGAATAAGATGCTATACAGAAAAATAGCGCGCTTCACTTGACAGACAATAATAAGTAATCATAATGGTTACAAATACATTGTCTGATTAAAATTATGAGCAATACCCGATTTGCAGTAGCGGTACATGTACTAACTGTTATTAGCTTGGATGAGACGCGACCAATCTCGTCCCAGTTGATTGCATCCAGCGTGGGTACTAATGCGGCGCTAATTCGACGCCTGCTTATTAGCTTAAACGATGCGAAAATTACAAGCTCTGAGCGTGGCGCCAGTGGCGGCGTCCGTCTTGCTCGACCTGCCAGCAGTATCACTTTGTTCGATGTATGGCGGGCCGTAGACGAGGAAGGGCAGTTGTTTCGGGTGCACCCAACGTCTAATCCCCAGTGTCCTGTAGGTCGTAATATTGAAGGGCTTTTAGGAGGAGTGCTTTCGAGTACACAATGCATGGTTGAGGCCGTTCTCGGAAAAGTAACGATTAGAGATTTGGTGGCGAAAGTAGAGATAGCGGGCTAGTCCCGCTAAAAAATTTGCACATTAATGTAACAGTTTTTGTTACATTAATAAGGATTTACTTACTAAAATCATTTTTTGGTGAGTATTTATGGGCGCGTTTAGCGTGTGAGATGAAAGTTAAGAGGACTGAAATATGAATATTCGTGAAGCCAAGGTCGTAGACTTACTTAAAGCGATAGAGACAAAAGATACGGATGCAATGAGCCTTATCGATGACAAGGCTTATATTCAACATAATCTCTATGTGCCTGATGGCCCCGCAGGATTTCGTGGGCTGGTGGCGTCACTGCCAGATGGTCTGGCTAAAGTGTCAACAAAGCGGGTATTTCAAGATGGAGACTACGTTGTTGCCCATAGTGAGATAGATATTGGCGGCGCAAAAGCGGTTTTTGATATATTTCGATTTGAGGGTGATTACGTAGTTGAGCATTGGGATAACGCACAGCCACTTATGCCAGCTAATCCCAGCGGTCGCAGCCTACTGGACGGCCCCGTTGAGATCGTAGATATAGATTGTACTGCTGCCAATAAATTAGTGGCCCGCGCATTTGTAGAAAATATTTTGATGGTGGGAGACTTGTCTAGGGCGGAGGAATTTGTCAGTGCCCAAACCTATATTCAGCATCACCCCATGGTTAGAGACGGTTTGGATGGTCTTGCAGAAGCCTTTGGTCAGTGGGCAGAAGAAGGCGTAGAGGTAGCCTATAGCAAAGTGCATATGGTGCTAGGTAAAGGCAACTTTGCGCTGGTCGCTTCTGGTGGGCGCTTCAATGGTAATGACGTTGCCTTTTATGACATGTTCCGTTTAGCCGACGGAAAAATAGTTGAGCACTGGGACGTGGTCGAAGAGATTCCAGCGCGGGATGCATGGCAAAATAATAACGGGAAATTCTAAGGAGAAATTTAGTTAGGGGGTAGCGCATTATCGAATGCAAACCATAGGAGCTCTGCGTGCAGAAGCTATAAAGCGGACTTTCGTCCAGAGCGTGTTACAGAGGGCGTTTCCCCAAATTCTTCTAAGTAAAATTTGCTAAAATTTCCGAAGTGGTAGAATCCACAGCGCATTGCTATTTCGGAAATCTTAATTCCAACATTTTCACGTCGTGAAAAAACAAGGAGCTCTCGGGCTCTTCTCAAGCGAAGCCTTCTTAAGTAGAGTATTGGGGTCGAACACTCATACTGCTCAAACCCTTTTTGAAGGGAGCGAGCGCTAATACAAACGTGGTTGGCAATATCTTGAACGGTGATTTTTTTTGAGTAGTTTTCTTCCATGAATTCTTTGGCTTTAACGATTACCTTTGGAAGTACTCTGTACTTTATTTTTTCAATATCCTCAACATGGCTGTGGCTTCCAGATAGCAAGGATAGAGCTAGAACTCTTTCAATATTTTTAAACATTTCGGAGTTGTTTTGTAAGTCGCTTAAATATGGGTTGTTTATAACAAAATTATTTAACATAATGGAGAACTTATCTAGATTACTTTTTTCCCCATCTGTGCAGTTGAATGCGACGGCAAGTTTCGCTTCTACCCCGTAAGATTCCAGCAGAGTGCGATCGATCAGATTTTTATCTAATTTAAATATTATATTTTCACAATCATTAGACCATTGCATGTCAATATTCTTATCTGTGTCTAATATTACGGGATTTCCGGCCGAGGCGGTTTTTTCTATATTATTCTGGCGAATGTTAAAATGACCGCTAACTGGTAGCATTACCAAATAGAAATTTTGGAACGGTTCAGATTGTATGTGGATGTTTGCGTTGTAAGCTAATCGACTTAAGGATGTTTCAGAAATTGAGCGGTGCTCCATATTTGCGGATAGCAGATCGGACGTGCGGCACAAATTAAGCCTGTGTGGTTGATAGACTGATCCTACCAAAGAGCAGGCTTCATCAGGGTCAACGCTGTTTTTAAAAACAGTATCCATTATCAGATTAAAATTTTTATTCATAAAAATAAATAGTCATTGTGATCAATAAGCAGAGAGTAAAATAAATTTCCATTAAAGGGTGCCTTTTATTGAGCCTAAGGTTGTAAAATTTATTTTGGAATTTTTTTTGCCTGCCCTAGATACATGTAGCCCATTATCTTTGGGAATCCATCCATGTAGCATGTTTCTACTTCAATAACATCAAAGCCGGAAGAAGCTATCAATTCTTGAATAGGCCGGTTAAGATGACAGCCACCGGCAATCTTTTTCCATGTAGGTGTTACCCGTTGCTGCCATTTTGCAATATCAGTTTCCGGAGATTTGCCGTGCTCGCAAAATAATAATATTCCATCTTCCTTTAGAACTCGATGCATTTTCTGTAGAGCTTTAGCGCTATTAGAGATGCTGCATAGAGTATAGCAGAGCAGAATAGTGTCAACGCTATTGTTTTCTAAGGGGATTTCTTCCCCAGGAAGATCTAACCACTTTACGTTGACTGGGGACTTGTTAATATTATGTTGCGCTTTATGTCGCATTCCATTTGAGGGCTCGAGTCCCCAGACAAAATCGACGGTACTAGGGTTGTATAGATGTAAATTAATACCGCTGCCGATTCCAACTTCGAGTACTATACCTCGAGCTAATGGAACCACTCGCTCTCTCAAACTCATGACTGAATTTTGACTACAGAGTTTATCTAAAATGTGTGGTAAAACTTTATCGTCATAAAAGCTCATGGTTAATCCTATTATGTAATTTTTTTATTAACTAGAGGTCAGATATAAATTGTAGTATCCAATTAAGTATATGGCTTAATCAAAAACTTCATCGAGCAGGGCGCTCATCATCGCCGCTATCTTTGGCGTACTTAGTTCGCCCTAGGATATACTGCCGTACGCTTTCTATGTCTGCGTCACTCAGCTCATCCTTGTAAGACACCATGCCTCTAGATTCTAAGATTCCATCTCTAACAACTGAAAGCCATGCGTTAGGTGCCCTGTTAAATCCAGAATATCTGAGGTCTGGGATTACACCGCCACCAACAGCTCCTGCGCCATGGCAATTAATACAATACCGGTCGTAAATCTCAAACCCTTTCGTAATTGCGGCTGGGTCACCTAGCTGTGTAGAGGGTTGTATCTTCAAGGTGGCTCGTTTATCGTCGGGTAAATTGGTGTTGCCTCCAATTTTGAAAACCAATAGGCGGCTTTTATTAACTGGGTAGCCTTGCGCGGCATCCTGAGTTAAAACACCAGTCATAAGTGGCATGATCCCCCCCCACCCGGCGTTCACTGCGATATATTGTCGGCCGTTTACTTTGAACGTCACCGGAGGCGCAACAACACCGGTCTGAGCATTAAAGCGCCATAATAGATGACCATTTTTTGAGTTGTAAGCGTTTACATAACCCGTAGCAGATCCTTGAAATACTAAACCTCCTTTTGTAGCTAAAACGCCACCATTCCAAACACCAGGATACTCTACTTGCCAAAGATCTTCGCCGGTAAGAACGTTGCGGGCAAGTAGCGAGCCAGATGTAGCATCTTTTACTGCAGCTATAACCTTTGGGTCGTCTGGTAAATTAGCCGCTTTCGTATCTACACCGAGATTTACCGCCAGTTTAGAAGGGCTTTGTTCGTCTTCCGCCAAGTAAGGGAAAGAAGTATTTTGGGCTGGGATATAAAGTGTATTTGAATTGGGGTCGAAAGCCATTGGGTGCCAATTATGACCTCCCATCCAGGACGGTTTAACCAGAGCAGGCTTGCCAGTTTTCCAATATTGAGCGTCTGGGTTTATAACCGGGCGCCCGGTGGATTTATCAATATGTGATGCCCAATTAACGTCAACAAATTTCTCTGCTGAAATCAATTTCCCATTGGTTCGATCTAAGACATATAGGAATCCGTTTTTAGGCGCTTGAATTGCGACTTTTCGATCTAAACCGTCAATATTAATATTAGCTAGTACAATTGGCTGGGTTGCTGTGAAGTCCCACGCCTCTCCTGGAGTAGTTTGATAGTGCCACTTATATTTTCCGGTATCAGCGTTGACAGAAACTATAGAGGATAAAAATAAATTGTCACCTCCGCCGGGCGACCGGATATTCGGGTTCCACGGTGAGCCATTGCCAACGCCAAAGAGTAGGCTATTTGTATCGGGGTCATAGACGATAGTATCCCAAACAGTCCCTCCTTTTTCTAATGGACTGTTACTTTTTGACCAGGTTTCATCCATTAAAGCTTGTGGTTCTGTACCTGTTTCATGGCTTTTTGTGCCAGGGACAGTGTAAAAACGCCACACTAGATCCCCTGAGTTTATGTCGTAAGCTGTGATGTATCCCCGTACACCATATTCTGCGCCCCCATTACCTATGAATACTTTCCCATTTGCAACTCTTGGGGCTCCAGTGATAGTGTAGTTCAAAGAGCTATCTACAGTATTCACACTCCAGCGCATGCTACCGGTTTCCGCATCAAGCGCTATAAGTCTGCCATCTAATGTCGCTAGATAGACTCCCCCGTCGTGGTAGGCCAAGCCCCTTGTTACCGCGTCGCAACATCCTTTAACTCCTGTGGACTTAGGAACTTTGGGATCATATTCCCAAAGTACTTCGCCAGTTTCGGCTAAGAAAGCATGAACATGATTCCATGCAGACGTAGTATAAATAACACCATCGATCACAATTGGTGTGGCTTCTTGCCCTCGATTTTCTGGTAGATCTTGGTACCATGCGAGTCCAAGCTTAGAAATATTATCGGTATTAATATCCGATAGTACCGAATAGCGCTGTTCGTAAGCGTCGTTTCCGTGCATTGGCCAGTCAATAGATTCAATCTCAGTGCCAGTGCTAGCAGGTTTCGCACTAGTGCGATTGTCTCTGCCTGTGCCTGTGCCTGTGCCTGTGCAGCCACAAAATAATGTAATTCCTATAGCCACAATTGCATGATTTAATTTATTATTAATATTCATTGTGAATTATTTTCACTCCATATTTTCAAAATCGGATTTCGGTGCGCTACACTCATAACAAGTCCAAGATTCAGGGATGTCATCCCATTTTGTACCCGCCACTATGCCATCGTCAGGAATGCCGATTTCTTCGTCATATATAAAGCCGCATACAATGCATTCGTATTTTTTTAACATTAAAAATAGTTCCTAATCTTCTATTTTTTTGAAATCTGGTTTGTCGCGCACTGCGCAGGAGGGGCAAGCCCAGTCGGTGGGAATGTCGATCCACTTAGTGCCTGCGGGAAATCCTTCAAATTCATCTCCAGAATCTTCGCTGTAGATGTAGCCACAGCCTGGACAGATATATTTATTCATCATTACCTCACTTAGCGTATTTTCTTATTAAGGCATCGCGCTTCTTTGGGTCTAGGTTTGCTTTCAAAATATCGCCGTTATATTGTTCTAAAACTCTGTGATCCATCACTTTGCGCCATAAGAAAGGTAGGTAGGCCATTGTGAAGCACCCCGCATACCCTGTTGGTAGCTGTGGGGCATCGTCACTTCGAAGGACTTGATATCGACGAGTAGGGCGTGAGTGATGATCTGAGTGCCGCTGTAGATGAAATGTCATAATATTAGATACAATATGATCTGCATTCCACGAGTGCTCTGGGCGAGTCCGCTCAAATCTTCCGTCTTCCTGTTTTTGTCGCAATAAGCCGTAATGCTCAATATAGTTTGACGTAGAAAGGAATTGCCATCCCCACAATGTTGATATCAGGATGAATGGAAGTATTACTGGTCCCCATGCGTAAAGTGCGCCGCCATACAGAAGAAATGTAATGGAAAACGATTGAAGAATTTGATTTTCAATACTAAATACTGACTTTCCTTTTCTTTTTAGTCTTATATTCTCATCATGAAATGCTCGTGCAAATGCGCCGGGAATCTCTCTAAGAATGAATTTATATAACGACTCACCCAGCCTAGCTGAAGCTGGATCGTCAGGAGTGGCGACATCTTTATGGTGACCTCTATTATGCTCTGCAGAAAAATGGCCGTACGCTGGAACAGCTAATACCAATTTGGCCAAATTCTTTTCTTGTCGATTATTCTTGTGACCTAGCTCATGCCCAACTACCAACGCAAGTCCATTTGTCAAAGCTACGCCGATAGTGACACCTAAGTAGGCTGTAGTGCTATTGGCAACAGTAGCTAGCCACCAAGCAGAATATATCCAGGTCACATAAAAAAGCGGCACGGAAAGGAATACGAGCCATTTATAAAACGCATCGTTCTCAATCTCGTTTGATCTGCTTTCTCGGTAATTTGCATCATCCCTACCAAATACAAGGTCCCCTAGTGGGATAAATACATACCAAAGAATAGGGGTAAGCCATGGGAATAATGGGTTACCCGTAGCTTCGTATATTTTTATACCGATGATCGGTGACACTGCTACCAACAGTGGAAGCCACCATAGGTATCGTTTGGAGTCCTTATTCTTTATTTTTTCAACGTGGTTATAAGTATTATATTGAGCCATTACAATTACCGCCTACTAACTAATTTATTTTAGTAGGCGTATCGTAGTATGAACGGGAAATGCATATATATCCCGTTTGCGTATCTCCTATCCATATAACGAATTAATGTTTCATTACGATCTGAGATAAACGGGCTTTTTCATTGAGTTATATTGCCCCTACCGGGTAATATTTATATCTTGATTTTGTTCTTGGATCAGTTAAGCGTAATATTTGAATGGGGGGGGTATCGGGTAAGGCTTGAGATATTAACTGTTAGGGACGGTCCGCAAAATCGCTTTGTTTTCGCAAAACATGAATTTTCACGTCCATTAAACTACGAAACAGAAAATTCCGCCTCTCGTTATGGCCTGTAAGCTGCATTTTTCCTGCTTACATGCGCTGTTCCCCGGGAGGTGGGTGGGCTCCCGTTCTCGACTTTCGGGTAGTATTTCCATAGATTTTTCTCTTGCTTTACCCGCGGAATCTGTGCATCCATTTTTTCAAGGAACCGCTCGCGGCGGGTTTGCGATTTTTATTTTGGTATTCCGCTTCGGCAAAGGTGAATTGGCTCATATACTATTCCGAGTAAAATGGATGATGCCGGCATTATCGCAAATTTTTGGGGTTATGCAGATGATATGGACACCGCCCTCCCTGAATCGGCATCTAAGTGCCATAGTTGAGTTTCGACAATCAACTAGCAGAGAGGACGGTGTTATGAATGAGGTTAGCGTAATTGGTTTAGATCTGGCAAAGCATGTTTTCCAGGTTCATGGCATAACAGCCAACGGGGAAGTAGCTATAAGGAAAACCCTGCGGCGCTCACAGCTACTTTCATTTTTTGCCAATTGCCCCCCTTGCTTGATGGGCATGGAGGCCTGCGGAGGTGCGCATTACTGGTTACGAGAAATTCGCCGACTGGGACATGAGGTCAAAATGATGGCGCCCGCGTTTGTTAAGCCCTATCTCAAAGCCAACAAAAATGACCGCAATGATGCGGAGGCAATTTGCGAAGCCATACAGCGACCCTCAATGCGTTTTGTGGCTGAGAAGTCCCCTGAGCAACAATCGGTGCTGCATTTACACCATTCGCGCCGCCTGCTGGTGAAACAGCGGGTGGCCGTGAGCAACCACCTGCGAGGGCTGTTATCTGAGTACGGTATTGTCCTTGCTCAAGGAGAGCGTGTGTTACTTCGGCAATTGCCGAGTTTGCTGGAAGACGGTGACAATGGGCTGCCGATGCTGACTCGTCACACAGTAGCAACACTCAGAACGCAGTACCTTCAACTGGTGGAGCAGATTCATGATTTGGAGGTATACCTGCAGGCTTGGCATAAGCAGGCAGAGCAGAGCCAGCGTTTAGCCAGCATTCCTGGTGTGGGCTTGCAGACAGCCACGGCACTGGCTGCGACAGTCGGTGATGGCCAAAGCTTCCGCAATGGACGGCAACTGGCAGCGTACCTAGGATTGGTGCCTCGACAGCATTCCTCTGGCGGTAAGCCTCGTTTACTGGGAATCAGTAAGCGAGGGGATAGCTACCTTCGAGGGTTGCTCATCCATGGTGCCAGAGCCGTGATTCGGCATATCCGCCGACGGTTAGCGCTGGGGCAGCCTGGCGGCAATCCTTGGGTGGAGCAATTATTGCTGCGCTGTCACCCCAATGAAGGGGCTGTGGCGCTGGCGAATAAAATGGCAAGGATTGCCTGGGTATTGCTGAGCAGGAACGAGTGTTATCACGCTACAGCAAAATAAAGAAGCAAGGGTTAACAAGGGCTAAAAGAGAGAAGTACAGCCAACGATTGCACAGGTAAAGACAATGACAGTACGGTCGAACCGCGGCGGGTCAAACCCGAGGAATCTCTTGAGGAAAGACCTCGATGTGCAGATAGGGCCCTGTCGGCAAATATCATTGGGGCCAGAGCGCTGAATGCTCATCAATAGGCCGGATGTAAGACTGCATTCGATTTATATTGTCAGAACCCTTTACTTGGCAAACGGGCGGTGTCCATGTAAGAGATTCCTTAGGTTTTAGGCTGGGTATTTGGCATTAGTAGATATGGTTGGTCATCATTGTAACCCCGCATGTTGGAGGTAAAGATGAAAATTGCTTTTTGCTAACTGCGTGTTTAAATTTAATCGGAGTGTTTGATTTTAATCAAAAGGCTAAAGAGTAGGCCAAGTTCAAATAGCATGATCATCGGTACCGCGAGTAATGCCTGAGATATGATGTCGGGTGGTGTCAAAACCATTCCAACTACAAAACAGGCCAATATAATATACGGTCGTTTTTCACTTAATGCTTTTCTGCTTGTTATACCACTGGTAATGAGCAGTACCGTAGCAATAGGAATTTCGAAGGTAAGGCCAAAAGCCAGAAATAGCTTAAGCACGGTATTGAGATAGAGTGATATGTCGGGGGTGTAAGAAACGCCTGTCGGTGTAGCGCTGCTAAAAAAGCTAAATACGAGCGGAAATACTACGTAAAAAGCAAAGGCTATGCCAATATAAAATAGCAATACGCTGGAAATTAGCAGTGGAATACCGAGGTGTTGTTCCTTTCGGTATAGCCCTGGTGATATAAATCCCCAGAGCTGATATAGAAAAACCGGCATTGACAACGCGAAGGCTGTGCATAGCACAAGCTTCAGTGGTGCCATAAAGGTCGACGTAACCTCAGTTGCAATCATACTTCCACCTTCCGGTAGGTATTGCAAAAGTGGGTCGGCAATGAGGCTGTAAATATCTTGTGAAAACGGCATTAAGCACAATGTAGATATAAGCATTGCGACGAGAAAACGTAAAAGCCGATCACGCAGTTCTGTTAAATGCGCGGTAAGGTTAGTAGCCTTGTCACTCTCCGCGTTGGCAATCATAACTCTCGTACTTCATTATTTGCCGAACGTGAGTTGTCGCCTGTGGCGATCTCAGTGCTTGCGTCAGGTTCGCTATTAATAGCTTTATGAAAATTCTGTTTTAACGCGGCAAGATCGTCATCGATTCGGTATATTGCGTCACTTTTCAGCTTGGTACGTATTTCTGTGGCGTTGATTTCATCTTCAATCTCAAAGCGCAACTTGTTAAAGCCACGCTTCAATCGGCCAACATAAAGCGACCCCGTCCTGATTGCGCCAGGCAACCGTTCTGGGCCGAGAACCAGCAAGCCGACTATCCCGACGACCAGTAATTCAAGAAAGCTCATATCGAACATGATCGATTATGCTCGATTTTCTATTGGGCTGGTGCTTGCCTGGTCTGCTTCGCTTTTGCTCTCTTTTAATGAGGCAGTTGACGGTTTCTCTTCACTGTCTTGTGCCAATTGTTGATCTAGGCCCTTCATGCCGTCTTTAAACCCGCGTAATGCGCTGCCTAAGTCGCTACCTAGGTTACCGAGTTTTTTAGTGCCAAACAGCAATACGATGATGGCCAAAATGATAAGCAGTTGCCAAATACTGATTCCGCCGATACCCATAAATTACCTCTATATATAGCAGTGAATTACGTGCAGGAATTCAACTGCTAGCCAC
This sequence comes from Zhongshania aliphaticivorans, assembly GCF_001586255.1. Classification (NCBI taxonomy): domain Bacteria; kingdom Pseudomonadati; phylum Pseudomonadota; class Gammaproteobacteria; order Cellvibrionales; family Spongiibacteraceae; genus Zhongshania; species Zhongshania aliphaticivorans. The sequence continues at coordinate 681,576 of NZ_CP014544.1, forward strand.
AAATCGATACGATTTTGCGGTGGCTAGCAATCGAAGGCTGGTGCTTTTTGTCACTATAGCCCGCCGCCGGGAAGTATGCTTAATCCCGGTAACTCTGTGAGCGGGAGGCTATCGAAATAGGGAGAAATGATGCCGATGGCCTGCGTGCCCAAGGGGACTACTGGGCCGACAAGTAAATTTGCTCCGGGTAAGTCCACTAGTATTGGCAGTAAGGTAGTGGAAACCTCGCTAATAGCAGATGGCCCAGCGATTGTGAATGCATCGCTGATCATCGGTAGTTCGCCAATCGGGATGGAATTTAGTGTGGTGCTCAGGTCGCTGGCTAGGTTTGTAATGAGAGAAAACTGCGCGTTTGCCGTAGTGGCTAGGCTGGCAAGAAAAGCGCTTGCGACGATTTTTGGGATTTGTTTCATTATTTTGATGCTCCTGTTGTTGGTTTGTTTTCGATTTGTAATGGCTAAACCACGTAGTTCTGTGCTGAATAACCTTTTAGTATTTAGATGCGTGAGTACTAGATTTTTACCGTGACATGTGGCTTTAGCGGTCGTGACGCATTCTTGATCCTAGCTTAAGAGCTTTGCTTGATATTTTGAATTTAACACATAATGACACAATTTTATCTATTGTCTACTAATTTATGTGTTGTATTGGTGGTGTCTGGATTTTAAGGAAGTAGTTGTAGTCTTTCGATAATATGGATTTATAAATCAGCATTCTATGATGTATAAATCTATATGACTTAACTATTAAAAGGTTATTAGCTAGCAGCAAAAATCGTTCCGACTGTTGCTCGTTTCGTTATAGAATTGGCGAGTAGAGGGCAATAGGCTCAGCTCAAACTTGGTCTGATCTTCACGAAATTGATATTTAGGTATGCAAGTGAATGAACGTAAAGAGCCTCCGATCGCTCTGGTGAGTACATGGATTAATTTATTAATGTCGAGCGAAGACAAAGACGTTAAAGATCGCGCGTCCGAGATGTTGTTAAATGCTTTTGGTGATATGAAGGCTGCATCCGAATTTGTGGAAAAACACCAAATAGTGATCAAGTCCAAGTGATCATGTTGCCGCAGAGTCGCGAGTTCAAGGCGTATAGGTTTTAACAGCCTGTTTGGAGTTGGCATTTAGCTCCAATTACGTAATTTATTTCCACTCGAGTTTTGTAAATGTAGATCCCGAACGCTGACGTCGGGTCGGGTGACTCGAAGAGTATAGGCATTTAGTGGTGTCCTGAAGCCTTCCTTGAGAGGTAAGTTGTAAAACTTTAATAAAACTCACTTGCCTGCCTGAGCTTTTGCATCATGTTCTGCGCTAAGGGTAAGGTCAGCTCGCTAGGGAAGTAAGTGTAAGCCTCGATTTGTGACGGTATCCATGCGGCGATCTTGTCGATAGTATTGCCATCGCCTCCCAGCACCAATTCGATCAGCGTGTCTAAATAGTCTCTCGGTCCTTGCCTCAAAACCAACAGGTAGATCGACCGTGCAATGCAGTGTAGCTCACGCTCAGTAAGGGCTCTCGCTGGAATAAAGCTTGGCTGTAGCGGTAACTCGGTTATTACGCCAATGGCCACTTCTAGCCGTATGTCATCGAGGTGTTGAGTCAGTACCTCGGACGCGTATTCCATTAGCATGTCAGCACGCCCGACTTCGATGTGGGCGAAGCGAGACATTAGCCATGATTGTACGGCTTGTTCATTATTCGACTCGCGGCCAGTACCGAGAATAGCGACTAAATCATCGTTGTAGCAGGTCGAAAGACGGCTGTTGATTATTTTTGCTAGTGAGCGGGCAGTCTCTTTGGTCAATGTGTTCATAGCGTCTCCTGTTGGCGTATAGCGCCATCATCTTTGTTTCGTATAAATTGGTGTTGTCGTTGATGGATATTCAATTTGGAGCAGCGCATAGCCATTCGGGGCTACCAGCCGCCGCCAAGCGATTTATGCTCTAGGTATTTGCGGACCTTCAGCGATTCGCCGTCCCGAATTGCTTGCCACGTTGTCCGGTCGTCGTAGTTCTTATTGTTTGTGTGTACATACTTACTTGGCTCATTTCTGGGAAATAGGACCTGCAGTAGCTGATAGATAACGAGGAGGTTGCTTAATGCTTCATCAGCGATATCAGCCAGAAATACCGCTATGTCTCCCTGAGGCACTTTCCATATGTTCAGTATGCGTTCCGCGAGGATAAGTGCGGCACTGCGTGGCAGCCCTAGTACAGCGTCATCAGGATCGTCTGCAAGATGTTCCGGTACCTTGATGTTGAGTAAGCGCATATCGCCTAGGGTGAGCAAAGCGATAAAATTGGTATCGTTTGTTTCATTGGTCATGAATATTTCCCCTTATCCCTACTGTGTTATTGGGCGGCGTGCCGTTCATCCTGTACGCCAAGCATTTGCTCAAATGCGGAACCGTCCTGTCTTGTCAGGTTGGGTATATACCTTGAGTACACTTTGAACAGCATTTCGGTGCTGGCGTGGCCAAGAAACCTTGCTACCCACTCTGGGTTTTCACCGGAAGCCAGTAATAGCGTCGCAGCGGTATGGCGAGTCTGATAAGGCCGCCGCATCTTCAGGCCTAGATGGCGGAGTAGGGGATACCAGACACGCTTAGTAATATTGTTGTGATCAAGGGGCTTGCCTTCGGTATTGCAGAATACATAAGGGCTGAGCTTGCCGGTTGCTTGATATTGAGCCTCTAGTGCGGCTTTAACTGGCCCTAGCATGGGGATGTCCCGCTGGCTGCCGTCAGTTTTGGTGTATTCGGTCTGGCCTTGAACCAGTGTCTCTCTGATAGCGATCAGTCCGCGCTTAAAATCGACGAACTCCCAGCGAAGTCCATCTATTTCGCCGGTACGCATACCCGAGTAAAAGCGCACCGCATAGTAATTGCGGTAATCCTCGCGTACCGATTCGATGATCCGATTAACCTCTATTAGGGAAAACGGCTCAACATGGCTGCGCTGGAGTTTGAGGGGCTTGATGTTCTTATAGGGGTTCTCAAAGGAATAGCGATCTGATGCCTCTTCCAAAATGCCTTTTAATAGCGCCATATGGGTATTGATGGTCTTGGCTGCAATCTGCTCTTTACCGCCACGACCGGGCTTCGATGCCAGTTTAGAGCGGAACTCAAGAATCTCGGCTTTGGTGATATCGGATAACACGCGCTTGCCGAAAAACTTGATCAGTGAATTTGAAAGCACCGATTCAATGTTGCGGGCATGAGATGCCCGCCACTCTATTTTTTTTTCGGTTTGCCATTGGCGTGCGAAGATTTCAAATAGCGGTGCCCTTGTTGAGCTCCTCGCGGGGATGTAGCTGTTTTGTACACGTACAAGCTGTGTTTGACTTGTATTGGCGCGGTTGGGATCTACCTCTAGAAATTTCTGAATGTTTTTGCTGCCAGGGAAAAACTCAGAATAGTTGAACTCCCCAAGCTTTATTCGGGCTTCTACTTTATCGAGAAGCGTCTGCACCTTTTTCCGGTTTTGGGCGCTGTCATGCAGCGCTGTGTGTTCCCGAAAGCGTGCTCCTTGATACGAAAAATCTAGAAGCAGCCTGCCTGTATCAGGCCGTACCCGAACCTTACCCATAGCACACACCTCCGTTCGCCATAGGGATTTCAATGTCATTGGGAGACTTCCGCGCTAACATCTCCTCTTCAACAGCTTCCCAGATGTAGAGGATTTTTCGCCGACCAAATGGCTTTATGTAGTGTTTACCCTCTAGCAATACACTGTCATTGAGTTGTTGCCGAATGGTGCGTACGTCATATTTGATACGCTCAGATAGTTCTTCGGTTGTAAGGTATGTCGTAGTCATGTACTTCTCCTTGGCTCATATATGATTCATTAGGTGCTCAAGTGAATCATATTGCGCTAAAAAGAATCAGTCAAGCGTTAGAATGCTCATTTATGATTAATTTGGTACACTGGGCGCATTATTGGGTGTGGCAAGGGTTGGCTTCAACGTGATTCGGATATTGTTTAAACAGCTTCTAGACGAAAAATCGTTTCGCGAGAAAAGGCGGATAACGGTGGGAGAGGTATCTGAGGTCACTGGTATTAGTCGAGCTACACTAACTCGTGTTGCTAATGTTCCCGGCTATAACACCAACACCGATACCATAAATGCGCTATGTGTTTATTTTGAGTGCGAACCGAAAGATTTACTGCGCTATGTCGAAGGGAGTTAAGCTCAGGATTAGGGCAAGTCACCAATATTAGGCGGAAACCTATATGCTTGCCGCTGTTGAATATATTGTGTCCGAAGTTGGTAAAAAACCGGCTGTCAAAAATACGTTGTTCGGTTCAGTGAAGGATTTTATTCAGCCTTAACCTTAACCGCTCAATCAGCGGTGTACGTTAGCGCGTCCAGAAACGTACCTGTGTTGCTGCTTCGAGTTGTTTGTATATCGGCACATTTCTAACTTCGCTTATCAATGGCAAGTGCACGCCATAGTATTTTATGAATATATACAATGGATGTATTTTCAATATTCTTTGCAGTTAAGTCCTGGCTACGATCATACGACCATTTCACTGAGCTAGAGCCATTCACTTTAATCCCCACAACACCTACTTTGTATAATATAAAAAGTATATTTTGCCTTAGCTGGGCCATATAGGCATTGGATGACGGATACCCAATTTTCATATATGAATGAGCAGATTTGACTGCGATATCTGCATTTGATTCAGGACATTCAGCTAGCTCAAGTATTAGAAGTTCAAGTTGATCGTCAGATATAGTCCCTGCTTTGAAGTTGCTGTTTCTACGATGCAAAACGTCAATATACTTATCAAGTAGTGGATGCTCAACAAACCATTCATACTTAAGCGATTCAATTCGGTCTACGGAATATGATTTTTCTGCAAGCTTTATAATTGATGCTGTTATTTCTGTTTTTCCCTGCGACTCAATTAAGCAAGCGTTTACAAACATTATTGCATCTCGCGGTCGAAGTAAGGTCCTATCTAATATGTAGTCGGCGGATGTTACCTTATCTATTTTATCTGGAAAAACATCACTAAAACCAACGCTCCCACTGGTGTATTTATATTTTAGAAGGTGGTTAACACGGCTATCAAGGACCCTCATCAACTGTTCTTTGGTCCAGCCTAGCTGAAGGAATAGGCTGTTATACTTTTCGCGCTGAAAACCTGCGTCTCTAGTTTTGTCTAATACTCGATCCAGAAGGTCGGTTCTTAGTGTGATGACAATTTTTACTGGCGTAATATTCCTGAATTTCTTTATTGTTTCAATGAGAGCTCTTATCAGCTTATAGCGAAGGCCATCTTCCACCCAGTTTTCATCAAGGCGATCTATTAAGATATATGTTTTCTTTTGCGGGTCAGTAAATATATCTTCTGCTAAGAGGTTTACTATTTTTGAAAGCTTTTCAATCTGGACGGAGCTAACAACTTTCTTGCCGTAATGTATTACTTCTGATTTTTGTTCCTCTGATAAAGCTGCCCCAGCTTCGCCTGAAAATGTGACACCAGGAACATTAGAGTCTATCGATGACTTTAAGCTTGCTTCTAGCTTGCCAGTAAACTCTTTAATACGTGTTTCCGTGTCTACCCAGAACTTATCTCCCCATTCCTCAATATAATTCAGGGCTTGTTGTTTTTTCTGTTTTCCTGAGAGGAGTGCAGTGATTGAATCAATGAAGTTTGTTTTTGCTTGGGCGCAATCGATGTTGTACTTATTTTTTATTAACTCGACCGAGAGAGTATGCTGCCACAACAGGCTATAGAATATGTCGAGATTAACTCCCAAATCTTCGAAGAAGTTTAAAATTGTTGAATTCGATATGTGTCTGAGAGCTAGCTCTTCCGGCTCAATTCTTATCACTCGATCACTATTCTTCTCTAGCTGTTCGATAAGGGCGCTTTTTCCGATTCCCGTTCGGCCCAAAATAATAGACTGTGGTGTGCTTGTATCCTCTAATATTTCGTAGTCACCAATATCCACAAAGCATTCTTCTAAGAAGCTTTTATCATTTTCTGCGTCGGCCTCACCAACAGACATGTGTTTTTTAAAGATGAAGTCCTGCTTGGCTATCTTGGTCATATTCCCTCATTGTGGCAAAAGTGATTTGCGGACGCATCTCTGCCAAAGATTCCATTCCCCTGATCATATCCCGTTTTTTATAAATTTCAACGAGTTAAATCAGTCCTGAATGTGTTAATGAAAATTGCTCACCTGTTAACACCGCTTTAATAGGAGAAAACAGGTAATGCCGGTGACTGGCTGCTATTGTGCCGCTGCAGTCTTCTGGCTTTAGTAACTTCGGTTGATTGCTGGATTGACGATGCTTGCTGGCAGGGCATCAAGCGCGCTTGTTTACTACGCCCACTCTTCGTCTCCCTCCGGGCCAATGAGTGCGAAAATACCATCGTCTCGAATGATGCGTTGAGCTTCATTTAATGTGTCAGAGTCGGTTTCAAATGTATCGTCCCAAACTGTCGAGTTATTGTATTCGTCAACTACCTCAAGGCACCATCGATGTTCTCCTTCGAGCTTGTATATTTCGACTCGAACGGCTTGGTTCTCGCTCGAGAGTTCTTGGGATAGAGGGGAGGTTACAACGATTGAGATATACTGCATTTATACAGGCCTTTGATGCGGTTGCCTTGAATGATGTTATTGGGAGGCGACCGCCAGTTTTCTATCCTGTGTGTTTTAGTGCAAGTTGATAGGTGGGCTGGGGAATTGGGCGCGCATTGATTGATCTTCAGTCTTTGCTGCTTTAGGCTATTTTATCACTGCTGTAATCGTGGCGTGGTGACCGAAGGTCATAGAGTCGTTTGCTTGGGGTGGGTCTAAATTCAAAAGTGTCACGGAAAACGTCACGGAGTGTCACGGGGGCTTAAAAGCAACAGACGAAAAAAAACGGCAAGCCAGTAAGTAACTGATTTGCCGTTCTTTAAAGTGGTAGCGGGGGCAGGCAACCGACACTGCTTGCTGTTTGACGCGCACGCCTTGAAATAGGCATATCTTATTGTTTTTTAATGAATATTACGCCAGCATCCTTTAAGATTTTTACGAAGCCCTTAACATTTTGAGCTCCTTTGGAGTCTTTAGTGAAAGAAAAAAGTACACGCTCACGAGCACGAGACAACGCTACGAAGAATACGTTCACATCATCGTCATTTCCCCAAAAAGCGTCGTCATTGAATTCGACAAAAATAACTGTGTGATACTCCAGTCCTTTACTCTTATGAATGGTCATCAAGCGGACAGATTCCGTACCCTCCATGTTAGATATACATTCAGACCAAGAAGGTGAACCATCACGACATTCGTCAAAATACTCCGCAAATCCGAGAATAGCCGAATTGAGGCGCTCGCCGCCCGCATACTCCCTATATGTTCTTTGAATTTCGCCGCGCTCGACATGATTTAACAAGATATCGACTATTTCCCTACCGGTAACCTCCGCTGGGCTTCTACCCCTGACTAGCTGCTCCAGATCATCTATTAAGCATCGAACAGCATACAATGTCTCGCTGTGCCCTTTTTCGCTATCTAGGTCGGCACCTCTTACTTCTGCAATAGCATTTCGGCAATCTTGAAATGGTTGGCCAGACCGAACATTTACCGCGAGTTTGAGCGAGGCAAGAAAAAATGTGTAAGCCTTTTCTTTCACCAAATCCTGAATGGCAATACCGCCAACAGCTCTTGCCTCATTCCTGATTTTCAAACCTTTACTTTGAAAGGCCACCTTAATGCGATCTTCGACATCATTTATCCGTAACCGCGCCAATACCACAAAATCTGCCGGAGCTAGGTCAGCGTTTTTCTGAAGCTCGTTAGCTATGAATGACGCTATATACTCCCCTTCATCTTGCCTTGTTTCAGACACCCAGCCTTCGACTGAATTTTCTGGAACAGGATCGTCTTGGCGAGCACATTCTGTCGGAATATAGTCGCCATCGAAAGTAGTCGCCAAATCATTGATCAAATTGACGATACGGGAGTTGGATCGAAAATTAAAAGGAAGACGCTCGTCCGATGCGCCGAAATCAGCCTCAAATAGATTAAATATATCTTCCCTAGCACCCGCCCATCTCATAATTGCCTGGTTAGAATCCCCAACAGCGGTAAGAACCGAGTCTGACCCGAGAAATGCCGTTTTTATCAATTCGTATTGTCGAGCTGTTACGTCTTGAAATTCGTCAAGAAACACGTGTGAGTAAGTCTTTCGCAAAGCAGATAAAATTTTAGGCTGAATTTGAAGAATTAAAACCGCCAACGCTTTTATCATATCGAAAGTCAGGCGAGACGGATTGGCATCAATATGTTGTCGCCACCATAACCACTGAATTTGTTGCTCCGGGGTTACCGCCTCTTCAAATTGGAAATCTGGAATTGATCTGTGAACAATTCTGTCAAGCTGACCCGAATTCTTGCTCCTAACTTCCGAGTAGTCACTTTCATTTTTTAATTTAAATTCCTCCCAAACATCTCGGTTTGGGAACTCTATAGTGTAGTCATGACTAGGGCGCCATTGATCGGGAAGTGATTCTAAAAATTGATCAACAAGCCTTTTAGCGAAAGCATCAAGGGTAAGGGATTCAAATCTCTTGGCCTGAATTGGGTCGCAACGGTGAGTTACTCTGTCCCCAAGATTTCTTGCTGCATCCACCTTAAAAGATATGGCAAGAATGCGTTGCGGTGGAGGACATAATCCCGTCATGAGCAAAAAGGTTGCTCGCTGTGCCAGTAATTCTGTTTTTCCTGCTCCCGGGCCAGCGAGCACCGACATTGGTTCCACGGCCTTAACGACCTCTAGGGCCCGGCCTTCAATTCGTATGCCCGGTGAAGGCTTCCAATCATCTGCCTTCAGGTAGGTCATTCTTCTTCCCCAGCACAGATGGATGATGGAGGCGCAAGAATGATCTTGGCCATTGCAATCAAGGCCTTTAATGGCTCGGGACAATTGGTTCTGATTGCCTCATCATCCAGTGCGGCCAAAGCTTTAAAATGTGAAGCTGGCTTTGACCGGGACTTGAACAGGTTTTTGTATGCAAAAAGCTCTTCAGTTGAAAACTGAGCACCGATACGGTTAAGCTCTGCATTTCCCAACCCACTGCTGCCAAAAACTGCTTCAGCTATTTTACTAGGGTCATCTTTTGTTGGGTCGAATGCTCTACTCGGCTTATAGGCTTCCGGAAAGGCTTGAACCATCATCATGTCAAGGTCTAGCCATGTGGAATAAAAGACCCATTGCGCCCGTAACCACTGAGTCCACGGTACAACATTTTCCGGAGTTAAAGCTTCGTTAGAAATGACAGCAGAAGGGTCTAGATCATATCCTGCATCGTTAAGCCATGTTGCGGCATTCTTTATCCTTCCCATGCCTGCATTGTGTCGCCCAAGATCAAAATCCAAAAGAGTTAAACAAGGTATATTGAGACCAACAACAAGTTTCCAAAGATGTTGAGCATGGCGACCACCTATTGGAACAAATGCTACAAATGAGGGGTCTAGTGATATGCCTAAAGCCTCTGCAATTCGAGGAATAACAATCCTTTCGCTATCACCTTCGCCAATTATCACAAGGCGGGCGAAATAAATTTCTGGATTTGCCAAGATAACTTGATGAAGGAAATTATCCTCTTCGCTTCCGCTAGTGGGCAATGGGATTTCTCGAACATCGGAAATAAGCGTTTGATTACAATTCCTGAAATACCTAACATTTCGCGGAGAAATACGCGCCATGACGCTTGTAGAGTGGCTAGTCACAAACGATTGGGCTGTGCCTGTTTTTATAAGGCTTTCTAAAAGCCCTATTAGTCTAGGGAGGTAAAACGGAGCAAGGTGGTTTTCAGGTTCTTCGAGGGCAAAAATTGTTAATGGCGCAGGTACAAAGTCAAGAGGTTTAAAGCCTTCAAGGCTAGCTGGCGCAGCAGCCTCCATCTTCCAAATTAAGTTGTGTAGCGTAGCAGACAGGGCAAAATACAATAACGAGACTTGACCTTCACTAAGCTCTTCAAGCTGACGGTTACCACCCCCAGGAGATTTTTCGAACCGTAATGTTAGATCGCGAATCAACTGTTCGAATTCGGTTGCCACAACACTGAAGAGTGGGTCTGCATCGTAATGACCATCATGTAGGGCACCCCAAAATGTTTTGAGGTCGTGGCTTGTTGTACCGATAGCTGTTACAGCGTTGAGACTGTTTTCAAGTTGTTTTGCAAATTCTTGTGATTGATTTTTGGTCTCTTCATTCCAGTCTGCAGAGCGCTCTATCCGTTTCAAGACATTCTTTAATGCATGACGGGTCACGCCCAAGGAATCCCTATGGGCTGGTATGTATACCAACTCGGCAAATTGAGTAGACTTACCACGCAGGGGTGTTTTCCGCTCATCGTCTGGACCAAAGGGAACTTCGTCCAGCGAGCGAACCGTATAGAGCTTGATCTCGATATCATCCTCGTAAGACTCTGATTTTAAATAATTTCCCTCAAGAACTAGCCGTACCTTTAAAGCCTGATCACTTGCATTGAAAAATATGTCGTTAAAAACGTGGGGAATAACATCAGGGCTAGAAAAACCAAATACGACGTCAATGATGATCTCGCGCTCAGCCACAGACTGACTATCTTCACCGACTCCAAAGTGTACGTCCGCTTTTCTTAACTGACGCTCACTCGATAGAGGTGAAAAAAGGCGTTTCAACGCTTCCAATGCTGATGATTTTCCGGCTCCATTATCACCAACGAAACCCGTTATGCCAGGCTGAAATTGAATCGTTGTTGCAACGTCTCCAAAGCATCTGAAATTTCTTAACGATAATGACTCTATATGCATTGTATTATCTGTCTCCTGCAAGCCCGGCGAGAGCTGCCTTTAAAACCTGAAAACACACCTTTGCCGTATGTTCATCCGGAGAGAACCCCGACATAAGCTGCTGATAAGGATGGATGTAGTTTCTAAAATCGCGTAATCCGTGGCTAAATTTTTTTACATCAACTTTCAAAAATCCGATTTCGCAAGCTACGTCGATTAAATGCGCAAGGCTCCAATCCTGTAATGGTCTAACTTTGCCTTCAGGGCTTTTCGGGCTAGACGATGCTCTGTTGAATTTTTCAGGATTGTTTTGTGCTACGCCCAACAGAACAGCTTCCAGTACGCTTCCGCACATAAATATTACAGAAAGATATGCATTAGCTGCTAAAGCTAAACGCGCCTCTTCTAGCCTTTTCTCTATAATTTTGGCTATTTGGTGTTCAACCGGAAGCTTGTGAAGGTTGGGGATTCTAAATTCCTGGTTTAAGAACGAATCTTCAGTTTGCTCCTTGTTATTTTCAGGAGTCCTACCGCCAATTCTTGCGACTATGAGCCTAGATTTTTCAAGTATGTTTTGTTCTATATCCGTCCCACTCAGTTCGCAATTAGCTTCGTATGATGCAAGCATTTCTTCCAAAACAGGAGCAACGATACTATCTGGCTCTAACTCCCAAAATGCTCTCATCTTTTTAGCCTTAGACGTACCATAGATTTGATAACGAGTGCTATGAATATCTATTTTATGGCGAGAAAAGAATTCTCCGTAGGTCGCATCGCTGTAATCCAGCACGTAACCTCCCCCCATTTGCAATATTCTCTCCAAGTATCGCTTATCAATATCTGTGAGGCTGCTCATCTTTTGACCTTCGAACCGCGCTTTATTAACTAACTCTCACAATCAGGACGCTCTTGACGCCAATCTGCTTGCTCTTTTAACTGTAAATACATACAGTATTCCGTAATGGCTAGCCAGCTTGTTCTTTTTACAGCTGGTTGACATTTTGGAATGATTATGTGACATTCAATCACATAAGTGTCCCTTTTTAAACCCGCTATTACCTGGAGTTCCAATATGTCTGAGATGAATGATCTTGAGCTTTTGAACAAAGTTGCCTCGATCTTCTCACAGCAGACCATCGCAGATGAAATCAATCACCCCAGAGAAGTAGTAAACCGCTGGCTCAAAGAACGTAACAAACAGCCCGATCAGGACTGGCTAACTTACGCTGAGCGCATTGCGCTTGAAAGCATGCTACCCAAGCCTTGCTCTGAGGACAGAGAGTTCACATTCATTGACCTGTTCGCAGGTATTGGTGGCATAAGATACGGTTTCGAGAAAGCTGGCGGAAAATGCGTCTTCACCAGTGAATACGACAAGTATGCCGTCAAGACATATCTTGCCAACTACCACTGTGACCACGATGTTCATGGTGACATAAAGGAAATCACCCAGCCGGAAGGAATGGATAAAAATCAGGCTTATGAATTCATCCAGGAGCGCATTCCTGATCACGATGTCCTGCTTGCCGGATTTCCTTGCCAGCCCTTTTCAATAGCCGGAGTATCCAAAAAAAACTCACTCGGACGGGCTCATGGCTTTGAGTGCGATACTCAGGGCACACTATTCTTTGATGTCGCACGCATAATTGATGCGAAGCGGCCTCTTGCCATCATGCTGGAAAATGTCAAAAACCTGAAAAGTCACGACAGGGGAAAGACCTTCAAGGTCATCATGAATACGCTCGACGAACTTGGTTACGATGTCATAGACCGAGAATACAACCAACTACAATCCGACCCCAAGATTATCAATGGCAAAAATTTCGTCCCTCAAAACAGGGAGCGCATAGTTATTGTTGCCTTCCGGCGTGACCTTGATGTCACAGATGGTCTGACACTAAAAGATGTCAAAAAATATTTCCCGAAAAAAGAGCCTGTTGTAGGCGACATTCTGGAAAACGAAGCCACCGTTGACGAGAAATACGTTCTCACTCCAAAGCTCTGGAACTACCTGAAAGGGTATGCTGAAAAGCACAAGAAGGCTGGTAATGGCTTCGGGTTTGGTAAGGTAACTGCAAGTGACCGGTCAACACGCACCCTGTCTGCCCGGTATTACAAAGACGGCTCCGAGGTCCTGGTTGATCGAGGACCGCGCAAAAGGCCGCGTCGCCTGACACCAAGAGAATGCGCCCGTCTCATGGGTTTTGACAAGAAAGGCGAAAGCAATTTCGTCATCCCGGTCTCGGACACTCAGGCATACAAGCAATTCGGCAATAGCGTTGTTGTACCCGTATTTGAGTCAGTCGCCTTACTTATGAAGCCGTACATTGCGAAAGCGCAGGAAAAGAGCAAAAAAGCCAAACGTAAAAAAGCGGCCTGATGACGGATGTTGTAAGCCCGAAAAAACGCTCGGAGATGATGTCGGGCATACGTGGAAAGAACACAAAACCCGAGCTTATCGTCAGACAGGAACTCCACAGACGCGGATTTCGCTACCGGCTGCACCATAAAGGCTTGCCTGGAAAGCCAGACCTGGTATTCCCGAAGTACAAAACCGTCATATTCGTGAATGGCTGCTTCTGGCACGGCCACAACTGCAAGCTATTTAAATGGCCAAAATCAAACCCCCAATTCTGGAAAGAGAAAATATCCGGAAACCAGGTTAGGGATGAAAAGCAAAGAAAAGCTCTTGAAGAAGGCGGCTGGCAGGTTATAACAGTCTGGGAGTGCTCACTAAAAGGCAAATCTCCACATGACATCATGGCTGAAATTGATAGTATCAGTGAGCGGCTAACACAAAACGGATAAGAAATGACCAGCACTCCAGGAACCTATGATACCGATACGGCCAAACATATCTCGCTGGATCAGCTTGTAGCTCTCTTTGCTGGAGTTGGGGCAACCAGCCTGTATGTAAAAAAGCTCGCGCCTAACGATAACAGCAAGAACCAGCCATACCTTGGCGCCCAACTCACTGACCTTGCTTTTATTCCTACCGGTGAACCTGTTCCCTCAGCCACCGCGTCCGGTAAAACAAGTGACCCGAAACGACAAATCAAGTATCAGGTGCCAGTCGATCTAGCCTGGATCGATGCTGACTCCAAAACTTATGAAGCGCCTCATGCCAAGCTGATTTATTACCCTCAATATCCCGAAGTCCGGTTTTCCGGCTTTCTGAAAGGCTCCCCTGTAAATGCCAGTGAATGGATGGATAGATACAGGAAAGGAACCAGTATTGGCCGATGGTTGATCCTTGGTGTTTCTGCTAGTAAGAAAGTCTATGCTTATTTGGCCACACCGGATTCTGCATTATCAAAAGAGCTTGATCATACGAACTTGCTGGATATCGGTAGCGTGTTTGGTCAGATAGATATTCGCCATACAGGTGTAACAGACACGCGATCTGCTCTTCTTCACAAGCTTCTCGAAATCCATAACATGGGATGGATTGCAGGGCAAAGGCTGAGCTCAGACGAGATCGCGATACCATATAAAGCCCCAAACGGCGGCGGATATACACTTGAATCCCTGCTCGGGATTGTTCCAAATGGTATATCGGAACCCGATTATCTTGGCTGGGAAGTGAAGCAGTTTGGAGTAACAGGCTTTCCCCAAAAAGGAGCAAAGCCGACAACGCTTATGACCCCTGAGCCCAATGGCGGGTACTACAAAGTACAAGGTGCTGCGGAGTTTGTCCGGGCATTCGGATATCCCGACAAATCCGGCATTCCCGACAGATTGAATTTTGGCGGCAGGCATATTGCCGGTGTCCTTTGCAGCGCTACAAATCTCGTCATGAATGTTGAAGGCTTTGACCACAATAATGGACGAATTACTGATGCGACTGGCGCAATTACCTTAAGGGATCAGGCCAATACAGTGGCCGCAAGCTGGAGTTTTTCCAAAATCATGGATCACTGGAAAAGAAAGCATTCTCAGGCCGTTTATGTTCCCTGCATCATGAGGCCATCAGGAACCGGTAGCCGGGAATACAGCTACGGAGATACAGTTGAATTGGGAACAGGCACCGATTTTGAAATGTTCCTGTCTGCCACGATGGACAAGGCGGTTTATTATGATCCCGGTATCAAGCTGGAAAATGCTTCCACTGACAAGGCAAAGCTGAAACTCCGCAGCCAGTTCAGAGTCAATCACAAGCATCTCCCTTCCCTTTACAGAAACCTAGAATATGTCCAGCTTGGTTCGTAGCCCCTATAGTCAGTCGTGATTTCTGGATCAGCTGCGCAAAAAAGAAGGCCGTCAAAACGGCAGATCATCAAGATCGATTTCTTCTCCGATCTCTTCTGGCAGGATTTTGATCGCACCTGGACAGCAAAAGCTGATCACTCGAAGAAAGTCACAGACCTCCTTCCAGAAGGCGAGCTCTTCATAGTCGTGGATTTCGCGGTAGAAGTTCTCGTAAGCCTCTGCCATGTACCAGCTCGGCTTACCGACAACAGTTTCCAGTTTTTCAAAGCACATCGCGGTGTCATAGACCTTGCGTGAAACGGCAGCGATAAAACCTTTGTTGCATTCGTCACACTGTTCATGAAAATGCTGAATGTCACCAAGAACGATGATCTCGGCGGTTTGATTGATTGCTGACTTAGTCATTTGGTATTTCCTCTATCTACCCCGATCCCGTCCACGGCGCGGTCTTCTTGAGCGGCGAGGCCGCGAACTGCGATTGTTGTCATGGCTTGGAGCGTTATCGTCATCGCCACCGGTATCGCCATCCTCCTGGTCAGCACCGGAGGCCTTATCGAACTCGGCCGTCAGGTTTGGAAGGTCCTTCTTACCTTCCGCTTCTGTCCGTGCCTTTTCTTGATTAGCGCCAGCGGCCTTTTCAAACTGCGCTGCGAGATCAGGTTTATCACGAGCGCCCCCTGTGCTTTCCTCGCGGCCACCTCGCACCTGCCCGGCTGCCTCGCGGAAATGCTCACGGATATTTAGTGCTTCACTACCTTCAAACTGTTTCTGAATATCGCGGCTTTGCTCACGCTTGAACTTGGCATCTAGGGCGGAAATCTCCCGCGCCTCAACCTTTGCCAGATTTTTCAGGCGGCGCTCAATATCGTGCTCTAGTGCTTGATGAACCCTTTGCTGTAGCCGCGTTTCCCGCTTATGGGCGTTGGATAGCGCTTCAAATTCTTTCGCCTGCCCGGCATGGCGCTTCTTGTCCTGATATTCGTGAAGCTTCTTCCGGGCAAATTCGACACCGCTTACCCGGCCAAGGAAGGCGGCCAGCCCTTGCGGATTGAACCGGGCGCGCTTATCGGCAATAGCCTGTTCTTCACTGGCTATTTTCTGCTCAAGGAATTTTCCTTCCGCATCCTGCTTCTGGATAAGGGCCGCCTTTTCCCTTGCGATACGTTCGGCCAGCTTTGGGCCTTCGGCTTCAAGCGGTTTACGGCGCTCGCGATGGGCTTGCTTGAGGTCTTCATATTTCTTGGCCCATTTCTCAAGATCGCTATGCTGTTTGAATTCCGCCCGCTGCTTCGCGGCAATATCACGGGCCTCATCCACGGTCGGTAGAAGTTCTGAGGGGTAATCGTATTTCAGGAAGGCGGCGACATCTCGCGCCCGCACCGACTTGTCATCGATCATGCGGGGGAGCGCACTGGTGTGACCATGAAGATCAACCACCACATAGGGCCGGTCACCTTGCGCGAGGATATAGCCCATATCGGCAAGGGCATTCACAAAACCTTTGGCGCTATCGGCCCTGCGCCAGGCTTGCGTGATTTCGGTCATCCGCTCTTCTTTGGTGCGGCCTGTCTGGTTTTGCTGGTGCTGCTCGTAGAGCGAATTCTGTTTGTTCTTTTCCTTTTGATCGGGCTCGTAGCCATCCGGCAAGATCAGATCATGATCGCGGGCAAATTCCCGCGTCACCTTCATGAGCTTTTCACGGTCAAAACTGAGCTGTACGGCTTTGCCTTGCTCGGCATCAATCCGTGACCAGACCACATGGGCGTGCTCTCGTCCTTCTTTTATATGGAAGACAACAGCACGAGGCTGATTTTTTAGCCCAAGCTTTTGTTCAACCCGGTCGATATAGTCCATATATTGATCGCGGCTCATCTGGCCGTTGACCTTGGTCCAGGGATTGATCGAAAGGCTGTAGAGGTATTTCTGGCATTTGGTGAGACAATGGGCTTGCAGCTCCCACTCGGCAAACGCGCCGTGAAGGTCGTGAGCGACTGCGCCCCGGATATGGGCGATTTCCACCTGTTCGTTATCCGCTTCGTTTTGCAGGTGGGTGGCCAGATCACCGCCCCCGCCGCGCTGGGAGGCAAAGGGAATCATGACTGCCTGCCCATGGCTTTAAAGCAGGCATTGCGGATAGCAATCAGCTCGAAGAGCGCTTCTTCCAGCTTTAAAGCGACATTTGCATCGCCTCCGGCAAGGAGCGTTATCTCGTGCAAATCGTCATGAAGGCGGGCCGTCTGAGCCAAAAGATGACCGATAACCTGCTTTTCGATGACAGGCTTTCTGGCGGCGCGTGCAGGTTCCTTACCGAAAATTGCCTGTGTGATAAAGGCATTTTTCGAGAGCCCTGACCGCTCGACCCGCAACCAAAATTCGGCTTCCAGCTCTACAGGCGGGCGGTAGGATATCGGTCCTTTGCGCTTTTGGTCATTTTGCTTTTCCATGCCTCCCAGCTTACTGAGGCTTTCATAAGCCGAGCCTCGCGGCGTCCTCGCGGCATCCAATCCTGCGCAAGGGTTGGTCCAGGGTTTTCAGGGGAGGCGAATTCCCCTGAATGCAGGTCAAGGCGGCACACGCCTTGTGGAGGGTTCCAAGGGGCGCACACTGCCCTTTGGTCGATGGGGCTGTAGGGGAGAGCGAAGTCTCCCCTGCTCGTGATGAAACGGCGAAACGTTTACCTCAGCCGGAGAGGTTCGATACCGGTCTGGCTGACACAATCCCTTGGTGCGTCGATTCCAAAAGGATCGACAAGCTTAGGGATTCCGAGGGGGTGTCAACGGGGGATGGGAAGTCCCCCTCCAAGGTGGGCGTGGTATTACCACGCACACCTTGTGTTCCATCTTAACGCCTTCCTCCTGCTCTCCTTCAAGTCTACGGAAGAGGTCGTTACCATAACCTTAACAAAACACCAAAAGCCGCAGTTTTTCTATGGTTTTCGGGTTTATCCGGGTCGATACGGATCGTTTCAGGTCGCCGCTTCCTTTGGGGAACCGGCAGGCCAGAACGGGCTGGTTCTGACTCTATCAGGATGTGAAAAAACGAGAAGCGGGAACGCTCTCGCGTCCCGCTTTAATTGTGGGTAAGAATTTGATCTTACAAAACAGGCCGCCAATCCGACAAATATCACAGTCATTCAACAGGGAAAATTATCAATGAAGAAAGAAAGGAGATCAGCCCGCCAACTAAAACGAACTGATCTCCGGATGAAGAGTAAGCTCGCCTACTACAACAAACTTACTTTTTCAGATATATAAGTATCTACGCCATCAGGCAAGAAATAATGTTGCTGTATGAAAGTCACAACGCTGTGACATAAATACAACACGACTTAATAAAAATACCTCGACGGTTCATTATTTAATAGAAACAACGTCATCTCCGATATAGAACAAGAAGGTCAGTATGCGAATCGTTTGCTGATTTTTAACAAAAAATATTTCATATGGAGATGAAAATGAAAAAACTACTTCTAGCTTCTGCTGCCATCGTTGGTATGACAGCAATCACATCACCTGCTCTTGCTGGCGATGGTATTAGCCTTGACATAGGTGGCCACCTTAAAGGTTACGTCACTTACATCGATCAAGATTCTCGTTTAAACAACGAAGAGCGCAGCTTTGATATTTTGCGCGAAACAGAAATCCACTTGAATGGTGAAACAACACTCGACAACGGTTTAACTGTCGGTGTTAATTTCGAAGCTGACGCTGATGGCGCTGACAGCTTTGAACTTGACGAGTCATACGCTTATTTGTCAGGATCATGGGGCCGTATAAATTTTGGTGAAGAAGACGGTGCAGCTTACCTTCTCCAAGTTGCTGCGCCTTCTGCTGACAGCAACTACGACGGCATTCGCCAATTTGTCACCCCAATTAATGTTACTCTTTCCAACTTGAATGACGGTAACAATGCAAACTTCATCACTGTACACAGCGGCGGAGAAGGTTTTGACTATGACAACGACCTTACAAGAAATGCAGAAAAACTAACTTACTTGTCACCTGTCATGAATGGCTTTCAGTTAGGTCTTTCTTACACGCCTGATGTTGCAGACACAAATGCCGCTATTGATGCACAGTTCGCGTCAAACACAAACACTATCGGTGGTGTTAACCAAGATGACGATGGTGGTTACGGTTCTGCTTGGGAAGGTGCTGTACGTTACGAAGGCCAGATGGATGAAATCGGTTACACAGTTGGTGCCGGTTACGCGAATGTAGACTTGGAAAATTCCGCAGCTGGTTTTGATGACTACAAAGAGTGGAACGCAGGCGTTGATCTTGACTGGTCAGCTTTCGGTCTTGGTGTTGTTTACACAGAAAACAACAATGGTCAAAGCGGAACACAAGATGAAAACGAAACATGGGTTGTCGGTGCTGACTATACGACTGGCCCTTACAAACTCGGTGCATCTTGGTTGAACAACGACAGCAACGTAGATGCGGCTACTCCAGTGGAGACCAACCGTCTGACAGGTGGTATAGTATATACTTATGGTCCTGGCATGACTTTCCGTGGTTCTGTGAGCTATATCGAAGCAGAACGTGAAGGCCAGACTGATGTTGACGCAACACATCTTCTTGTTGGTACTCAAATCAACTTCTAATCGAGTGTTGATCTAATAATTTTGAAAGGGCCGCTGCAAAGTGGCCCTTTCTTTTTGCGAGCGCGAGGACACCGCGAGGACCACCATTCCCGTGGCGCGTGATAATCCCTGCTATCGGAACTAGCAGGACAATATTTGAAATGACAAGCAAAGACAGTGATGTTCTTCTAGGCGATATTCCGCGTGGCGTATCAACCCGCTCGCTGAAGCAGCAGAGTGCCCCGCAAGCACGCTGGCAAACCAGTAGTTCTATACAGCAAAGCGCGGTGCTGGCCTATGACCCCGAAGCCCCTTGCGGAAAAATCCTCGTGGGCGCCATAGGCAATAAGCTTGTGGGAATTGAAGACAACCGCCATATATTGACCGTGGCTGGTAGCCGCGCCGGTAAATCTGTCGCAGTGATCGGTAATATGTGCTTTTACCCCGGCAGTATTTTGGCAACTGACCCGAAAGGCGAGCTTGCGAGCCTGACGGCGGCCCGGCGGGCGGCCATTGGACAAAAAGTCTATGTGCTTGATCCGTTCGAGCAAACAACCGGCTTCGCAGCCGAGCATCGGGCGAAATTTAATCCGATGGCTGCGCTAAGCCTGGAGAGTCCTACCATTATTGAAGATGCGGCCCTGATTGGGGACGCTATGGTTATTGCCGCAGGCAAAGACCCCCATTGGGATGAAAGTGCCCGCAATTTTATTGAGGGCGTCATTTTGCATGTAGCGACGGCAGCACAGTATGAAGGTGAGCGAAATTTGATCAACGTGCGCAGCCTGCTCCGACGTGCTATGGATTGGCATGGCGACGATGACAACGGTGACTTCGCGCTAAAAGCGGAGATGCTGGCAAACGCTGACTGGCTTGGGCAAGGTTGCGGCTATACCGATGTCGCCGACGCTATTGAGGGCGCTGCGCTCGATTTCTTTGATAAGGGCGAGAATGAGCGCGCTAGCGTTCTTTCCACCGTTCGCCGCCATACCAAGATACTGGAATATACGGCGATGCGTCGGGTACTTTCCGGCCATGATTTTGATCTCGCCGACCTGAAGCGGGAAGCTGGCGGCGTAACTATTTACCTTTGCCTTCCTGCCAGCCGCATGGGGCTATGCAACCGCTGGCTTCGTATCTTTATCAACCAGCTCCTCGATGCGATGGAGCGGGAAAAAACCACCCCAGAGAATCCGGTCCTTGTCGTGCTGGATGAATTTCCGGTACTGGGCCATATGAGCCAACTTGAAAACGCCGCTGGTCAGATTGCGTCTTTTGGCGTGAAGCTATGGGTAATCTTGCAGGACTGGGGGCAAGGAACCACCTTATATAAGGAAAGGTGGGAGAGCTTTGCCGCCAATGCCGGGATCATGCAATTTTTCGGGAACAACGATCTTGCCACTACAGAATATATTTCGAAGAGGCTTGGCAAAACTCAAATCAACGCCATTCGGGGTGGTGAGGTCGGCCAGGATCAGGCCCGCCAGGGAATGACCGGAAAATCGGAAACATTGGAGCTTCACGATCTCATGACCCCGGAAGAAGTCACGCGGTTCTTCGCTCGCTCGGATTGCAAGAAACGTCAGCTCGTGATCTGGGCAGGCTACCACCCGATGATTTTACAGCGGGTGGAGTATTTCGATAAATATGGGCCGTTCGCGGAGCTGTTTAGAGAGCTTCTACCCTAAGAGGTCTCACTTGCTTTTCCAAAAGAACTCGCCGTCTTCCGGCATCGAAGTGATAGAAGCTTCTATTTCTCCAACAAGGCCTATTCCTTTTGAAATTAGCTCCTCCACAGTATCTTTCGTCAGAGGGACCTGATTTCCGTCCTTGTCGTATCCTGCCCGATGGACACAGTGATGCCGTGTGGCTACTGCTTTGAATAACCAATCTATGTCGCCAAAATCTATGTCTAAAACCGAATTAAACATCGGCTTAACCTTAGCTAGATCATGAAAAATCAGGTCTCGAAGATATTGGCTTAAGTCATCCTTTAGTTGATCTCTTTTTGTAAATATTTCCTTTATCGTAAATTTGCGCTTAGCAAATTCTGGGTCACTCTCCACAAGCCGACGCATGTGCTCCTCAGTCGAAAGTGAGTTCTTTATAAATGTTGCCGATAAGTAGGCTTCGACGGATGCGACTATATGTGCATGAAGCATGACTAGCAGTTTTGTGGAAGATTGCCTACTGACTTGCGAATTTAGTATTTCGCGTGTTGCCTCGATACTTTCTTCAAACAGCTCGAATGGAGTTTTGCCGGAAACTATTAAATCATCATCGTAATCGTATTCTCGAAAGTCGTTATTGCCATATAGCTCATCATATTCGTCCGAAAAATCATCCCAGCCCTCAGTGAATTCGTCTGCTTCGTCGTCGTTAAGCTGCTCCCTGATCCATTCAGCTCTTGCTTCTTGATATTCATCTTCTAGCTGATCCATCCACAGCCGCTTAGCTTGCCCCATTAGATAGTCCTTTTATGAGCGTCATTATTGAATTTTCTTAAATAGTTGCGAAAAATACTCGTGTTAAAAACTAGATGATTCATTGTCTACGAGTCAACTTAATGCCCTGGGCCTTTGCCTGTTTACGCTCCTTATTTCCCAGTAGCCGCGCGGCGGCGGGATTATCACCAAATAGATAGGCCATTTCTGAAGCGAGCAGTCCGCGATTATCGCGTATAAGGAAATCGCATCGGCGGGATTCAATTAACACCTTAAGAACATCTTTTGCGTCGCGAGCGGCGGCAATGTGGAGAGCCGTATCACCTAGCCGTTCCCTTCTTTTGTTTATGTCATAACCGATGCGAATGTAGGCCAATACCGTTATGGCATCGCCACGCTCAACCGCAGCGAAAAATCGTCGGGCCAGTAATATCTCCATGCCGTTGCCACGGGCACTATCATCACCGGCCTGGTAACCACCAGTTGATACCATGCCCATTGGCTGAAGATCAGCGAGATGTTTTAGCCTGTAAGCTTCCTTGGTATCAGCGTCCAGTTGACTTTCGATCTCTGATACGCGCTTCGTGTTGGTATCGGAAGACAGGAGCCTGTCGGTAAAGTTTTGTCTATCACCGGAATCTGCCATATATCACCTCTTTACGCGGGCGTAGCGGTAAAGACTCTTCTCCAGGTTTTCCTGTGAAGGGTCTTTAAAGCTCGCTAAGGCGCGGGCATGTTCCACTTCCATTGGTGCGTGGAAAAACAGCAAGTTGAGTTCTAGGGCGCTACTTTCAACGTTCAACCCCAGCGAGCTATCAAGAAGCAGATAGTGCCGGTTCATACCGGTACTGACTTCCTTTAAGAAGAACATCATGTTTTCTTCTGGCGAGACGGCCAGCCAGCCGTCTAATCTCGTTTGAGATTTGTAATTGAGTGGCATATCGCCAATGGCAACATCAACCAGGCTGGGCTCTTCTCCTTTCAAATAACTGCGTTCGAGCAACCGAACAACAGCAATGCGATTGTCGAGTGGCTGGTCGATGGCCAGTTCCGAGCACCACACCTGGTCGCCGTCGTCGCGCCAGTTGTAATACCGGCCAGCTATGTTCGCAGGAATTCCGAGCTGCGTGTATTGCTGGTCTTGCTCAAGGTATTCGACCATCCGGTTCGCTGCTTGCAGCCCGAATGTCCTCTCTTTAAGTTCTTCTTCATTCAGGAGGTTTAAATCTTCTTCCTGGACGAACTTAAAAATCGCGTGGATGCGCTCGTTATTTTCACCTTCCGGTGTCGAATATTTTCGTGTGCCGTCCTTCTTTTTTACGCCCTCAACGAATTTGCGCAAACTTTCTTGAGGCACTTCGACATCACAATATTCAGCTATTGCTTCTGAGACGTCGATCCAGGTGTAAACATCGCCATCAAAATAACCGCCATAGCGATGATAGGCCCGTAGCGCATTACGCATTCGCAAAAGCTGCCAGTCTGTATATGCCATAGAGCATTAAATCCTGAGCACGATGAAGCTGCGAGGAAGCTTCGTAGTCCAAGGTTTTAACCTGTCCCTAACGTATTCAGGAGGCAGGATCATGAAGCAGATATCACCGTTTGACGGAGCTCCAAAAACCGAAATCGTAACCGATGATCAGGGCCGCCGCGCATTTATTGTCACTCCGCGCTATCTGACGCCCTGGCGTTTTAAGGTAGCGCGCTTCGCCGCCAATGTCACGGCCTGGGCCTTGATGTTCGCTCTCGTGTTTTTGGTTGATCGCACGGTGAGCGAACCCGGTTGGGAAGTTCTGGCGGCCATTGTTTCTCCTTGGGTCCTTTGGCAGTTGTGGTTTGTAGTCGCTCGTTTTATGTGCAGCCGCACGGCTCGCTTCGAGCTCACCGAAGACACTCTCAAGGTTGGCGGGCTGTTCGGGAGCCGCAAGTTCGACCGAACCATACCCAATAGCTTTGCCTTGCCCCCGCATAACAGCGCCATAGCGGAACAACGCAAACATGAGCTGATTGTCCGCCAAGAAGCCAGCAAAGGGCGCGTGATAGCCAAGATGCCCATCTATGCGAATTCGTGGCATCTCTCATTCGTTTACTTGGGGCAGCGCAACGACCTGCTGACCATTTACGGGCAGCAAGATGCGGAAGCACTTCTGTGCCGGTTACAAGCCTGTAACGAAGTGTTGAATCGTCAGGCAGGGCTCGCCGAAGGGCTGTCAATGAGCGCCGATGATGACTGGACCGATAGTCCGGGTGATGTCGGGTAGGACCAAGGAGGACGCCGCCGTGGAAGATTATGAACACAAAGAATGGGGTTATGTGGTCGCGTTTGTGATCGGTGTGTCGGTATGTTGGCACACCCCTTTCTGGGTCGCCGAGACTATTGGCTATCTGGATAAGTTAGAAGCCTGGGTTGCCATTGCTGACTCATGGGAAAACCCTTTAACCCTGTTGTGCCATTTGATCTTGGTCATAGTGGGTGCAGCGATTAACGCTGCGGCGTTTTTCATCCTATTCCTGATCGGCTACGGCTTGTGGAAGGTTTTCGTCGCGATAGGTAAATGGTTGCTCTACCAGTTGGAAATTCTTGTGTCTGCGCTTATCGAGGTGGCTCAGTGGCTGGTGAACGGAGTGATAAGCATCGTAACGACTGTCACGCGCGCGATTTGGGATTTTCTGACTTGGCCTTTGCGGTTCATTTTTGAATTGATTGGTGATCTCTATGGTTGGTTCTCTGAAAGGACGACACGACGCCGCTATGAGCGAGAGACACTGAAAAAGGCCTACAAAGAAAAATACCGGCAGGACTTCCGCTCCTTTCGGGCCTTCATGAAGTATTGGAAAGCGCTTCAGCGTGGCGAAAATCCCCCATATCCCGGATCGGAGGGAACCGGGAACGGCTCGGGAGGCAACAACGGGCGCAGGCAAAAAGAGAACAACAACCCCGGAGGTTCTGGTGGTCCGGGAGGAAATGGCTCTGATCCCTATCAGATTGCGCTTAATGTCATCGGTCTTACAGAGCCATTCACTAAAGCTGAGCTGAACGCACGTTACAAAAGAGCAATCGCACGTTGTCATCCCGATAAAACTGGCGGTGATGATCGCGAAGCAAAGAGGGTCAATATGGCCCGTGATGTTATCTTGAAGAGGAAGGGCTGGTCATGAAAAAGCTTACTATTTGGAACGACACTGACATCGTGAAATATGACCCTAAAGCTGGCAATCGGGAACTGGACTTTGACAGCACAATGCAGGCTTTACAGCAAGCAAGCGGTCACACCGAATATAGGGTGATACCGATGCGCTGCGATAAATATGACAAGCCCTATACTGTCGTATATAAGCGCGCTCCAGGTTTCCTCAGTTTTTATGTCGATGAGGTAACAAAGGAGTTTGCCACTGAAGATAATTCCCGCAGCTTGTTTTCAGGTCGTTCTTCGAATAAAAGCGCGGGATTAACAACCTACCATCAAACCGAATTTTGCCATGATGGGCGTTATTGTCCTTGGTGCGGCCACGACGGTGGAACTGTATTCTGTCATGACTGCGGTGAGCTTTATTGTGGCGGAAAAAAACTTACGCTAATCAACGGCAAGAGGATTCATGAATGCGTGCCACGCTGTGGCTCAAGAGGTGAATTGTCACCCTCTGATCATATTAGCGGACATCAGCGCCAGAACCAAAGTCAGAGGTCTTTGGCGATCGGCGCATCCTATCGCATTGAGCACAAGTCCGAGGCAATAGAGATACAGAGAACGATCCGCCAAGAAATTACGTATCGGATCACCAAGAAGTAAATCCGGCGGCCACAATGCCGGATTGTCAGCGCGCGGCGTCTCACCTGGCGACGCGCGTCAAATTTTCCGCGACGGCCCCATCTTCGCGGAAAATTTTGATTTTTGGCCGCCCCCTACTAACAGGGGCAGCCTTTAATTGTTTTGAATACCGGTCAATTACTGGTTAGTGATTCCAGAATATATGTACTTCGTCATAAGCGGTTTCAATGGTGAAGATGTCGCCGCTATATTCCATATCACGGCCCATTTTTTCATAGTCGATGTAATAGGCCAGATGTTCGGGGATGCCGCCGCCTTGCTCGGTCAGTTCCTCGGCATATTCGGCCAGTGATTTGTAACAGCCGCAATAATGGTCTTCGAGTGCCTTTTCGGCATCGCCCAGGTCATCGCCGTAATAATTCAGGATTTCCGCGCCCAGCTTGCCGTGTTCTTCGATGAAACAAGCTTTTTCATGGGCTGACTCTATCCCTTCATACTCTGAAAGGCTGGCTCCTTCAAAACCTTCATAATCATGGATAGCGTATTCCTCGGAATCCTCTACCGGAGAGCTTGCCAGTATTTTGTTGATTTCTTCCTGAATATCTTCCGGCTGAAGTGTGGCATCAATCCATTTCCCGTGAAGATATCCCTCGTTATAGGCCGCCAGGTCTGCCACATAGATATTGATATCGCTCATTGTCTTTACTCCTTTAAATCGCCTTTATGGGTTTTTGATCAAGCACCGCTTGGTGCGCTGCTCATGAACCCTTGGCGACTAGGCCGACTAGGCGGGGGTGAAAGAATCCAGAAAAATTGCGGAGGGTCTGTCGTAGCGAATAGCGGCCACGACGGAAACCGTCATTTTTCTTGATTCTGAGGGGATGCAATGCCATTCATGCTCGTTTGCTTTTTCGGGGCGTTACGGGGATTCCCCGTTTGAAGGGGTATTGGAAAGCGGGCGAAAGCCCGATTGCAGATAGGGGAAGGCTTTCCCCTCCATGGAGCTATTATGCTTGCTGATGAAAAAAAGGGACTTCGGGATTAAGCGAAAGCATTTCCAGGGAACTGGGATTAATTGCTCTTGACCTTTCCCCAAAGTTAGTACCGCAACTCCGATGAGATTTTCCAAAAGTTATGCCGCCTGTTTTGCGAATGCAACAGGTGGCAGATAATTCAGAGAACTGTGTGGTCGAACGTGATTGTAGTGATGACGCCACTCATCGATCTCGACTCTTGCTTCCTCCATTGACCGGAACCAGTAACGGTTTAAACACTCGTTCCTGAACTTTCCATTCAAGCTTTCTACAAAAGCATTCTGCGTTGGCTTTCCTGGCTGTATGAAACCAAGCTTCACTCCAGCTTCTTGGCTCCAAAAAAACATGGCCTTACTGGTAAATTCGGTGCCGTTATCGCAGACAATCGTATTCGGTTTGCCGCGAGCCTCGATTAACTGACCAAGAAAGCGAGCGACTTGCCGACCACTAATCGACACAGAAACCAGTTGCCCAACCATCTCGCGCGAATAATCATCAACAACATTCAGCACACGAAAGCGCCGCCCATTGCTCAATTGATCCGACACAAAGTCCATCGACCAGCGTTGGTTGACACCCAAAGGGACTTCCATGGGCTGACGAGGGCGCTGTAGCTTTTTCCGCTTCTTGGTGCGAACCTGAAGGCCTTCCTCAGTGTAAATCCGGTAAGTACGCTTCCTGTTAACAACCAGTCCTTCAGCCTTGAGAAGCCCGTGAAGCAACAAATACCCATAAGCAGACTGATCAACAGCCAACTCCTTTAGCCTTGTTCTCAGTGCCTCATCGTTGCTTGGCCTAGCCTGATAGCGATAGGCCGTTCGGCTGATGCCCGCTAGCCGGCAGGCGGCGCGCTCACTGATACGATGCTCTGCGATCATGTGTTTGGCTACCTGCTTGCGGCCGGCGGGCTTTACCACTTTTTTGACAGAACGTCCTTCATCGCTTCGACTTCAAGGAGCTTGTCGGCTAAT
This sequence comes from Zhongshania aliphaticivorans, assembly GCF_001586255.1. Taxonomy (NCBI): domain Bacteria; kingdom Pseudomonadati; phylum Pseudomonadota; class Gammaproteobacteria; order Cellvibrionales; family Spongiibacteraceae; genus Zhongshania; species Zhongshania aliphaticivorans. The sequence goes on from NZ_CP014544.1 coordinate 709,386, forward strand.
AGTTTCTTGTGTAATCCCCCCGGAAATCCGGAACAGTTATTAGTAGAAAATTCCACTAAACTGAAGGAAGGGAGTTTTCTATGCGAACATCAAGATACAGCGACAGCCAGATACTGGCGATTTTGAAACAGAATGAGAACGGTGTTTCCGTTCCAGATCTTTGCCGGGAGCACGGCATGAGCTCAGCCCAGTTCTATAAATGGCGTGCCAAGTTCGGCGGCATGGATGCGTCCATGATGAAACGCCTGAAAGAGCTGGAGGAAGAAAACAAGCGCCTCAAGAAGATGTATGCTGAGGAGCGGCTCAAGGCTGAGATCCGGCAGGAAGCGCTTGAGGGAAAGCTGTAACGCCATCTCGACGTCGTGAGATGGCGGTCGCGGCAAGACAGCGTTACGGCATTAGCGTGCGGATGGCTTGCCATTTCCTGGATATTAGCGTCTCCAGCTATTACTACCAGCCGAAGCTGTCGACAGAAAACCAGTTGATAGCGGATTGGTTGCTTAGGTTGACGACAACAAATAAGCGCTGGGGCTTTGGCTTGTGCTACCTGTATTTGCGCAATGTGAAAGGCTATAGCTGGAATCACAAGCGTGTGTACAGGATTTACCGAGAGCTTGAGCTGAATTTGCGGATCAAGCCCAAACGACGCATCAAACGCGATAAGCCTGATGCGCTGTCGGTGCCAACGGCGCCGAACCAGGTTTGGTCGATAGATTTTATGAGCGACTCTCTGGCGGATGGTCGGCAGTTACGTACGTTTAACGTGCTCGATGACTATAATCGCGAAGGCTTAGGAATTGAGGTCGATTTGTCCTTGCCCAGCCTTCGAGTGATTCGGAGTCTTGAGCAGATAGCGGAATGGCGAGGTTTGCCAAACGCTATTCGCCTGGACAACGGCCCCGAATATATCGCTCAGGCGCTGATTGATTGGGCCAATAGTCGAAAAATTACGCTGATGTATATCCAGCTGTAATCCCCCCATTTGCCGATACAGCTATTCGTAGAATTTAGGCTGCTTGCAGCAGTTGTCTTGGGGGTACTCCTCCTATGGCCATGTTTGGCCGCTCATTGTTGTACAGCCAGAGCCATTCCGTAGCAAGATTTTGTGCCTGTTCTACCGAGTCAAACAGATGTAAATCTAGCCACTCGTGGCGTACCGTTCGATTGAATCGTTCAATATAGGCATTCTGCGTCGGCTTACCTGGCTGGATATACATCAGCGTAATTTTTCGACTATTGGCCCAATCAATCAGCGCCTGAGCGATATATTCGGGGCCGTTGTCCAGGCGAATAGCGTTTGGCAAACCTCGCCATTCCGCTATCTGCTCAAGACTCCGAATCACTCGAAGGCTGGGCAAGGACAAATCGACCTCAATTCCTAAGCCTTCGCGATTATAGTCATCGAGCACGTTAAACGTACGTAACTGCCGACCATCCGCCAGAGAGTCGCTCATAAAATCTATCGACCAAACCTGGTTCGGCGCCGTTGGCACCGACAGCGCATCAGGCTTATCGCGTTTGATGCGTCGTTTGGGCTTGATCCGCAAATTCAGCTCAAGCTCTCGGTAAATCCTGTACACACGCTTGTGATTCCAGCTATAGCCTTTCACATTGCGCAAATACAGGTAGCACAAGCCAAAGCCCCAGCGCTTATTTGTTGTCGTCAACCTAAGCAACCAATCCGCTATCAACTGGTTTTCTGTCGACAGCTTCGGCTGGTAGTAATAGCTGGAGACGCTAATATCCAGGAAATGGCAAGCCATCCGCACGCTAATGCCGTAACGCTGTCTTGCCGCGACCGCCATCTCACGACGTCGAGATGGCGTTACAGCTTTCCCTCAAGCGCTTCCTGCCGGATCTCAGCCTTGAGCCGCTCCTCAGCATACATCTTCTTGAGGCGCTTGTTTTCTTCCTCCAGCTCTTTCAGGCGTTTCATCATGGACGCATCCATGCCGCCGAACTTGGCACGCCATTTATAGAACTGGGCTGAGCTCATGCCGTGCTCCCGGCAAAGATCTGGAACGGAAACACCGTTCTCATTCTGTTTCAAAATCGCCAGTATCTGGCTGTCGCTGTATCTTGATGTTCGCATAGAAAACTCCCTTCCTTCAGTTTAGTGGAATTTTCTACTAATAACTGTTCCGGATTTCCGGGGGGATTACACAGCCAGGTAAGCCGACGCAGAATGCCTATATTGAACGATTCAATCGAACGGTACGCCACGAGTGGCTAGATTTACATCTGTTTGACTCGGTAGAACAGGCACAAAATCTTGCTACGGAATGGCTCTGGCTGTACAACAATGAGCGGCCAAACATGGCCATAGGAGGAGTACCCCCAAGACAACTGCTGCAAGCAGCCTAAATTCTACGAATAGCTGTATCGGCAAATGGGGGGATTACACTTGAGCTTGTTGTTCTCGCTCTCCAACTCTCGTAACCGTTTGGCTTCGTTGACTTCCATTCCGGCAAACTTGCTGCGCCAGTTATAGAAAGTGCCCGTCGAGATACCTAGGTTACGACAGATGTCATCTACCTTGGCTCCAGCCTCATGCTCTTTGATGGCCTTGATGATTTGTTCGTCGCTGTATCGCTTCTTCATACTGAGATCTCCATCCCGTTAGGTTAACCGGAAATCTCATCTTGGTCTTGGTTCTAAAATCGGGGGAAAGGTCACTCTAAGCGCATTTCCAAGAAAACGCGCGAATCCAAAGATAACCTAGTCGGGAAGGAAGTCTGGCGTGATTTCAGTGGTCAGGTCAGGCTTAACAAGGATCGATCTTATGACTGCTTCAGAGCTTTCTTGACAGAACAACCGCATTAAGGCCCATTTACTCGACTGCCAGATTTGCAGCCTCAAATTGCCGGATTTCATTGGAAACGGGGCCGTAGTCATCTTCGTTTAGCACTGAGTATTTCTTATCAAAAAGTAAAACCTTGCCTCCGAAGTCGATATTCGCATCTTCCACCAGTCCAATAATCAGTTGTCGTCCTTGAGGCCGGTTATCGCGAACGAATTCAAGTATTCTTTGAAGGTTCTTGGGGTCTTGTTCCTGCTGGTTTGGTGCGTCTATTATGATCGGGAAGAATGTTGCATTGCCATTCTTTTCGATAGCGCTTAGCGCGGTAAAAAAGTAAGCCAATATTGCTCTTGGAAGATCACTTCCACTTTCTTCAATAGAAGCGTTTATATTTGTGAAAACATTGTCGCTCAGAGAGTGGACACCAAGCTTGCTGGTGTTTCGTCTGAGATTTTCCTCGTATTGTGAGAGTATGGCCTTTCTTCTTTCAGGGTCGTCATATTTTTTCATTTCGTCTGTTGTTGACTGGATTCGCTCATCATAATCGGTTACAACGGCGCGATATTCGCCTTCTTCATTTTCCAAATGCGTGATGAGTGCTTTCTTTCCCTCAAGATCAATCAAGTCTTTTAATTTTACCTCTCCCTTTTTTTGCGAGAGAAGCGAGTTAATCTGTTCGCGTGTCTCCTTTGTCTGGGCGAATAGACTCTCTGTATCGTCGATCTTTTTCTCGATATCCCTTAAATCATCCCGCAGTGATGCCAGTAAATCCGAACAGGTTTCTGTATCTTGTGCGATATCGAATCGCTCCGAGAACGAGTTTGAGTAGTTGGCCCCACAGGTGGGGCAACCAATAGTTTCATCATTGAGTTGGGTAGAAAACTTATAGTCCTCACTGAGTTCGTCGTGAGTCCGTACTACGATTTCGATCTGTGCTTCAAGCCTGATTTTCTCGGTTTTGTATTCGGATATTTTTTGCCTGTAGCTATTCTCATTTCCTTTAAGAATTTCACATCGATCCAGGAGCTGATTTATTTCGCAGCGAAATTGTTCGGCATCAATGTTAAAGTCTACACGAGAGACATCTTTGTAGGCCTTGTCTTTCACTGACTGAATGGATTTTATTTGGCGGAGAGGCTCTTCTTTGTCGTTTTCAAGATTCTTCCTCTTAGCTTCGAGTTCGTACCATTTATCGGGTCTTAATCCGAAATGATAGCCGGTGACACGTTGTTTCCAGTGTGAAAATTGCGAGAGGTTTGTAAACGAACTCCAGTTTTCAACCCATCCTTTATCCTGATCGATATAGAATGGAAGCATGAGATAGGCGGGCGGAGGAGTTATAGGAACGCCTTCTCTGTCGGAGAGCTTTAGATTGAAATCGAACAGCTTTGCCAGCTCCGGCGCAAGCTCGTTGGTAATGCTTGAGTAAGTGCCGATTTCAAGATCATCGGAATCAAACAGGGAAAATGAATTTCGGTGCCTGTATATCGAGTAGTCTTTTCCATCGAGAGAGAATCTGATCAATATGAGGATGTCGGCATTCGTCCATTTGGGGTGTCTTTTGTGCGGATTAGCCCCAAAAGCATAGGGAATGGATTTTATTACAGAAGATTTTCCGGTGTCATTTTCACCTTGGACCACTGTTATGTCCGGATCGAACTCTATCTTCCTTGCTTTCTTTTCTCGATGCGATACGAGTAGCATGCTTTTTAACTGCAAGTTTTTCATTTTTCTTCTTCCGTAAGTTTCGTATCAGTCTTCGATATTGGCTCATTCCTCAATGCCTCGTATAAAATTGCTGATCTAACATATTCTTCATCGTATTCGTTCTTATATTTCTTGGAAAGAGCGGGAATTATTTTTTCAGCAAGATCCCCGAATGTCTTTATGCCGTCTTCTCCGTCATGGGAAGATATCTCGCAGATAACGTCATATGAAAATTGTGCGTGGAATTCGTTGGTGGAATCCATTTTTGCGACGATATATTCCTGCCAGCACTGCCTTATTCTTCTTATTTGCTGAAAATGAAAATTCTCCGTGCTCAATACGTTGCTGGCATCGTTCCACAGGTCGTCGTCATTTCGGCGATTGAGTACCGTACCTATCATGCGCTCGAAGTCAGAGCGCCCTATGGCTTTGTGGCGAAGCAGTTCGGAATCGTTGCCGATTTCTCTTTCATGATTTGTTTTTCTTCTGATTTCGTCAAAAAATGTTTTGTAAACCAGAGAGATATGTACCTGGCTTTCCGGATGCAGGTTTTCGAAAAATTCTACGAGCTTTCCTTTGGCAATGGATGTGTGATCAGAAAGTCTCAGATCGCTTTTCTGTGTCTCAATGGTGCTAAGTCCGTGCAGGTTACAATATTCCTGGCTGGAGGGCTCTACTGCCGATCTTATTTTCTCCTTTTCTTTGTCGGACAAGCAGGAAAATGATACGCGGCCTAGATCGATTGATTTATCTCCGTTTCGTAGCTTGGCAGATAGAGGTTGGTTTGAAGAAAAAATCAGACTGACTTCCGCGATATCCGAAAACCGCTTATAGTTTTCGTAGAGTTTTTCAATTATCGATGGACTTTCCTTTTTAGAGGTCGTTAGAGCTCCGACTGTCCAGTTTCCGGATTTCTTTGATTTTACCTGGTAAAAGATGACCCCTGAGGGATCACTTTGGGAATCAAAGACAACGACATCTTCATGGTGTTCGAAAACCATAAGGTAGTCATCTTGGTTCGCATGCAATTCAAGTAGTTCGCATAGCGACCAGTTCTTCTGATAATCGAATCTGTTAGAAGACATTGAGCCGCTGGTTTCTCTGACGGGCGTCTCTGCAAAGGATTTGAGGATGTCGCTGCTCATACTAAGGCGTCCTGCTTTTCTTATATTCCCCAATCAGGTCGATTAGCCTTCCTGATTACAAATTTCCTGTGCGATGCACAGTCTTCGATTTGCCACAAATTTGCCACAAGGAATTCCAGCGAGATTCAGAGGGTGGCGGATTCCTGCGGGTTCTGGTGTGGCGAAAAATTGTGGCAAAAATGGCCGATCCCTCCGTTTTCTTCCCATATTATGCAGCTAACCCATTGATTTTATTGTGGCGCGCCCTAGAGGATTCGAACCTCTGGCCTTTGGCTCCGGAAGCCATATAAAACACTATGATTTCTGCTGGTTGTAGCTAGTTTGCCACAATTTTGCCACATCAATTCGACGGGATCATCGAAAGCATTCCCGTTTTCTCGCTTCCGTCATCTTCTGCTTTCTCGATGAGGTGGCCATAGACATTCAATGTGGTGGTGATGTCTTCGTGCCCCATAAGCCTCTGGATGCGTTTAAGATTCATTTTTTTATCAATCAGCATCGAGGCGAAGAAGTGGCGCAAATCGTATGGTTTGTAGCGTGCCTTTAGAAGGGTGTCGCCATCCTCTTCTTTTTCGTCCATTAGCCCGGCTTCTTTGCACGCGGCATAGAATCCTCTTTTCCGCCAGTGGTCTGGCAATATCCATCGACCAGTTGAAGTTGGAAAGAGTAGGTCATATTTGTTCTCAATCGATTTGTTGTCTCTGTAATGGGAAAGCATTTCGTAAACATGTGGGCTCAGATCAATAAAACGTCGCGCTGCTTTTGTCTTCGTCACTGATATTTTGTAACCGCCGCATTCGATAGCCCGCTGCACGTCTACGCCATTTTCGTGGATACTATTTTGAGAAAGCGCCAAGTATTCTTGCGGGCGCATTCCAGTATCTGCCGCAACATAAAGTATTGGGCGATACCTCTCCCATGTCCGCGCTATATGTCGGTTTTTTGAGTTGGCAAGCCTGTCTGCCGCAGCAAGAAGTGATTGAATGTCTTTTAGTGAGGGAATGACTATCGGGTCGTCATAACGTGACGCTCCTCTGACTGCAATTCCAATAGCGGGGTTGCTTGATAGATAGCCCCTGGTGACCATCTCTTTCATTACACTTTGAAAGGAGGATAGAGCTTTTTTTGCCTGGTCTCTGCTGTAATTCGCAAGCAGCCACGAGCGAAATTCGATGATATCCGGGCCTTGTAGTTCTTGAAGCGGTTTGGGCCATTCATATGAGTTGATTATATCAGCGCGATAATCATAAACCTTTAGGGTGAAAGTGGTGACTGGATCGCGACCGTCACGACCTTCATTTTTGCATATGTCGAGCCACTTTTTTACTGCTTGCTCAATGGTCTGTATATCGGTACGGGCTGCACTATAGGAATGTTTTGCTGCACCGCTTTCGATAAATGCACGGGCTTCTTTCATTGTATTGAACGACTTAAACGCATATCCAGATTTTGTTGCGCTTGTGGGGTATCTAACTTGGTAGGTTGTCCCTTTTTTACCAGTTCTTTTTCTTATGTCGGCCATGATTCGTCATAGCCTTTCTACCGGTGTCCGTCAAACTTATTTGACAGTGAGCCTGGTTTAAAATGTGAATTTCTTTCGGCTTCAACACGGCACTGCGTATATATCGAAACCAATGTGCCGCGTTCAATTTTTAGTTTCCCTTCGATAGGGTCCACGAAGAATGGAAGTTTTCGCTTGCCGTAGGCATCCGGTTCGGCTGCGCGTTTAATTTGTCGCTCATTAAGCTCTATGCCCATAGAGGCGAGAACGTCTCTGGCTTCTGATAAGCCTATGTATTTTGGTGGCTCCATAGCCCTGCCTTTCATCTTTCAAAGTCGAGGCAGGTCGGTCGATAATGATTTGTATCGAATTTCGATATTCTTTCCCCGCTCGGCTTTCTGAGATCGATATGTTCACCGTATTCATTGGTGATAGGTAGTAGAAGCCGAACGCCGGTCGTAAACTTGGCGTTATAGTCATCTCTAAGCACATGAATATCTGTAATCAGCGCCTGAAGAAGCTCGTCCATTGAGACTGTGCCAAGTCCTCTGTACTCGATAAGTATGCCCGATTGCCGCTTATTTCCTTTTTTCTTATCCATCACTCTATTCTAAGTTGCATATGGTTAATGAAGGTTTAACAAGGGTCAGCAATGGATAGCGCGGATTTTCGCAACAGCCCGTTTCGCACCTTTTGATCCCGAACGAACCCGCGTCGATCTGCATCAATCTTGGGTAGCAATTCCCGTTTTCCTCTTCCTCTTCCTTTTTCCCCTGCCGGTCAAATGCCTTAGCCACTGGATGATGATGTGTGGGCCGGGCGTAAAGGCCTTGGCAGTCAGGGTCTTCAGGAAAAGGAGACGAAAAATGAGAAAGTCCTACACAATCTTTGAACTACAATCCTACAGCGTGGGCTCTTTGCAGGCTCTGTTTCGCGCCGAAGCGGACGGGCTGCAAGGTGCAAAATTGGATCAATCCATCGCCACGGCTAACCTTCGGGCCATCAGCGGAGTGATAGAAGCAAAGCGGAAAGCGCCCGCGCCAAAACCGCCGGGTATGCGGTAGACTACCGTATCATATTGATTTATCTTCATTATCCCATAAAAAGGGATATGAAGGTTAAAAAATAACATAAATATATTGAAATATCCATATAAATGATGGATATTTGGATATGATGAAAATAACCATAGAGCGTTACATTGATGATCAAGCAGCCTCCGGCAGGCTTTGCTTTACCAAAAGCGAAGCCGTAGACGCTACTGGCTCTTCGCCAAAGTCATTCCTGCACAGCGCCGTAAAGCTACAGAAACGTGGGCGTCTCTTCAGCCCCCGAAGCGGCTTCTACGTCATAGTGCCATCACAGTACCAATCATGGGGAGCGCCCCCGCCAGACTGGTATATACGCGACCTCATGGGATTTGAGGACATTCCCTACTATGTCGGGCTACTGAAAGCCGCCGAAATTCATGGCGCGCGCCATCAGGCCGTCATGGAGTTTCAGGTTATAACGAATAAGCAGCTCCCCCGCATCAAAGCTGGACGCTCTCATATCGGGTTTTATTACCGGAAGAATATTGAAGCTGTCGAAGAAGGCCTGATTGAGCAAAAGTCTGACACTGGCTATTACAAGGTTTCCGGGCCGGAGTTGACCGCGTTTGATCTGGTGCGCTACCCCAAAGCGACAGGCGGAATAAACCATATTGCGACGGTCTTGGTTGATCTGGGCGAAAAAATTGATCCGGCACTCTTGGGCTTTCTCTCCACGGCCTTTGAACGCAGCCAAGTACAAAGGCTGGGTTACCTGCTGGACTACATTGGCCACGATAAAGCCGCGCGTTATCTGTTAAAAACGCTAGAAAACACAGGAAAGTTGACTCAAATCGAGCTGGTTCCACCGCCTCGGGATATGGACCCCGATTTAATTCCAGAGATTACCGAGAAAGACCGGCGCTGGCGCATGACCATTCGTCGTCCTGTGGAGGTTGACGAATGATACCAAACAGCTACTTAACGGCATGGTCAAAACATGCGCCCTGGGCAGAACGATATCAGATAGAGCAAGACCTGATTATCAGTCGTGCGCTTGTCGAACTATTTTCTAATCCCTTCTTGGCAAGCGAATTGCGTTTTCGTGGTGGTACAGCGCTGAACAAGCTGCATTTCCCTGACCCTCTGCGGTATTCGGAAGATATTGACTTGGTGCGTACTACAGAAGGCCCCATAAAGGGGTTGCTGGGAACGATGCAGGATATCCTGCGGCCTTGGCTGGGTGATGCGAACTATAAGACGAGCAAAGTTGCTCCTAAGCTCACCTATTCGGTAGAGGCGGAAGACGGTACTCAGATACGCCTAAAAATAGAGATCAATACGCGGGAAAGGGCAGCTTTCGATGGAGGAGTCACCTCCCCATATGCAGTTGAAAACCCTTGGTTTACAGGCGGGTGTGAAATTCCCACCTTCTCAAACGACGAGATGCTAGCTACCAAGCTACGAGCGCTGTTACAGCGTGACAAGGGGCGCGATCTGTTCGACCTGTCTCATGCGCTTGCTAGCCTTGACCCGGTCGATCCGGCGAATATCGCCAGACTTTTTGAGCGCTATGTCGAAGATGCGCCCATTTCCCGCGCCAACGCTGAACAGCGTATGTTCCAGAAGCTGGCAAGCAAGGATTTATTATCGGATATGAGGCCTTTGGTCCGTTCCGATCACATTGAATCTTTCAGCGATCAGGCCCTGCATGACTCTTTTGTACTGGTTTTTGATAAGCTGATTTCAGAAATCTCTGGTGACCCTTGGGCCAAAACGGAGGCAATGAGAGAGCGCTTCAAAATCTAGCCAACGCCTTGCGATGATGCCGCGAGGCTCGGCTTTGCAGTCATCCCGTAGTCTGGCTGCATGGAGTGTTCAAAGAAAAATCAGACAGCGACAGCGCAGCATTCACCGGAGCAGATAGCTCTGGTCAAACTGCTGGCGCGGGCGGCAGCGGAGAGCGATCACAAAGCCTCCGGCGAGGCCCATGAATCGTCGCACGAACATCGCCAGAATGGCGAGGAGTCTGCATGACACGCTCACAAGCAAACATCGGCATCTACGCGCGTTACTCAACCGATATGCAAAGCCAGGCCTCGATTGAGGATCAAGTTCGCCTTTGCACTGAGCGAGCGGAGCGCGAAGGCTGGACTATCGTCCAAATCTATACCGACCATGGCCTGTCCGGGGCAAGCATGATGCGCCCCGGCATTCAGGCGCTCATGCAAGATGCCCAAAGCGGCAAGTTCGATATTGTCCTGGCTGAAGCGCTGGATCGTCTTTCGCGCGATCAGGAGGATATTGCCGGAATTCACAAGCGCCTGAGCTTTGCCAATGTCCAGATGGTCACCCTGTCCGAGGGTGAAATCTCACATCTTCATATCGGCCTGAAAGGCACGATGAATGCCCTGTTCTTAAAAGACCTTGCCGACAAAACCCGGCGCGGCCTACGTGGCCGCGTTGAAGCCGGTAAATCCGGCGGAGGCAAGTCTTACGGCTATGATGTCGTGCGCAAGTTCGATGGGAACGGCGAGCCAATCAAAGGTGATCGCGAGATCAATCAGGATCAGGCCGAGACCATCAATCAGATATTCCGTGACTACGCGGCGGGCATCTCTCCGAAAGCGATTGCCAAATCATTGAATGAACGTGGCATCCCTGGCCCCAGCGGTAAAGGCTGGACCCAAAGTACGATCAACGGCAATCGAGATCGCGGCACCGGCATTCTCAATAACGAGCTTTATATTGGCCGCCTGGTCTGGAACCGCCAGCGTTTTATCAAGGACCCAGACACCGGCAAGCGCGTCCCGCGCCTTAATCCTGAATCCGAATGGATCATTCAGGACGTGCCGGAGCTGGCGATTGTAGATCAAGAGCTTTGGCAAGCGGCCAAAGTGCGCCAGCAGAAGCTGACCAAGGCGCGCAAGAAGAATGATGCGCTGTGGGACTGCCGCCGTCCGAAATATCTGTTCTCCGGCTTAATGAAGTGCGGGGAATGCGGCGGAGGATTCTCCAAAATCTCCAGCGAGCATTTTGGTTGTTCGACGGCGCGCAACAAGGGAACCTGCTCTAACCGCCGTTCCATCCGTCGCAACCTCCTCGAAGATACCGTACTGAACGGGCTTCGCCATCATTTGATGGACCCGGAATTGGCAGCGGTGTTCGCGGAAGAATATACCCGCCATATGAACAAGCTTCGCATGGGGCGCAATGCGGCCATCAAAACCCACAAAGAAGAGCTTGATCGCAATAACAAGGAGCTCGACAAGCTGATCGACGCGATCTGCAATGGCGTACCTGCCGCCCGTGTGAAGGACCGCATGTGGGAGCTGGAAAACCGCAATGAGGAATTGAAAGGCCTGCTTGAAACCACAGTAGAAGAGCCGGTTTACATCCACCCCAATATGGGCAAACGCTACCGCGAGCAAATCGAAAAACTGGTGGCTGTTTTGAACGAGGATGACAAGCGCGCAGAGGCCGCAGAGATCATTCGCGGCCTGGTCGATAAAATCGTGCTGAGCCCAGATACTACGGCTAAGAAAGGTTTGAAAATTGACCTTCACGGAGCCTTGGCAGGCATCCTAAGTCTTGGGAAAGCTTGCAAAAACTCCAAGGACATATCGTCCTCAGAGCTTCAGCAAGTAGTGTTGGTAGCGGGGGCAGGATTCGAACCTACGACCTTCGGGTTATGAGCCCGACGAGCTACCAGACTGCTCCACCCCGCAACTGATCTGCTGTCGTTTTCTCTATGACAGGGCGCGCATTATAGGAGCGGAAATTAATTCTTGCAAGCCCTATTGCCGAATAAGTTTAAATTAATGTGAATTAGATTTGTGGGATACGGTTTTGCCGGTATTTATAGGCTTTTGCTTAGCCTTGCAGCGGCTGGGCAAGTATCCATAAGCCTACGCCGGTGAAGATCACCATTAATAGCAACATAGGCACTTGGCTGAGGCTGGCTTGGCGTTGGCTGGGGAAGCTGCGCAGTGCTTCGGCGTGAGCGAGGTATACGCTGGCGACGTGACCGATAAGAATGAGCCACACTTGGCTGTTCCAGATCAGGCCCATGTCGGGGAGTATCGGCAGTCGGCCGCTGATCGCGGTGCCGAATAGATCCCAGCCCCAGCCGAATGGGTCGGAGATGAGTCCGCGTACTTTAAGGCCTTGGCTGAGTAGCAGAGTGTAGTAGTGGGTAATGTGGTAGACCAAGGCGATGGGCAGCAGGCTGTAGCCAAAGCGCAGTGATAGTTCAGTGACGCTCAGATCGCTGCGGGTCAGGCGCTTACCCGCCCACAGGAAGAATAAAAATAAATATAAGTAGATAAAAGGCGACAGCAGTAAGCAGACAACTTCAAAGGCTAAGTACCAGGGGCGAAGGGTGACGTAGGCATAGAGGGGGTGCTTGCCAAGCAAGGGTTCCAAAATATGCAGGGGGTCGGTCCAAAACAGATTGAACCACAGCGTCGTTTCTCGCAGGCCATCGTAGGCGGTAGACGACAGCATAAAAAGAAGAAAGACCAGCAGACTGCGGTGCTCTAGGCGTTGGTGTAATAAGCCGCTGAAGGGCATGCATAGGCTGAGCTTGGCTCTGCCCTTGGCGCTGGGGTCATAATGTATAGGTGCCATTTTGGCGATTAGCTGAAACATCACCGAGAACAGCTCGCCATGGCGAAACCAGCTTTGGCTGCCAAAACGCCATACCGCTAGGGTGTTAATGAGTGTGTAAGCGATGAGTGCCAAGGACAGCGAGAAGGGCTTGGTATTGCCAAATAGCTCTAACAAAATAAAGGCCATATACAGTGCTACGGCGGGCCAGTAAGCCAGTTGCTTGGGGTAGGCTTGGCGACCTTGGCAAAAGTGTTTTAGCGGACTCAGTATCACGTGCCAGGGATTAAGGTAGTGATACCAGTTGCCGAATACCGCACTGAGGTAGCTTGCGCCTAATGCAAAGCTAATCCAGAAAAAGGTCATATTGAAGTTGCGGTAGCTGTCTTGGTTGCCAATAAAGCCGCTGACAATGGCAAGCCCAAAACACAGTAAAACAAGCCCTTTTAGCAATGTGCCAAGCCGTATTGTGTTAAATGCCTGAAGCAGTCGGGGGTGGCCGATGGGCCAAAGCCGCGCCGGACGGTTGGCATGGTCGGCATTGTAAAAGTAAGCCAAGACGATAAAAGACAAAATTAACGCGGCCATCGCCCCATAGATATACATCCAATAGGGCATGGGCAGAATATAGGGTTCGCCAAAGGAGTGGGCCTGCGCCAAGCCGGACGCAAGCAGTCCGGCGAGGTATAGGCTTATTCTTGTTGCGTACTGCTGCATTGCTGGCGCGCGCCTAGACGCGCGGCATAGGTAGCACCGGTTTATTTGGCACTACTCAGATTCGCGTTGCGGTTGTAAGCGCGCTCCCACATTTTCACGTAGCCTTCGGCCGAGTTGTACAGGGCGTCAAGGGCTTCTTTGCCACCTTCTAGGCGCACTTCTTCAACGAAGTCGGCAACAAGGCCGTAGTGCGACATGCCGGTTTCGTCGATATGCCAGTATTTGCCGCTATCGGGAATTAACAGCATGTTGACGGTAACGGGCTTGAAACCGCTAAATTGTGGGCCCCAGTCGTCGCCGCTAAATAGGGTGAATGGGTAGCGAACTGGTTCTGAGTCGCCGCCACGAGGTCCTGGGTGGCCGCCAAAGCCGTTGGCATCGGCGCCGTAGCCTAGACCTAACACTTGATCGGTGTCGCTAATGCCTGCTTTTGCACGCCAGAATTTTAACTTCTCTAAAAACTCCTTGTGCTTAATACCATTGCCTTTGTAGGGATAAATAACGCCGCCGTTTTTCAGCATTTTTGCGGCTTGGTCGCTGGTTAAGCCGCCGTGAGCGTCGTGCGAGGAAGACAGCGGGTATTTGGGCACTTCTTGCTCAGCGAGTTCAATCATAATGTCTTTGCTGTGGTAGGCGGCATGGTCAATATCAATCACCATGCCGCGCTTCATCAGTGCGCGCAGCGCGTATTCACCTAAATCGGTTACCGTGCGCGCATTGCAGCGAACACCGGCGGGGTAGAGTGGTGAGGCGCCGGCGCTCACTTCAAAAAAGGCTTGTGATATTGGGTCGTCGCCAGTGCCGGGAATGCCGGTAGCCATCTCTGTGCCGGGAGAGCGAACTAAGGGCTCGTCTACGGGATAGTCGCGGCAGGTGGTAGTTTTAAAGAAGGCTTTGGTGTCCAAGAAATTAAGCAAGTTCATGGTGCTGCCATTAAAAAGACCGGCGCCGCCCAGTGAGCTGTTGATGTCGTGGAAGGGATAAACATGGCGAACGCCAAGATCCCACAAGCGCTGAATTTCAGAATCAATTTGGGCTTCGTCACAATTACGTTGTTCGATCCCACCGAGCAAAAAGGTGACGCCACAGTCAAATACCTGTGCAACTTCAACGCCGAGGACCACGGCCATTTTGCCGTCGTTAATCACGGTACGCGCTTCTTGTGGCGATTTTACAATGCGATACCAGCCTTTGCCGGGGCCGCCGTACTGGGCGTCGATGTAGTCTTGCACTTCATAGAGGTATTCAACTTGCTTAACGGCAACACTCATATCGTCGCAGTCGGCGTTAGGGTTGGCGGCAATCACCTTGCCGACGTTACATAAGCCCGCGATGTTAGTGCCGTGGTTCACCATCAGGCGCAAGCCAGACAAATAGGCGCGCTCGACCCATTTGTAATACATGACTTGGTGAGTTAAGTAGTCGCGGCGCGGCCAGTCTACAAACGTAGGCCAGCCTTTGGTTTCATGGCTGTCGGTGGGGTTTTCACTAATTACATTATTGCCGTCGCGAATACCGTTGGGGCCGTGCAGCTCTTCGCAGTCTTCTAGGGCGTGGTCTACGCCAAAGCGGTGGATAGGCCCACCGTATAAAACGCCGCCAGCCGAGGGACCAACGTCTCCGGCATAAGACATTTCATTCGACATACCCATGTGAGTGTGGATATCGGCAAAGCCGATAATAGGCTTGTCTACACCTCTGCCTTTAAAGGTTTCGCCGCTTATTGATGTCGGCATTTCTGGGTAGCTGGTGCAGTTGGTCGCGGGGGCGAATTTAAATTGGGCCGCGGGCTCCGTACTGGCTGGTCCAGCGATTAGCGCACCGCTGTCATTTACCTGCATAGTCTGGCTAGTGCTGTCAGACACAATACTAAAGCTGGCGTTACTGGTATTCAGGTTTATGGTCCAAATAGCCGCGTCAGTCGCGGCCTCTTCACCACTAATGGTGTCGGCAGCGGCGGTTAGGAGGCGTTTGTCCTTGGTGTAAAACAGATACTTGCCCAGCGTCGCTGGCTGCATGAAGAAGGCTTCTGCCCCGCTAGTGCTCGCGGCAGTAGTGGCGTAGCCGGATTCCGCTGCGGCAACAACGTACTTTGCGGTTTTTACCGACTGCAGTGCATAACAGCCATTGGCCATGGCAAAGCGGGTTTGCGGTACTTCAGAGCTGGGTTTGGGGGTGCTGTGGCTACTGGTACTGCTGGAACTGGAACCGCCGCAGGCACTAATCAATGTGAAGGATAGAAAAACAAGGGGCAATAGACGAACATTCATAAAATTGACCGTAAGTAGTGGTTACGAAGTAGCAATGCCTTTTGGCGACCAAATATTATTTTTGTGTAGTTATATGTAATCAGTGCATACAGCCTACCGTAAATTAACGGACTCGATAATAGCAATGTGGCAAATTTGTGACATTGTTTGTGCCGTTAGTATGGGGCCTAGGCCGTTTATTTTTTCAAAATGCCGAATTTTACACTGAGGGGCGTTCTAAGAGCGTCTTTAAGCTATTGATAATTAATAATAAGAATGGAGTGTGGTGATGAAAATTGATGGGCCCTTCTATGCGCAGCTAAATAATGCCGCCACTGAGGCTAGGCGTCTCGCAGACATTGGTTTTGACGGAATTTACACCTTAGAAGGAAGTTCAGACCCATTTTTGCCCCTCGTTTTGGCCAGTGAACACGCGCCAGAGCTTGATATAGCAACGGCGATTGCGGTCGCGTTTCCCCGCAATCCGTCTCATATAGCCTACCAAGCGTGGGATTTACAGACGTATTCTAAGGGCAAATTTAGCTTGGGAGTTGGCTCGCAAATAAAACCCCACATTGAAAAACGTTTTGGCCTCGCCTTTGATCCGCCAGCGGCGCGAATGCGCGAGTATATTTTAGCGGTAAAAGCATTTTTTGCTTGTTGGCAGCATGGCGCGGCGTTGAATTTTGAGGGTGATTACTACCGCCATACCCTGATGACACCAATGTTTAATCCAGGCCCTAACCCCTACGGTATACCGCCCATTATGCTCGGCGCGTTTGGCCCAAAAATGACCGAGGTGGCGGGCGAGGTTGCCGACGGCTTTATTGTCCACCCGTTCAATACGCTGCCTTTTCTCCGTGAGCTCGCCTTGCCTGCGGTAACACGCGGTTTAGAAAAATCGGCGCGCGCTCGGAGTGACTTTTGCTTGCAGGTTAATGCCATTGTTATTACGGGCAGCAGCGATGAGGAATACCGCGCGGCTGAGGCGAGCGTAAAGGGCTTGCTTGGCTTCTACGGTTCGACGCCCGCCTATCGCCCGGCAATGGATGCGGTGGGGCTCGGACATTTACAGCCAACGCTCAACGCCCTCTCTAAGCAGGGCAAGTGGGAGGAATTGGCCGATTATATTAACGACGATTTTTTGGATGCGTTTACTACCCGCGGGCGCCCAGCAGACATTGCTGGCTTGTTAAAAACAAAGTACGCAGGTTTGGCAGATCGCTTGGCAATCTATTCACCGTATGCGGCAAGCGATGATATGTGGCGCGCCATTGTGGCTGACTTGCATGCTTAACATAGAAGGGCGCGGCCTTAAGCGAATAGCCTAAGGCCAGCGTTGCATACTATTCTAGTTTGGGCGGGTAGTTGCGCAAGTGAACATCTTGCTGGGGGTAGGGAATAGTAATGCCGGCCTCCTTAAAGGCATCCCAAATGGCGAAGAGTAATTGCGAGCGCAAATCCGCTTTGCCAACGTCACCGCGAATCCGTGAGTGAAATTGAACCCGAATCATGAGGGCCGAGTCACCATACTCCCATAATAATACTTTGGGGCTCGGCTCTTCGAGCACGGCGGGGTGGTCGATGAGCAGGGCCTTGATAAGACTGACGGCTTGATGGGGGTCGTCGTCATAACTAATGCCAACCATGAGTATGGTGCGCATCACGTCGTCGCCACGAGTCCAGTTGGTGAAGGGTTTGGTAATTACCGCCGAGTTAGGAATGATGACTTCTTGGTTGTCGAAGGTCTTTACCGTAAGTGAACGAATGCCGATACGGGTCACCTCGCCTTCGTATTTGTCGACGTTAACAAGGTCGGTGGTGGCCAGCGGACGCTCTACTAGCAGCAGTATGCCGCTAATAAAATTAACAACAATCTGTTGCATACCAAAGCCAATACCAACCCCCAGGGCACCAGCAAATACAGTGAGTGCGGTTAGGTCTAGACCGATAATTTTCATGGCCAAGACCAAACCTAAAACCACCACAAAGTATTGGGTAAAAGTAGAAAGACTATTGCGAATGCCTTGGTCGCTAACCCCAGTGTAAACCCAGCGGTAACTAACCTGCTTGCTCCAGCCAGCACCCCATATCGCCACAAACAAAACCAGCAAGGCCAGCGCAAACGTCTTTACCTTGATGGCCGTAGTGCCCGCCATAAATAAGGTGGTGTCTAAGGCTAGTGGTATATAACGCACCACAGGCGTTTGCATATTCCATTCATACAAACTGAACAAAAGTTGCGCGCCAAGTACCACGCTCAGCAATACCGCGATGCGATACAGTGGGCCGAGAATATATTGACGCCAGTAGCTTGCAGACTCATTGTCGCGACGGTCAAACCAGCGGCCGATGGCCTTGAAGCTGGCGCGCAAAATATTGCGCACAAAGTGCAGGCCCACCGCGACTACAAATAGCCAGCCAAGACGTTTGGCCACCGCCTGCGCTAAATTAACGTAACCAAATAGCCCGGTAATGGCGCAGACGAGCAGTAGTAAGGGAACGAGTAAGGTAAAGCTGCGCAGCATTTTGGATTCGAGGGTGCCAGCCACCCCTTCTAGTAACAGGCGGCGTAAATGCAGCAGCGGTACGGTAATAAAAAGCAGGCACAGCATCGACAGGCGATCGATGGCATCGATCACGGTGGGCGACAGGGCAACGGTGTGAGCAATAACCAACACACCACTGAGCAGGGCGCTGAGCACAATCACCCAGCGGGTTTCCATCAGCAGCACCGCTGTTTTGTCGCGGCTAAGTTCGGGTGTGTAGTGGTCGAGTAAATTATTAATGAAGTCTAGCGCAAGCTTAACTACCGGGAAAATAAGCAGTGGCGTGAGCAGCAGAATAAGGTCTGACTCGCGTATATTTAATAGCGAGCCAACAATAACAACAAAGATTGGCGGCAGTATACCGAGTAAATTGCGGTGAATAATGGCGAGAGGTACCCAGGCGGCCGCTTCTTCGCTGTCGGCGCGAGCTTGAACCTGTTGCAGTTGTTTGGCTAGCACGCGGCGGCCTTGAATACCCGCAAACACCAAACCGAGCAGCGCAAGAATGCAGAGACCTTTTATGCCATCGTCACTGCGGGAATACGCTTTGCCAGTATTAATAAATGCTTGTTTTAAGGCGACGCCGACCCGAAGCGGCAGGCTTAACATGTTTCTGCCAAGCTGGCGCCAAGCTTGCCCGTCAGAGGGCAGCTCCCGCAAAATGAGTAGTTCGGCGCTGGCGTTTCCGGCCAAGTCGTTGCGGTAAATATTTTTTACCTCGTCGAGCTTCGCAATTAAATTGCTCGCCGCCTTATCGTCTTGCTCGGCTAAGTCGATAAGGTCGTTAATTAGGCCCAAGCGCTGCTGAAAGGTGCTGTCGGCGCCGCTGGCAATTTCGCCCTGCTGACGAATAATTTTTCCTTGGTCTTTGAATTGTTCGTGCTTTTGTTTTATGAGTTGTTGTTGGTCTGTTAGGCCGTCGCGCAATTTCTCGATATTGGCGAGGGCTTTTTCTATTACCCGCACGGGGGTGGCCTGCGAGCCGCTGAATATGGCCAAAGACTGCAGCATGCGCTCGGCCTGCAAGCGGACAATTTTGAGCTGATAAAACTCTGCCCGCTCTTCAGATGCCAGTGCCGTTAGTTCTAAGAGTCGACGTTTGGCGCGATCAGCGGGAAGGTCGCCGGTTAATTGTGTGGCATCCCGCCGCGCGGTAGACGCCGTACTGAGTAGCGAATCGACCTTGTCCTGTAAGGCCAGGCTTTCGCGGCTGGGCTTTTTGCGCGTTGCGTCTAGGTCGGGCAATTCAAAGCGCGCTTGCAGTAAATTAAGGCGCTGCCGAGCTAAGGCAACTCGGGTCTGAAAGCGATCATTTAAGCGTTCGAGACGGTCGATCAGGCTATGCAGTAGCTCGCGTTGCGCGTACATCTCTTGTAAATGCTGTTGCCTCAGGCTGTCTTCGTCGGGGCTGGCTGAGCCACTTGATTCTATGTCGGCAATATCAGCGTCTAGCTGACTTAGCTTATTGCGGCGCGCTTTTAATCGGGTTTTAAGACCGCTCTCGCGGGAGCGGAGCGAGGCCAGATCAAGTCTGGCATCTTCTAAAATACTGGGTGTGATGCTGTTGGTGAGCGCCGACTCGGCGCTGCGTAGCCGCTCCCGGTCACGCAAAATGTCACCGTCAATTTGCAGCAATTCTTGGCTAATGTCGGCCTC
Organism: Zhongshania aliphaticivorans; assembly: GCF_001586255.1. Lineage (NCBI taxonomy): Bacteria > Pseudomonadati > Pseudomonadota > Gammaproteobacteria > Cellvibrionales > Spongiibacteraceae > Zhongshania > Zhongshania aliphaticivorans. Next base: position 729,346 of record NZ_CP014544.1, read on the forward strand.
GGCGCGGGCAATGCGCTCGCGCTCTTCGTCTTGGGCAATAGCAAAAACGCTGGCGGCAAGGAGTATCAAACAGGCAAATAGCCGGGCAGTAAGGAGATTGTGCATTGCTTATTTTATTCCTATAAATTGCTGCATGGTTGTCTGCCACGCGCTGCTGCGGGTCACCTCTAGCAAACTGCGGTTAAGGTTTTCGCGCTGCTCAAAGCCTGAGCGCAAACCCAGTGCATAATCCTGCTTGCTTCCAGAAAAGCTCAAGACCTGAATGTTGGCGTCGTCATTGCGCAGTAAATAGCGCAGCACGGCCTCGTCGTATACCAGCGCGTCAGCTTGGCCGCTTTTAAGGGTGTTTAGCCCGGCTTCTGGATCGGTGACGGTGTTTGCCCTAATCCCTCTGTTTGCAAGGCTTTGCTCACCAGTAGAACCGGCGACCACCAAGGTGCGAACCCGGTCTAAGTCGTCAACACCATTCACCGCAGTACGCATTTGGTTTAGGGTCACCGACGAGGCAATGGCGGCGGTAAAGCTGGAGATCGTGATGACGCTGACAAACATCCACACTGTTGCGAGCAGGCGTCCGGCTCTGGTGACTGGCGCCTTGTCGCCGTAGCCGACGGTGGTCATGGTCACGGCAGACCACCAAAAGCCGTTGCCAATGCCATCGGCGACACTGCCGCCAAACTGCTCGGGATTACGCTTGTGTTCGACTAGCCACAACAGCGCGCCAACCGCGAGTAGCAGCACGGCAAGAATGCCGACCGCGCTGAGAAAGGCGGGGGATATGAGTTGCACTAAGAGGGTGGTCCAGCCGCTGCTTTTTACCGGTGTGGCAATACCTAGGCCGGTTGAGAAAAAGGAGTAGCTAAAGTCGATGAGCTGCTCGCGCTCGGGGGTCATCGACAGCGCGCCCACCGCCACATCAATGGTGTCATTGGCTAGGGCGTCTATTTGCGCTCTGGCCGATTTCATTGGCAGCCATTGGGTTTCCCAGTTTTGCTGCCGGGCAATATTATTCCAGAGTTCAACCGAGATCCCGGTCCATTCGCCAGATTCAGTTTGCATTGCAAACGGTGGTACCGATTTTACGCCAACGCGCATTGTCTGCTGGGCCTGCGCCAGGGAGCTGAAGAAGATCAGAATAAGAAGTGTCTGCCAAAGCGCTCTCATTTTTCCTCCAAAATATCGACTTAATTGGACGGTGCAACCGGTGTTGCCTAAGTTCTTGGCCGGGGTATACGCAAAATGCGCAGCGAATAGATCATCTTCGTTAATGTACGGCGAAGTTGATGCGGCTAAACACTAAAACAATAGCACACAGGCGCAATTTGACTATTTTGGGCTGATTTTTTGTTGAGAATTGGGGGGCGTACTGACGGGCAGGCGGAGTGAACTTGCGAAATATGCGACGGAACTTACTCTGTGTCGTTTTCTAGTAGGTTGTTGTTAATCAGCGAGTACAGCTGTTCAGCGAGGGCTTTAAGTTGCTGGGCGTCCTCTGGCGCCATGGCAATTTGGCGGGTGATATTGTCGGGTGTCTTCCGCGCACGGTCAGCGAGGGCTTTGCCCTGTGGTGTTAACACAATGACTTTTTGCCGGGAATCGCCACTGGATTTAGCAATGGTGACCAAGGCTTTGCTTTCTAAGCGCTTGAGTATCGGGGTAAGGGTGCCAGCGTCAAAACGAGTGCGTTGCACCAAATTTTTAATAATAACGGTGTCTTCATCCCATAGCGCCAACATGACTAAGTATTGCGCATAGGTTAGGCCAAGCTGATCTAGTACCGGCCGATAAGCCCGAATTAGGGCGTTGGTGGCCGAATACAGCGAGTGGCAAACTTGATTCTTGAGCTTGAGGGCGGGTATGTCAGTCAATGTTGTTCTCCAAAGTCCAAAATATTTTGCGCGCAAATCATTGACAGGTCAATGTTTGCCTGCCATTATTTTGCGCACAAAGTAATTTGCCTGGCGCAAAACTGCCTTGTTTAGCGGAGAGGCTTAGGGCCAATAAGAGGAATAAAACCATGAAAATCGCCTTGTCAGTTATTGGCGTTCTTGTTGTGTTGTTTTTGGCTAGGGTAATTATTCAGGGCAATCAGGTGCCCGAGTTGGGCGTGACAGACGGCAAGTTAGCGGCACTAAGTAGTAAGCCAAATAATGTGTCTAGCCAAGCAAAAGACCCAGAGAAGCGGGTTGCTACTTTGCCCTTTAAAGATTCCCAAGCCAGCACCTTAAGCGCATTGAAAAAGGCCGTTGCAGCTTATGGCGGGGCCAAAGTTCAGGCTGAGTCAGACGACTACCTCTACGTGGTATTTACCACATCCCTAATGCGCTACCGCGATGACGTGGAGTTTTGGCTCGACACTGAAAGCCAGCAAGTGCATTACCGCTCATCTAGCCGAGCGGGTTATTCGGACATGGGCTTGAATCGCAAGCGTTACAACAAAATAGCCGAGTTGTATCGAGACCTATAAGCATTAGTGGCTTAAACAAACCTATTTACCTGCTGTCAGCGCACCACGGGTGTCATGCGGGGCAAACCCAAAGGAGCAAACTATGTTAAAAGCACAATACACCGAGCGCGGGCCAATTCCACAGAACTCAATTACTGCGGTGGAGTTTGACGCCCCGGCGCTGGCCGAAGACGAGGCCCTAGTAGAATTAATCGCCTCGCCAATTAACCCCTCAGACGTACTCACTCTTACGGGCGAATACGGCATATTGCCACCCTTGCCGGCCATTGGTGGTAATGAAGGCGTGGGCAAAATCGTGAAGCTAGGCGGCAAAGGCCCAGCTGTAGGTCAACACGTGATGTTGCCCGTGGGTGTTGGCACCTGGTCTACCCACATAGTGTTTAAGACCGCTCAGCTTATACCGGTACCCAATGAGGCCGATCCGAAGCAGTTGGCCATGATGAGCATCAACCCGCCAACGGCACTGCTGATGCTTGAGCAGTTTGTTGATCTAGACGCGGGTGATTGGGTCATTCAAAATGCAGCTAACTCAGGGGTAGGTAGCTACCTTGTTCAGCTCGCCAAAATTAAAGGCCTGAAAACCATTAATATTGTTCGCCGCGAATCTGCCATCGAAGGTGTCAAGGCCCAGGGTGGCGACGTGGTGCTGGTCGACGGCCCAGGCCTCGCTAAAGAAGTCGCTAAAATTACCGGCGATAAACTACCAAAGCTGGCGATTGACGCCATTGGTGGCGCGGCAACAGATCGCATTGGCGCCTGTCTTGCGGTGGGTGGCACTTTGGTGAACTACGGTTTAATGAGTGGTGAGCCCTGCCATTTGTCTGCAAAATCCTTGGTGTTTAGCGATGTAACCCTCAAAGGTTTCTGGCTGGCACGTTGGTTCCGCACGGCGACACCTGAGCAGCAAATGGCGGTATTTGGAAAAATCACTAAATACATAATTGAAGGTAAATTGCATACCCCAATTCATGCAGAGTACCCCGTTAGCGAAATTAAGCAGGCTGTTGCTGCGGCGGCCGAGGGTGGTCGTGACGGTAAGATATTAGTCGTGGGCTAACAATGGTGTAGTGCCGGTGATACGGAGGCGGCGAGCTAGTATTGGCTCGCCTTTTTTTATGTGTAATTTAACGCTTCGTAAGAATAACGAGCAATACCCAATATTCTGTCATTATTTAAAATGGTCTATGTAATGGCGGTGCGCAAACGGGTTTATCCCCTGTGGTTAGCTATTCAGCCAAATGCTATTCTGCCGCGAATTGAGCGATAAAAGTAGCGAGAGTAAATGGCAATCAAGCAGAATATTATTTATATCTCTCACGGGGCTGGGCCAATGCCGCTATTGGGCGACCCTGGGCACCGTGACATGGTGGCTACCTTGCAGGCGTTTGCCAAGCGGATTGGTAAACCAAGTGCAGTGCTGGTGATTAGCGCTCATTGGGAGGCGCGCGTACCGAGTATTACTGCTGGCAACACGCCGCAACTTATTTATGATTACGGTGGCTTTCCCGCTGAGGCCTACCAGATTCAATACCCCTGTTCGGGAGAACCTGAGCTTGCCGAGCAGGTTTACCAATCCTTCGCGAATGCGGGTATTGATGCTGCGCTCGATTCGTCGCGAGGCTTTGATCACGGAATGTTTGTACCCTTAAAAATTATGTATCCAGACGCGGATATTCCCTGTGTGCAAATCTCCTTAACGCAATCATTAAATGCTGCAGAGCATCTCGCAATGGGGCGGGCCTTGCGTGCACTGCAATGGGATAATTTATTAGTGATCGGGTCGGGTGCGTCGTTTCACAATATACCGGCGTTTTTTTCTGCAGAGCAAAATGAGCTTGATCAGAAAAATGCGGCCTTTGAACAATGGTTAGCCGAAACCCTCGCCAGTGGCGATATAAGCGAAACGGATCGACGGGAGCGTTTAGTGCAATGGGAGGCTGCGCCTTTTGCTCGCTTTTGCCATCCTAGAGAAGAGCATCTACTGCCGCTCCACGTATGTTATGGCATGGCTGGGGATGTTTGTGATGAAACTATTCCAACAACCATTATGGGCAAGCAGGCGTTAATGTTCCATTGGATAGTGCCCGGAGAATAAATTTTCACCGGCTTAGAAAAGCAGCGTTAATCCGCCCGTCAACAATGCAAAAAAAATCGACAAGCCAATTAAAGTTCGCCAGGGAAAGGGCGGTGCAGGGGGCTCAGTGGCAAGTTGCTCTTCCAGATAGCTTTTCAGTAAATGTGTATTACGGGTGTTGGCCTTAAATATGGCATCGAAGGCATCACCTACTACCGGCAGCAGGCCCCCCACAAAGTCGATAATTATATTGCGCAACATTCGGAGTTTTACCTCCTTCGTTGCACCTACGCGTTGTGCTTCGACTAATACATAAGAAGACAAGATCAGACCGGCTATGTCGCCTACTACGGGTAACATACCGATCACAGATTCTGCGCCGAGCTGAAATTTTGTAAAGGGTATGCCAATACTGCTGTCGGTAAAGTGACTAAACTTTTCCAAGCGTTCAAGTACTTTTCGCTGTCGTGCTTCTTTGCTCTCCTTGATCGTGTTGTTCATCGCGAATCGGCTTCTCATCAATAGGGAGTTAACGGGGAACCCTAGGGATTAGGGCAATTATTCGTCCGCGCCAAAACGAGCTCGTAAGCGTAGGGTATTTCCCTTCGCTTACTCGCCGGGCTCAGGCACATCATGTTTACTGACGTTTTGCTCTTCAGCAATCTCTTTTGACCATTCATGGTCTGCGGCATCAGCCTGCAAGCCTTCTTGATTGTCACCGCGCTGCGGAACGAATAGTAGCTTAGTTAGCAGGGGAAAGTGATCAGAGCCTATTGAGGGCAAGCGTTTTATAGATATTAATACAAAATGCTGGCTATGAAATAAATGATCTAAGGGCCAGCGCAGCAAGGGGTAGTCAACATGGAAGGTATTGTACATTCCCCTGCCCACACGGGGGTCTAATAAACCACTGATTTTACGGAAAAGCCGCGTTGTGGCCGACCAGGCAACGTCGTTAAGATCTCCGGTCACAATGACAGGCTGATCGCTATCGCTGACACTTTTAGCGATCAAGACCAACTCGGCATCCCGCTCAGCCGACTCAGGGTTTTCAGTCGGGCTGGGCGGTGCCGGATGGATGAAATGTACGCGAACCTTGTCGCCTGTTCTCAATACCACAGAGGCGTGTATCGATGGCACGTCTTGCTCGACTAAATAAGAGATCTCTTGTGCTTCCAGAGGAAGTTTTGAATAGACATGCATGCCATACAAATTATCCAGGGGGCATTTTACGCAATAGGGCATATCTGGTTCTAGCGCACTAAGTTGATCTTCCCACCATTGGTCCGACTCCAGTGTGACGAGAATATCTGGCTGATGCAGCTTGACCAGTTTGATCAGCGCGTTGGCGTTACGGTTGGGCGTCAGCACATTAGAGGTGAGGATGCTGAGCTGTCTCTCCGGGCTGCCGTCTGTGGCTGTCTTTACTTCTTTAGGCCATAACGGCGTATAAGGCAATATCCACCATAACTGCCATATCAAGCATATTGCTGTCACGCTTATTAGCGCCCAAGTGACTGACGCGTGAAGATCCATAAAAATAAAATCGGCAAGCAATACAAGGGCTGCAATAACGGCAATTTGCAAACGGGGGAAGTCCATGCCTCTGACTATCCAGTGTGGATGTCGAGATATAGGCAGCAGGGTCGCTAAAACTATTAAAAGGCTAAAACAATTAAGCACTAGAAGCATAATTAAACCCAACGTTTACTCATTATTTTTAGAGCATGCTTAAAAAGCGGGCTCGGCGAGCCCTTGGTCTATAGCTCTTTGCTTCGATGTTAGACTGATTCTTTTACTTTTAGCAAATCCAAGCCGTCTGCCACGATAAAGCCGTGTTCGGCGTATCGAAACGCATCCTGGTATTCTGAGAAGTCACTGGCGCAAATGCCGACGAACTCAATTCGAAAAGCGATGCCTTTGAACGCTGGCTAAACCACACCATGAGCAGCTCAGATCTTACTGAGGGCGAGTGACGAATATTTACTCACCACGATTATGGGCAAAAAACTGGCGATGTTCTGCTGGCAAACCGCGCCTTAGCAATGCCCGCGCCTTTGCTAAGGCGTTGGCAGGCGCAGACTGCCGATAAGGGCGTCGACTTGCGCAGTGCTGTCTTGGTCGTTATTGGGCGCAAACGCCGCGGTAAGGGTATAGCCGCGACCATCGGCCAGCAGGTAATAAAGTAGTAGCGTATTTTCTTGGGCGCCGAATTGAACGCTAGCGCGTAAACGCTGTGCGGGGTAGCCCGCTAGGCTGCGGGTTTCGCGTTGATGAATCTCGCTGCGCCGCGCAAAACGCTGTAATTCGCTCAGGCGGAACTGGCTGTAGTCTTCTAGACTGTTGGTGGTAGCTTTCGCGTCATTCACATCGACACTCAGGTAGCGGAGCTTGCCTGCCAGTGCAGAGTCGGCGCGTGGTTCTATTACCAGTGCGCTGCCCAAGTAATCTTCGCGCCACTGCATATCGCTGGGCAGCTGCAAGCTAAAGTCGAAGCGGGCATTATGGTAGCGCTGGCTGTTATCGCTGCAGCCAAGCAATACCAGCAAGCCTACCGTAAATAAGAAAGCCTTCATGGTTGCTTCATCAACACCTGTTCAAACACCGGCAGCGGTCGTCCTTGGTCGTCGGCATTGTAAAAGCTGCCGTCTGGGTAGAGGGCGTAGGCCGCGCCTACCAAGCGGTCGTCGCGCAGCTCAATCCAAAAGAAGCCCCAGCTCATACCCAGCTGAAAATAGGCATCGTTACGGGTGGCATCAAATACCTCACGGCTTTTTGCCCCCGCGCCAGAGACAATCTGCTGGGTTTTGCCGCAGCCTGCTTGCGGTTTAAACCAGTACAGCTCGTGATCGTGGCCGGTTATAAACAGGTCGACCTCGTCGCACACCGTCGCCTCCAAAAAGGCCTTGTAGTCAGCGCCACGGCAGCTGCTGCTGAGCATAACGTCGCCCACGCCAAGACAGGGGTCGGGCGCGGTGCCCACATCATATTGGCCAGCATTGCCGTGTTGACCATTCGAAATATAGGGGTGGTGAGCAAGGGCAATTTTCCATTTGGCTTTGCTGGTGGCCAGCTGCTCCTGCATAAAATTCGCCTGACTGAGAATATAGGCGTCTAGGGCATCGCCACTCCACTGCGAACTGGTGTCGTCAAAGAAGTGACTGATTGGGCTAGAGTCTAGCGTGAACAATTGCGCAAATACGTCGTCGCCAACGCTGCCAGTGAAGGTCTGGGTGTAAAAACGCTCTGGCATTTTCCACGTGCCCGACGGCGACACGTCGGTGTATTGTACTTGCACATCGCCCTTGGCGTTTTGTGAGCCCTCGCCAATTAGCGTAACCGAGTTGTCGTGATTACCCAGCGCCACATAAAACGGAATGCCAATATCGCCGTAGGGTTGCTCAAAGGCATCGGCAAATAGCGGGTCGTCTGTGCCGTCAACACCGCTTTCGTACATATTGTCGCCAGCTAATACCGCAAAGTCGCAACCGCGCATTTCGCAAACCTGTTTTAGCATCTCGGCTACTTGGTATTGCAGGTGCGTGGCGTCGCCATCATTGCCGGTGCCGGTATCGCCAATGGCAATAAATCGTAGGGTTTGCTCAGCCTGAGGCGCGGCCGGTGTACTCGGTACGCCGGCATCTCGCGAGCTGGAACTGGAGCCACCACCACATGCGGCTAAGAGCATTGGCGCAATAAAGACGCATAATTTATTCATAGCGGTATTCCCTCGTACGGTGCTGGTGCGGGTGGATTCGCTTTGGCCGCACTGGCCCCAGCTGCACTCTGCAGACGATTTTCGCCACTGGCGGTAAAATGCGCCGCAGCCAAGCTTTCGCCGCGCGATGGCCCGTCAATGGCGTCGACAAACCAGTGTTCGCCCTGGCAGCGCTCAGGCGTTAGGTCTAATAATAAATAGCCGTGTTCGCGTAAATTAATGTATTTCATATGAGGATTCACAATCTTCAGTCCCTCCTCACCAAGCTCGCGCACCTCGTCTAGCCCCGGCGACGACACCGACGTTGCCACAAACTCCACCGCCATCGAACCACTACCATCAAGCGGGTTGTAGGCTATCGGGTTATTTGGGTCTTCATTAATGTCCATGCTCCACGCCGTGTGAATATCGCCGGTTAGCACCACCACATTGTCGACTGCTGCGCCGCCATTACCGCGAATCATCTTCCAAACCTCTTCCCTAGCGCGGGGGTAGCCATCCCATTGATCGGTATTTAAGAATATGCCGCCTTGGCCTCCGGGGTTCGTTATATTTAGCGCATTGGGTTCGCCAATGAGTTTTAACTGGCCAAACATCACTTGCTGGCCGAGGAATCGCCACTGGGCAGAACTGCTGCTCAGCGCAGTGCTTAAAAACTGAGTTTGCGCATCGCCAAGTAGTCCGCGATCTGGGCTGGCAATGTCGCCGGCGTCAATAAAGCCAAAGCCACCGAGGCCCGGTGTTTGCGCGGGAATACTACCGGCTTGCTGCTGGTCGCGGCCGACAAAGCGCGTGTCGAGCATAATGAGGTCTAACAAATCACCAAAGCGGAATTGCCGGTAAATGCGCGCGCGATTGCCCGGCTCCGGTAAGCGAATTGGCATCCACTCGCTATACGCTTGCAATGCGAAGGACGAGCGCTGGGCCCAGTCGCCTTCACCGTCGTTGTGGTTTTCAGCGCCATCTATCCAAGCGTCGTTGGTAAACTCGTGGTCATCCCATACACAAATAAACGGATGTTGTTGATGGCAGCGCTGCAAATCTAAATCCCGTTTGTATTGGGCGTGGCGACGACGGTAGTCAGACAAACTCACCATTTCGTGGCTGGGTTCATAAATGCGGCCGCCAGCCTGCACATCACTGCCATAGCCATCGTTGCCGTATTCGTAAATGTAATCGCCTAAGTGAATTACGCAATCGAGGTCGGGGCGCTCGGCAACGCGACGGTAAGCATTAAAGAAACCGTGGGGAATACTCGCGCAACTCAATACCGCCAAGCGCAGGTGATCGACCCCGCCCTGGGGTAAGGTGCGGCCCCGGCCGATTTGACTAACAAAATCCAAAGCCGAGAAGCGATAGTAATAGCTTGTTTCCGGCGAGAGGCCGGTCACGTCTATTTTCACGGTATGATCCCGGCTGCTGTCGGTGGTAAACACGCCCTGCGCCACTGTACTGCTAAACGAGGGTGACTCGGCCACCTCCCAGCTCACATCGCAGGGCAAGCGGTCTTCAACACTAAGCCGAGTCCAAATAATTAGGGCGTTTTGCAGTGGGTCACCGCTAGCCACACCGTGCTGAAAAGGCGACAAAGCTTGGGATATCGCCTTCTTGTCAGATGTCGATGCCGCAATACTCACCGTGGCGGTAGAGCCTGCTACAGCGCCAACTGCGGCGCCGCCAAGGCCTATTCTTCGTAAAAAACTGCGGCGCGATAATCCGCGACGGGATTTACGTTGACCCATAGTATTCTTCCCTACTTATCTTAAAGGACGGCTTATTTATTAGAATTGCACGTCGCTATGACACGAAAATGACAAATTGTAGACTGGGGTGAATGGCGCAGCAATGCAACGATTGTTTCTAAATTCACGGACATTGGCTGCAAAATTATGGGGCGCCGGGCTTGAGGTGCAGGGTGAGCCAGTAATAATTAGCTTACCGATAGCGGTGTGGCGCTTATCGTAACATCAGGCCCGAATATCGCTAATCCATCGGCCGCGAATAAGCCCTATAGGGTATAAATAGGGCAATACAGAATATTTCAACATCGCCGCTGGCCACCATAAGCAAGAAGATCGTCCATAGACGCGTGGCTTCGGTATTAAGTAGTCGGGAATTTTTAAGTACTCATATTGCTCAGGGTCTTTATCGGCTTTCATTGGCGGTGCTACGTCCCTATACCCAGTTAACCTCGCTTATACCCCCGTTTAGCCCCGGATTACAATAGTCCCCTTCTAAGACCACAATACCGTGATCAACAATCCAGCTACTAACACGGTATGTCGTCGTTGGGATACGCGAGCTAATAAGCTCGGGATCACGCTTTGGGGCAAGCTGATTGGTATTTGGCGTACGTGAAAGACCGGTGATTGCCGTCATCGTTCGGAATTAAGGTGCGGGATATCACGTCAGGAGTGATGGAAATTTGATTCATTTTGTGCGCCAGCATGTAACTATACGTAAAGTGCAATACACGGCGACAGCAATGATTGCTTGCTCGGGTCGTTACCGGTGACTCTTTGCAAAATAGGCCTAACTAATAGAGCGTAAATATGCCAAACCAAAATATTGTCATCATCGGTGCCTCTGGTGGTCTTGGCGCTGCCTTTGTTAACATATTTGCTGCTGATCCCAGCAATATAATCCATGCATTTTCTCGTTCAGAAATAAAAAACAAGTTGGCTAATGTGCATTACGGCAGAGTCGATTTTGCTGATGAAGAATCCATCAAAAAGGCTGCGGAGCAGAGCGCAAAAAACGGCCTATTGGATTGTGTTATTGTTGCCACCGGAATACTTCATGAAAGCGATTTAATGCCGGAAAAATCATTGCGCGATTTAAGTGCTGAAAATTTCCAGCGGAGTTTTCTCGCCAATACGATCGGTCCCGCGTTGGTTGCCAAGTATTTTTTGCCCAAGCTTCAGCTTAAACAGCGGGCAGTGTTTGCCGCGCTTTCGGCCCGCGTTGGCAGTATCGGAGATAATCGTCTGGGTGGCTGGTATTCTTATCGTGCCGCCAAAGCCGCGCTGAATATGCTAATAAAAACCGCCAGCATTGAAGTCGCTTGGCGTAAAAAACAAGCTATTGTAGTGGGGCTGCACCCCGGTACTGTAGATACCAATTTATCACAGCCCTTCCAGCAGCGCGTTACTAGTAATAAATTGTTTAATGCGGATTACTCAGCAAGGAAAATGATCGACGTTTTACAAGGGCTTACGGTAGCCGATAGCGGAAAGGTATTTGCCTGGGACGGTAGCGAAGTGCCCTGTTGATCGTCTGTTATTTCAACACTATATAAAATTGAGAAAACCTATGAAAACCTTTAGATGTAGCTGTGATAATAAGCAGCTGCTGTTTTTTGAAAGCAGTAGCTGTGTTTCATGTCAAAGAGTTGTTGGGCTAGATGATGCTTTTAATAAGGTAGAGCCGTATGACTTTGATGAAGAAAGTGGATGCTATTTCAAAGCCCGTAGACCAGCGGCTCGTTATCAAAAGTGTGATAATAATGCCGACTATAATGTATGCAATGGCATGGTTAACTTGGATGATCTTGTGCCGGAGGACGGCAATGATGAAGTGTTGTGTTTTGCTTGTCGTTTTAATGAAACGGTTCCTGACTTATCTATTGTTGAGCATATCCCGTTGTGGAAGAAGATGGAGGCAGCTAAACGTCGGGCATTGTATACCCTAAAGGCTTTATCCCTGCCGCTGCGTAATCTTAGGCAGGACCCAGAGAATGGCTTGAGTTTTGACTTTACTACCGATCGCGATGTGAATGACCATTTTGTTAGTAAGTTAGACTATTCTGAATCTGTTTTTACCGGCCATGACTGTGGCCATATTACTATTAATTTGGCGGAAGCCGACGATGTTGCTCGCTCGCAGACAAAGCATGCAATGAATGAGCGTTATCGAACTTTGCTTGGGCATTTCCGGCATGAGCTAGGTCACTACTACTTCGACCAATTGATTGTTGGCTCAGAGAGAAAGCATGCGCTAAGCAAAGAATACTTTGGTGATGATGAGCTTGATTATCAAGAATCCTTGAAAAAGTACTACGAAAATAAGCCTGCTGATAATTGGCGTGATGAATTTATTAGTGAATACGCCACCATGCACCCATATGAGGATTGGGCAGAGACCTGGGCACATTACATGCATATCATGGATACATTAGAAACCGCTAAAAACTTCTCAATTACTGGCTCAATTACCGGCGATGCGGCGGACGCTGAAGAAACTGATGAATTAAATTTACCTCAAGACTCAAAGTTCTTTTATTCTCAAACATCAATCACATCTGTACTAGACGCTTGGATGGAGTTCTCCGTGATTCTAAACTCTTTAAATAGAAGTATGGGCATGAACGACGCCTACCCCTTTGTGTTGTCTCAGCCGGTACGGGAAAAAATATCATTTATTCATCATGCTATTCACAACAAGTTCAGCTTAATAAAAAGTAGTGAATTAGGCAGGTAAAGTGTATTTGGGGTTTGTATTTTGGTGGGCCGGCGTCACTTTAATAGATGAATTAACCTATTGATATTGTTAGGCATATTTTTTTTGTGGATAGTTTATGCCCCCATAAGTGCCCCCAGCATGATTTGCAGCTTATGTTTCTAGTGCGGCACTTTTGGCCTCTGGTACGGTTGGGTGATATGGCATTTGAGCAGCTATAGCTATGTCTAAGTCTGTTCTAATGCGCTTGTATAATGCAAGTCCTTGGTTGTCGGTTGCGTCTGATTTAGTTATCCCCTCAAAAAAAGCTGGGGAGTAAAGGCCGCGGCGTCCTTCCCACAGCTCTTCAAGATAGACATACCACTCTGCATCTGAGCCAATTAGTGATTTATTTATTCTAGATGTTGAATTCAGTTGGCTGGAAATAGGGTGTTTTGGTATCCATTCAGATCTTAAGTCATCTAGTGAAATTAGTTCACCTATTTGCATGCGTTTCGCCATGGTAACTATGTTAGCGGAGAACATATTTGCTTCTTTAAGGTATAAGTCTGAGGCTGAACAGCAGGAATTTCCTTCAGAAAAAAGTAATAGGTCATTGTCAGCGAAACCGAAGGTTATTCCGTGGGAGTTTGCTCGGTGCTTCATAGCTAAAAGGTGATGCTGTCTGTACTTAGTGGGTAAGATGTACTCGCGTCCTTGATGCGAAGCTTGGCGATTTACATAATATGCGACTGGCTTTGGTGGCAGGAGGTCTCTGAGTACTTTCCGAAATTTAGAGTCCGCGTCTATCGGAACTTTAAGGTATTCTGCGGAAATATGATTTACACCAGCGTTTGATGCGCGATCGATCATCTCTGCAGCGAACTCTTCATGGCCAGGTATAATTGGTTGAAATCTGAAACAGACCGGAATCCCAGCTTTTCTTATGAATTCGGTAGCTCTAAGGATTTCGTCAAAAGTAGAGCTACCTAGATCAACAGCACTTCTTTTCGTCGGGTTTATTACGGTGGTGGAAAACCTGACGTAGCAGTTTGAATCTTTTAATGATGCGATGAACGCTGGGCTGGAAATGGCGCTGCTTTTAGTGCTCAGTATGTAAGGGTAATGGAACTCCTTCAGCGTATTCATTAAATCAGCAGTGATATTCTCGGAGAGTGGTGACTTAGAGAAGGGGTCGGACATACCACCAAACTGTATTGGGATTTTCCGCTCAATGAATTCGTCGATAGCGCCGAGAATTCTACCTTTTTTTATACGAATAAAGCGTTCTCTGAGAATTTTAGCTTTAGTTAACTGCAGCTTCGAGTTACGTCCGAAGCCTTGGCGAGTGCTGGCAAAGCAGTATGCGCATGCAAATTCACACTTATTTGATGCGTCAAGCCTTAAAGGAGATGAACAAAACGGGAGTTGGCTAGTGAGGGATAAGTAATATTTATAATCCTTCTTTGTGTAGCTCACGTTAATGCATACCTCGCGCCTTCTATAATATGTTGAGCAAGAACTAATAGGAAAGTAAGACCACTTAGGGTGAGTAGTATGCTAATGGCTAGGCGGAGGTAGAACCCACTGTCTGACTCTAAAGCGTAGACTTCCCAGAATATGCCTGCTTCAGCATCAGAATGTTTTTCCTTATCATTAACTAGTACAGGTGTTCTTAGGCAATATTGAGATGTTTTGCTTTCCATTACGATCATGGTTTGTAGCTTTTCAACTTCTGGTTTGTATAGATCAGCTGGCGGAACGATTTTGTCATTGCGTGTAATTAAACCTTTAATTAACAGTCGATCGATGAACTTCTGGCGCTGGGGGCTTTCAGCGCTCCTAAGGAATCGAGCTGCTTCTCTTGTGATCCATCGGCCGTCGTGCTCATATTTTTGATAGTCGCTGTAAGAGTGGTACTTCTTGATGAATTTGGGGCAGAACAGCAGGTAAAGAATTAGCGCAGCCATGAAGAATACGGACGAAAACCACAGCGCTTGCCATGAAAATGGAAGCTCAAGCGCGATTATAATAGGGGGGTGAGTTGCGTTTAATGTGATTGTTTTGGGGACATCTTTTAAGATTGCAGCTGCTGCAGGTACCAATGAAAACCAAACCACCAAGTACCTAAGAAACTGGATTTGGAAAAAATCTCTATACGCTTCCCATCTTAGGCGTTCACTAAAAAAAATTCGCAATTTCGGCATAGAACTCTCCATGGCTTCAATAATTTTGACAAGAGATCCCGTTTTAAGCGGATGATATTGCAATTTATTCTCGTCGAAACATTGATTAGTTGTTAACTCTGCTGATATGCCTGGTCGACTAGTAGTCTGGCTTTAACCCAGTCTTCTTGGCTACGGATATTCACCTCAAGGTCGCCAGTGCCCCAGGACCCTATGTTGCTGATATTGCGGCTGAAGGCGTTTTCCTCGCTAAGTTCGCCGGGCAGCTTGAGTGTTATCTGCAGTTTTGGGTCTTTGCCGGGCAGTATGACAATGCAGGCAAAGTTCTTGATGCGCTTAAATGCTGTGTATTGTAGGAGGTCTTTGCGTTGAACCTCATCGCCCAGTTGGTCGATATAGTTACAGGCATCGTTGTACAGCGAGAGTAGCTCAGGTGTTGCTTTTAATAGCCTTGTTCTCTGGATGTTGCCAGTTTTGTTGGGTGCCGCTTGTGTGTCAGGCTTTTGGGCAGCAACGCTTTTGGTGGTATTCGCTTGTTGAGCGGTTTGCGCGTTGACCAGCTCGAGCAGCAGTAGGTCGTCGCCAAAGTAGCGGTAGCGCATCAGTTCTATGTTGCGATTGATCTGTTGCACGGCGTGTTCGTCGTAGCGGTTAAAGTCAGTGGCAATACAGATCAGTCGAGTACCGTCCCACTCAATGTCTTCGGCGGCGTCTTTGCCGATTTTCTCCATCACCAGCCAGCGGAATTCTGCTTGGTGGTCTAGTAACCAGTCTAGGTAGAATAGCCCTTGGTTAATCACATTTTCATTGCTGTGGCGTTTGTACTCTACAATAACTGGGCAGCCGTTTTCATCTAGCCCCAGCGAGTCTATGCGGCCCTTATGGGTTTTACCGGTGCCGTATTCTGAGGCGAGGTAACGCACGCCCAAGAGTACATCCATATTTTGTTCAATGTGGGCTTGCAGGTCTTTTTCTAACTTGGCGCTTTTACCAGTCAGTTCTAATACGCTGTTGTTGGCGAGTTTGAATAGTTTGATGTCGCTCATGCCTTGGCTTTCCTTGCGGGGGCTTTCTTTTTGCTAGTGGTGGCCGCTGCCCGCTCGGCTTTGATGCGCTCAAGCAGGGCGGCGGCGCTATTGTCGCCGCTGATAAGTTCGGGGTTGTCTTGGCGCCATTGCTCGGTGAGTTCGCCGCGAAACGCTTTGGCGAGTATAGACTGGGTGAGCTGGTTAACGCGGGCTTGGGCGTTTTTGACCTGCTGCTCGACTTGGTCGGCGTAGGTGAAGAGTTGTTCTACGCGGCGGACGATTTCGGTTTGTTCTTCGGGCGATGGAATTGGGATTAATAGTTCTTTAATTGGGCCAAGAAAGAGGTTGGCTTGGGCAGTTGACTTAGATTTAGATTCGATTTCTTTCTGTAATTGCGGCGATTGAAGGCATAGCATAAGGTACTGATTGTTTGAAAATTTAGGAAGTGTCTTTACCAATGCGGCACTTCTTACCATCACATATGCATCAGATTGATCCACCAGAGATATGCGGCCGACAGATCCTGAACAAGAAATCAAAATGTCACCTACGTCAGGGTCGCACCTTTTGCGTAATTTTATATATTCTTCCTCGCCAACATAATCGATGTTTCTTAGATCGATGTGGCCATCCCTAACATTTCGCGCCGATAGTAAAATTCGACCTGCAGTCTCTCTCTTCGGGGTCTTATGTTCGCCGTCTGTTATTTTTTCTGCCAGCGATTTTAGCTGCAATGCTTTCCAATTTGCAGGGGTATCGAATTCGACGTCGCCTTCTTGAAAATCAAGATCTTTTTTGATTAGGCGTTGTTGAATAAGTTTTGTTTTTTCGTTCTCCAGTTTTTTGTAGTCAAAGGAAAAGCGATTAGACGACCGCCACTCTTTCGTCAACTTCCCACTTACCGCCGCAGCGAGTACGGATTGGCGGAAGCGCTTGAGGATGGCGGGGATGGCGTCGAGGCGGGTTTTTAGGGTGTCGACCTGCGCCAGTAGTTCGTCGAGTTTGTCGGCGATGACTTTTTGTTCGGCTAGGGGTGGGAGTGGTATTGGATAGTTTTCAACATAATCCTTGGGCACGCGTTTGTGACCAACTGATCCGGTCATGTTGACGGCGCCATTGTTCAAAAAGTCTTTTGATTTCACGGTTGCAAGTAGAAGCTGAGGATTGATGCCTTCCGCTATTGGCCGCAAAACGTAGTACTCGGTGCTTCCTGCGCCCCAGCCAGAGGGAAAATTTTTAATGACAGCGGCTTTGCCGTTTTCAAAGCACGGAGTGATTTTTGCAAGTATCGTGTCGCCATTTTTAAATTGGGTAAAGCCTTTCTTCACGTCCTTCCACTGGCGGGTCTCGAAATCGCATCGCCCGTTGTAGTGTTTTGGTACGCCGCTCATAGGCATAAAGCCTACGCTCATTTCATCCTCCAATTTGGATTTTGGATTTATGTCGCATATTTCTCCAAGTGAAGTAATACGCCATCCGGTGGGCAGCTCTAGATTCCCGCCTTCGCGGGAATGACTGCTTTGGGGCGTTGCGTTTATAGTGCCGTCGGTTTTGCTCATCAGGCCAATTCACTCCCAACGCCCAATACATCTTGTAAAAGCTGCTTCTGAATATCGGCTTCATCTCCAGCCCCCAATGCCCGCATCAATCCATCCATCTCCCGCAGTGCTTCGGTGAGTTCCGACATAGCCTCTGCCGCCAGCACTTCTGGCTCTGGCAGGTTGGCGGCATCGACGCTGTCTTTGTCTTTTAGCCAGCTTATATCGAGGGAGTCGCCTTTGGTGTCACGTATCCAGCCGCGGCTGAATACTCGCCAGCGACTTTTGGCGAGGTCGTCGTTTTCTTCGGCTCCTTCAACGACGTCAGCCTCTTTGGCGTTCCAGCTCCATTCGCCCTCGCTGCGTTTGGAGGTGCCGTCGGCTTTTTTGCCAAACACTTTTTCAAAGGGTTTTAGGTGTTCTTCGGTAAAGGGTGTGCGTTTGCCAAAGCTGGGCATATTGGTGCGCAGGTCGTAAACCCACACATTGGCGGTGCAGTTTTCGTCTTGCAGTTTGTCCTTAGGGTGGCCTTTGGTAAAAAACAGCACATTGGTTTTAACGCCTTGGGCGTAAAAAATGCCGGTGGGCAAACGCAGTATGGTGTGAAGATTGCACTTGTTCATTAGGTCGCGACGCACCTCGTTGCCTACGCCTGCTTCAAACAAAACGTTGTCTGGCAAGACCACCGCGGCGCGGCCACCGGGTTTTAAATTGCGATAAATGTGCTGCAAGAAGGCCAGCTGCTTATTACTGGTTTTATAGGTGAGGTCGTCGCGGGTGATGCTGGCTTCGCCGCCTTTGGATGAGCCAAAGGGTGGGTTGGCTAAAATAATGTCGGCCTTGGCAAGGGTGGCGCCGACCATGCCTAGGCTATTACCAAGGTGAACAACGCCCTCGTCATCGCCTTCCATGCCGTGTAGAAGGCAGTTCATCAGGGCCATGCGGCGGGTGCCGGGCACTAGCTCTACGCCGATAAAGGCTTTGTTGCGCTGAAAGTTCTGGGCCTTGGCGTCGAGGTCAAATAGATCGTCGCTGTGATCTTTAATATAGCGGTCTGCGGCGATCAAGAAGCCTGCGGTACCTGCCGCTGGGTCTTGCACTACTTCGCCGGGCTGGGGCTGTATGCAGCGCACCATGCTATTGATGAGGGCGCGCGGGGTAAAGTATTGGCCTGCGCCAGATTTGGTTTCGGTGGAGTTCTTTTGCAGCAGGCCTTCGTAAAGATCGCCGAGGCCGTCTTGTTGGGCGCTATACCAATCGATTTGATCTAGGGCCTTTACTAGCTGCTCTAAGTGGCGCGGCTCACGTAGGCGGGTTTGGGCGTCGGCGTAAATCGCCGAGATTAGTTGGTCGTCGTGAATCTGCTCGCCGTTGGCGTCTTTGCCAGAGGAGAGCGCTAACAGGATGCGTTTATAGGCGTCCATCAGGTTGAGGCCAGACTTGCTGTTTAAGTCGGTCCAGCGGCAGCCTTCGGGGATGTGGTGCTTTTTAAGAATGCCGGACTCGGTGTTTTCGTGAACCATTTTAATGAACAGCAGTAGTACCAGCTCGGTGACGTAGTCGCTGTAGTTAATGCCGTCGTCTTTGAGTACGTCGCAGAGATTCCAGAGTTTTTGAACAATGTCGTTGTTGGTCATTTCTTAGGCCTTAATTGAGAAACAGTGAAACCAGTGCATGGTTAATGTAGTAATTGCTGCGGCCAATTTTTTCTTTGCGAAGTAGGCCAAGTTCCACGAGTTGTTCTAGGTATTTGCTTGCCGTGAGTCTGGTGATTTGCAGGTCATCCATCATAAATTCGATTTTGGTATAGGGGTGATTGAATAAGTTGTTTAGTAGCTCTTGGCGGTAAATTTTGGGCAGTTCTGTGCGTATTGTGTTTTTGAACTGTGCCATTAGTTGCTTGATTTCGTTCACCAGGCGAATGGTGGTTTGGGCAGTTTGTGACACGCCTTCTAGCATGTAGAGCAACCACGGCTCCCAATTGTTGTCGTCGCGCACGGCTTGCAGCTCGCGGTAATAGGCGCTTTTGTCTTGAATGATGTAGCGGCTCAAGTACAACACCGGCAGGTCTAACAGCCCCTTGGCCACGAGGTAGAGAATATTAATGATGCGGCCGGTGCGGCCATTGCCGTCGTAAAAGGGGTGAATGCTCTCAAACTGGTGGTGAATGATGGCCATTTTAATTAGCGGGTCGGCATCGCAGAGCTCGTCATCGTTAATGTAGTCGAGCAGGTTGCTCACTAGCCTTTCGACGTCGTTAGGGTCTTGTGGTGGTGTGTAGACGACCTCGCCAGTGAGGGCATTTTTGAGAACGGTGCCCGGTAGGCGCCTAAGTCCGGCGCGGTTCTTCTCGATAATTTCTTGAGTGTCTAAGACGTCGGCCAGTCGGATAATGCCTTTGCCGCGAATACTGCTAAATCCTGCCCTTAGCGCGATAGCGTAGTCTTGGACTTCTTTAGCGGCGGGGTTGGCGATGCCCTCATTAAAGAGTGTCGCTTTGAATAGCTCGTCTTGGGTGGTGACAATGTTTTCTATTGCGGAGCTGTCCTTTGCCTCTTGAAGGGTGAGGGTATTAATAAGAATGGCTTCGTTTGGGATGCTTGCCGCAACACCTTTAAGTTCCGCAAGGTAGCGATGGGCTTCCGCACATTTTTTAAGCACATTGCGGGTTTCCAGCTGCGGCATGTCAGGAAAGGGTAGCGGGGCAATTATCGTTGTCATTGGCAGTCATTATATATGTATAGAATTTTGGATAGTTTATACATATCGAGCGTGACATGTATAGAAAATGTAAAAATTTATGCATGTTTTCTTGTCGTGCTTAAAAAATTGCAAAAAATGTACACGTTCTGCCGACGTGTATAAAAAATCGTGTTTTTTATACATATTCTGCGTAGTTGTGGATTAAGACGCCGCCCACAGCGCGTCGTTAATGGCGTCGAGAACGGTATCGAGCTGGTCGCCAAGTGCTTTGTCGAGTTGCTTAGCGCCACCGGGAAAAGCGGGAATCTGGTTTATGGTGTCGCGGTTGATGATGACTTCGTGGGTGAGTTGTTTGCCAAGCCGGGTCAGCCAATTGCGCTGGGGTGCCGTCCAACTGTGTTGACTAAGAATTTTCTGCACTGAGTTCTGCACCCGCTGCTCAAAGGGGATCATGGCCTCGCCGATGGCGGCGCGGCGAATGTGGCCGATAATGCTGGCGGCAATGTCTTGGTTGGTTTGCTGTCGCCATGCCGATTGCAGTGTGGCCTCGCTAAAGCCGTTGTTGTCTAAGAGCAGGCGAATGTCTTTAAGTTGTTGGCGGGTTAGATCGCGGGGCCGGTTAACCACGGCGCTGAGAGCGGCCGAGTCGTTGAGCTGCTGGCGAATAAATTGATTGAAGCTGTCGAGGTAGTCTTGGGGTTTGTCGTAAACCCCGTAGTTCTGCTCCCGCACTAGCAACTCGTCTTCGTGCTCCGAAATTACGGGCATGCGCTCACTGCCCATAATCGCTTTTACTTGGGCGAGCTGGTCTATAAAGCCGCTGTGTTGATTAAGAAAGGCGGCGGCTTGTTTGGGTCCGAGGCTGTGCAGGTGTTGGTGGAGTTTGGCGGGTTCAACGCCCCAGCTGTATTGCAACTCGTCTAGCTTCTGACGTACCTGCGGGTTGTTCTCGGCTTTCTTTTCGGCCTTGCGCAGTACTTGCATGACCTTTTGGCCTAGCTGGCTCAAAACGGTGTCGGCGTGACTGCTGTCGTGGGCTTCGCCTGGGGCGTTCAGGCTTTGCTCTAGTTTGTCTGGGTCGGTCAGCTCGTCGCAGAGTTGTTCGAGGGTAATGTTGGGGTTGCGCACCAGCGGTTTCATTGTGGAAACCTCCTGTAGCGCTGCGTAGATGCCAACGGGGTCGTAAATGCGAAACACGGTCTTGCCAATGTCGTCGCAGCGGCGAGTAGCGCGGCCGACCATTTGTTCATAAAGAATGCGTGAGCGCACTCGGCGCATAAATACCAAGTGGGCGATTGTAGGAACGTCGATGCCGGTGGTCAGTAAATCGACGGTAATCGCGATATTGGGGTAGCGCTCGTTTTTGTAGCGGCGAATGAGCTGGTCGACTTTGTCGCTTTGGCCGGTAATTTTGGCGACCGCGGCTTGGGGGTAGTCGCCGTTGTAAACATCAACAAAGGCTTCATCCAGCAGGCGTTTGACCATGTCGGCATGAAGGTCGGTGGCGCAGAAGATTAGGGTCTTTTCGTCGCCAAAGGGGTCGAGCTCTTGCACTAGCTGTTGGCAGATGACTCTGTTGAAGTTCTCGCTGATAACGCGGCGATTAAATGCGTCGACCTCAAACCCTAAGTCGTCTTCTAATTCAGAGGCTTCTACTTCGCCAGTGGCGGAGTTGATGGCGCTGACGGTGTCGCCTTTTTCAAACTTAATGCCGTTCTGGCTGAGTAAGGTTTCGTAGCGAATCGGCGGTTCGTGGTCGATTAGCCAGTCGTCGGCGACAGCTTCGCGGTAGGAGTAGGTGTAGACCGGTTTGCCGAAAATATCGCTGGTGTGTTTGGCGGGGGTGGCAGTAAGGCCGACTTTGATAGCATCGAAGTAATCTAATACTCGGCGGTAGCTAGACAGGTATTGGCTGGTGTCGCGCAGGGCGAGTTCACCTTCGGTCATCTCTTGGTCGAGGGTATAGCCGCGATGGGCTTCGTCAATGATGATGCAGTCGAACTGGTCAACCGGTGGTGGGGTGTCGGACATAAATATCCGTTTCACCATCGCTTGCACCGTGGCCACCTGAATGCGGGTCTCGGCCTCGGCGGCCATGTCACCGAGTTCTTTTATATTGTAGATTTTGCTGAGCGGCTGGTTCTGTTCCAGCGGCGCTTCATTGAACGCGTCGATAGCTTGTTGACCAAGGGCGCTTCGGTCGACCAAGAACAGAATACGTTTGAAGCGCTCCGCTTTGAGCAAACGGTACATCAAACCAATGATAGTGCGGGTTTTACCGGTACCGGTGGCCATCGCCAGCAGGCATTCGCGCTGGTCGCGTTCTAGGGCGGATTCAACAGCGACAATGGCCTTTTCCTGGTAGTCGCGCAGGCGCAGGTAGGTGAAACCTTCGTCCTGTAATATTTGCTGGGCTTTGTCCTTGTCCCTGGCGAGGAGGTCTAATAGGCCTGAGGGGCTGTGGAAGCTTTGCAGTGCGCGGCTAAGATTGCTGGTTTCACGTACATCGCGAAACCAGGTGCCGGACTGCTCGGCCAGCTGTTTGATGTATTCGCGGCCGTTGCATGAGTACACAAAGGGGATTTGATAGTGGCCATCGCTCTCGTCTGGCCACGCGATTGTGCGCCCAGCGAGTTGCCATGCTGGCGTTACCGTGGCGTCGGGTTTAAAGCCTTTGGCGTAGCGCTCGGCTTGGGGAATCATGCCCGCGACGTTTTTGTTCTCGCGTTTAGCTTCGACAACGGCGATAGGCGTCAGCCCAGCGAACAGCATATAGTCAGCGGGGCCAGTCTGGGTTGGCCATTCGGCAATGGCTTTGTTTTTGCCTTTCTCGGGGCGCGCGCCAGATTTGTAGGTCAGCTCTTGGGTGTCAGCCTCCCAGCCAGCATCAATCAGCAACTGATCGATAAATACGCGGGTGAGCTCTTCATCCAGCACCAATGTTTTGCTGGCTGACTGGGTTTTACTTTGAACTGACTGACGCTGTTTTTCTATTGGTGCGGCGCTGCTGACGAGCTGTTGTTTTAGTGCGGTGATCTGCGCTTCAAACTTTGTTCTTTGCGCGGCAAGCGCCTGTTCCGCTGCCTCGGCCTGCTGCTTAAAGTGCTGGGCCTCTTCGTCCATCAGTTCGGCAAGCTGCTGGTATTCGGTCTTCTCCTGCTCTAGCAGGGCATCACGTTGCTGTTCGACATCATGCTGACCCGCTTTGCTGCTTAGTTCAGCATTGAGCTGATCGATGTGTATTTGCAGCTCACGGAGCTTCAGGCTTGGGTCTTGTGGCGCGATAAAAGCCCCAGCTTTAAATGCGCTGCCTTGCTTGCCAAAGGACTTGTGATACCAAATGGCGAGCTGCCGAGCGACCTTCAAGCCCTGCATCGCTTCTCGGTGCTGGGTTTGAAACTGGTGGGTGGCCTTGTTGCCCTCGATGCGCAACACATGGAAGAGGTTGCGTACATCGGGCTCTAGGCTAATGTCGCGATTCAAACGAAATAACAGATCGGCTTGACTGGTGGTGTCGTCAAAGTCGATACCGGCACGCAGAGACACGTCTTGGGCAAGGGCTTCGCCAAACTGACGTAGTTTAATCAGGGTGGTGTTTGGGTCAGCATAGAAGGCATTTTCAGCAGTGGCGGCAAGCTGAATTAGGATGGGGTCGTGTTCGCTAAGAAAGGCGAAGTTACTTTCCTGTCCTTGGTCTGTGTTTGTCGCCATTGTTCCCTCAGCGTCTGTGTATGTTTTGCATCCATGTTCCGTCACTGAATATATGGGAAAAGCGGTTTGGGGACAATGGCTGTCATGCTGGGAGGGGGGCCATCGCTAGCGTCTGGTTGGCAATGTGTTAGAGCAAATTATTCTAATTTGGTGGCTTGCAGTCGGACGGCCCAATAGTGATCATGAGCAGAAGTTTGCAAATGATTTCGGGAAAAATTATGGGCGGTTACGGAAGCGGTAGGCATGTAACTCGGCACCTCACGACTGATGATTTGCCCAAGCTAGATGTTCGCGATATTGCGCGGCTTGGCGATAATGAGGGATCGATAAGCTGGTCTAAAGCTAGTGCGACTTTACTTAGTGTTGATTGGGAGCGTTCATCAACTGAACTTAGGCTATATATCCAGTCTGCCTCCCAATCAAGATTGGGGCCAACGACTGTAGAATTCACGAGAACACTATGCCATTTTGGTGGAGATCGGACTTGGTTTGTTTGTCCCGTATGTGAAGGGCGTTGTGCGATTGTCTACATGTGGTCGACGCAGGACGTAGCATGCCGATCATGTTGGCAATTATCTTATTCGACTCAGTATATGGATGAGCATGCTAGAGCGCTTAAAAAATACTCAAAAGCTAAGGCGCTTCAGGAAAAAGGGCAGCAGCGACCTATTTGGTCATCAACACGGTTAAAGTTAAAAATGGCTGTCGTCGATGCGGAAACGAAAGCTAACAGAAAGTTTGTGGCGATGTGTCTTAAGAACTTTCCCCACCTTGAAAAAGACTTCGTGAGTCAATCGTCGAGTGTAAGTAAATAGCCAAGATACGCGAGGCAAAAATTTAAAAACGTCTTTACGCAAGACGCTGGCAGTGACTATATTCGACTTAAATTTTTGATCGGGCTTTGAGCTGATGCCCTTACGATTCAAACCAGCAGTGCATCGAGATAGGTGTTCTAACGCCCCAACCCGGAAGCCGGACGACGACAACACAATTAATTTTTTATGAGTATCGGTGGAGGATTATTCACCATACTCAGCAAGCCATTCATCATTGCTCTGAGTAGCAGGGTCTAGTACCTCCTTAACTACTAATCTAACACTACTTGTATTCCTGCCTACTTGATTGCTTAATACTTGGCTATCGTTACACGCACTTTCACTTCCATAAAAGCCTTGTGTGGCGTGGCTTTGGCCGGATTTCTTGTCGGGTATTGTTGTCGGGTAGTTGTCGGTTGGTTGTTGGGTGTTTGTCAGGGAGTTGTCGGGGAATCCCATTGCCCTTCGGAGTTGCGTAGCACATATCTCTGCAGGCCGAATGGTGTCCTTATCTAGGCGGTTGCCTTTCCTGATCTCGGCGGTGATGATCACGTCGCGAAGCTTGCCCATGCAGTCGTGAAAGGATGACAGGCGCAACGGACGCTCGATTCCTGTGCTATCCCAGTATCGTAGGAATTTATGTCTGTTGGTCACCCTAAACTGCCCTGCAGGGAGAGGAGAGCCTTGTTTGCCTCCTTTTGTCGTACGTTTGCGATCTAGTTCTGCGTTGAAGGTGACTGATGTAAGCTCGCCAGATCGCAGAGCGTAGTAGCTTAGCGTCACACCGGGAGATTTGACTGCGGAGCTGCCTTTAATTGAGTAGCGTCCAGTTGAGTACCCCTCGTATGAAAATAGGCGGGTATCGGTGCAGTTAGCGATTTCGACTAACAGGCCAGCGCGATGACTTTTAAGCCAGGTATTTGGTACCGGGCTTCCGCTTACAGGGGATATAGTTAGCTTCCCTTTTGTAATCGCAACATAGTCGCCTCGGGCAATGAGTTTGCCTAGCAATGTCATACGACTTTAAATATCGGCTTTGGCGGCTGCGATACGACCGGCGATCCATTTGTCGACGCTGCTTTGCGTCCATGCAACTGTGCGGCCTGCCAATGGAATTGGCTTGGGAAACTTGCCTTCACCCATAAGCGCGTAAATGGTGCTGCGGGATAGCCCTGTGCAGGCCTCGATTTGCTTGCGCCGTAAAAGTATTTCTCGGGTTTTCTCTGCCATGCTGATACCTATTGGGTATGTTGTGGAACATGGCGTTACTTTGGGGTAGGTGGCCTACCATTGCGCCCCAAACAATTGGTCGGTATTTATTGGGTTTTGTATGAGGAGGCAATATTAGAAGTCAGGCCCGCCTTCACTCATGTCGATTGCTAATTTTTTATGCGACTCCCAGCAATGACGGACATAGCGTATTTTTTCTTCCGGGGGATGGCTCCCAAAGAACTCTTCAGCAGCAAGATAAAATGCCCCTGGTTTATCTGGGTTGTCCGGGCTGCCTTTCAATGAGTTTCCTAATTTCCTGAATTTGAGTACCGAAGTGGCGATGCCTACCTGATGCGAGGTTAGCGCCGGATTTCTGGGTCTTCCTGACTTACCATAAATTACTTTCTTACACAGTCCTTTATCCTTAACAATATTTTCCAGGATAAAGGTGAGCATGCGTATTTGGTGAGAAGTAACCTCTCCGTCCTGTAGGTAGTCCAGTAATTTTGTTGTAGCGCTCTGCGCGTACTTCGCATCGCCGCTTGCTTGGGCTGTTAAGAAATCAATCGATAATTCAAGCTCGCCCAACTGATAAGAATTCACCGTAGTATCCTCAAGTTTTTAGGGGTGGTCGTTTTATGGTTAGATTTGATATGCGTTGCGGATCCTTCCGCAAAAGGAACTAGCCAAAGCTTGCTGTTATTACGTTGCTGCTTGATGCTTGAATTTTCAGCGTGTCAAGGTAGTTAGCCCAAGCTTGCATCATTTTTTTGCGTTCAGCTAGGTGGGCAGTTCGGTTATAGGCCCTGCCGTGAACGTCCTTTACTGAGTGGGCTAGCTGGTGTTCAATCCAGTCTGGGCGAAAATGTAGCTCTTCATCTAGGATTGTTCTCGCCATAGCGCGGAAGCCATGGCCACACATCTCATCCTTTTCGATACCCATGCGCCGCATGGCTGAGAGTACAGCATTGTCACTCATCGGGCGGCTAAGTGATCTCGCGCCAGGGAAGACATATTCACTGTTGCAGGTTAGCGGTTGAAGTTCAGTAAGTATGGCAATAGCTTGTTGGGATAGGGGAACTATGTGGTCAGATTTGGTTTTGGTAACGTAGTATCGCCACTCAGCTTTATTGAAATCGATTTCTGCCCACTTAGCTTTACGTAATTCGCCAGGGCGGACAAATGTAAGTGGGGCTAGGCTGAGGGCGGCTTTAACTACAGTTGTGCCTTGGTAGCCGTCTAAGGCATTTAGCAGGGGGCCAACTTCTTTTGGATTCGTTATCGCTGCGCGGTGCTGTTTTATAGGATTGGCTAGGGCGCCAGTAAGGTCTTGGGATGCATCGCGTTCGCATCGACCTGTCGCCACACCATACCGGAATATCTGGCCAGCTATCTGTTTTGTTCGCTTTGCTGACTCCAGCGCGCCACGGCTTTCAATTTTTCGCAGTACTGCTAATAGCTCAGGCGGGGTGATCTCATTTAGAGGTCGAGCGCCAAGGTAGGGAAATAAGTCTCGTGTCATCATTCTCTCGACTTTAGTCCAATGATTTTCTGCCCATATCGGCTTCTTTTTGGCAAACCATTCAAGAGCAACAACCTTGAAGCAGTTCTCTGAAGCTAATTCGCTGGTGAGCTTTCTAGCTTGCTTTAGGCCAGAGGGGTCGATGCCGTCGAGGAGGTGTTGCCTTGCTTGCTCGCGAATCTGGCGCGCTTTCTTGAGTGAGACTGTGGGGTAGACGCCAATCGAAAGCCGCTTCTCTTGTTTGCCGATACGGTACTTCATGCGCCAGTACTTTTGCCCTTTAGGGGTGACTTCCAAGTACATGCCTTTTTCGTCGCTTAGGCGGTAGGTTTTTTCTTTTGGCTTAGCCTGTTTAACTGCGGTGTCTGTTAGGGGCATTTGGGGCACCTGTTTTGGCTCTTCATCATTAACGGGGGACACCGGCATTCATTAAACTGAATTTGCGAAGAAACAGTTTGATGGAGAATACCGATGTCCCACGCAGGAAGAATTATAGGCATACCTGGCCTTGAGATTGAACGGGTAGTCCGCAGGAAAGGGATCGAAGTCTGGGCAAAGCCTGTGCACAGGCCGCCTTGTAAGCATTGTCAGGGCAATGGCCTGAGGATTAAAGCCACGCATCTCAGGACGGTGAAGCACACTCGTCAGGGGAATCAAGTGATGACCTTGCACCTTCGAGTACCCAAGTACCATTGCCAGGAGTGTAAGCGCTATTTTCGTCACGCCTTTACCGGTATTCGTCCGCGTTTTCGCGCTTCAGAAGCCTATCGACTGGAAGTGTTCGAAGCCCACGATGGCGGTGTAACGCAGCGCAAGTTGTCTCGAACCCATCAAATCAGCCCAGCGACGGTAGAGCGTTGGTATCAGCACCATATTAAGCAAAAGCGTTCCGAGGGGGATCGCCGATATTGCCCTCGCGTATTAGGGATAGATGAGCATTTCTTTACCCGTAAAAAGGGTTATGCGACCACGCTTACCGACCTCAAGAATCACAAAGTGTTTGATGTCCAACTAGGACGATCAGAATTGAGTTTGCGCCGCTATTTAAAGGCCCTTGAGGGACGAGAGCGCGTTCAGGTTGTGGTGATGGATCTCTCGGAAACGTACCGCAGCATTGCCCGCCGCTACTTTCCCAATGCCGCGATCGTGGCTGACCGATTCCATGTGGTCAGGCTTATTAACCAGCACTTTTTAAGTGTCTGGAAGCAGCATGATCCTGAGGGCAGAAAGAACCGCGGTTTGATCAGTTTAATGCGTCGCCATCAATGGAATTTGCGGGATGAGCAGCACGCCAACCTTATGCAGTATTTGGCTGAGTACCCAGTGCTGCAAGCACTGTATGTGGCCAAGCAACGATTAATCCGATTTGTGTTGCTCAAGACCCTGACGCGCAAGAAAGCCAGCATCAAGTTGCCGGTATTCATGAAATTGCTTGATGAGCTAGCTGAGAGCCCGCTACGAGCGCTAGCTAACACATTGCGCTCCTGGTTGAAGCCCATTGTGGCCATGTGGCGATTTAGTAAAAGTAACGGAATAACTGAGGGCTTCCACAACAAAATGGAAATGATGACACGACGAGCGTATGGTTTTAGAAACTTTGAAAATTACAGGATGAGAGTGCTGGCCCACTGCGGGTGGGACGGAGTGATTAACAGGGTTTGATGAGTGCTATCCCCCGATAATGGGGTAGAGCCGAAAATTACAGGATGAGAGTGCTGGCCCACTGCGGGTGGGACGGAGTGATTAACAGGGTTTGATGAGTGCTATCCCCCGATAATGGGGTAGAGCCCCTGTTTTGTGGTATCCATTTATGCCCCCAATTGTGCCCCCATAATATACTGGATAGCAATGGCCCCCCTCGGCATCCTGTGGATCATTCAGACACAAAAAACCCCAGATATACTGGGGTTTCAGGCCTTCCGGAATCAATTTCGGAAGATTTTTTGGTGGAGCCGGCGGGAATTGAACCCGCGTCCGCCAGTCCGCTGCTTATGGCTCTTCACATGCTTGGTTTCCGTCAATTAATTTAGCTGCATACAGCCCGACGGGCAGGACGTAATTAGCGATTCTGATTAAGTGTTTCGCGGCTCGGTCTCAGACATACCTTACTCGCTAGCTTGTTCTATATGACAGTCGCGTCCCATTTACAAGCATCTGGTAGCGACCGCTAACCGGGGTTTAAGCGGCTAGAGCGTAGTTGTCGTCGTTGGCAACTATTAGGTTTACAGCTTTGGATTAACGTGATTGGCTGTCATCACGGCATGCACCAGAAGTTTTGTAACCGGCGTCGAATCCAAATCGGCCCCAGATCGGTGATTGTACTCTTTTGGACTGTGTCCGGCTAGGATTGTTCACTGTGGTTTTGCTGGATGCTGAGTTTGATGTCTAAGCTTTTGTTGAGCAGTTCGGCTTCGTCTTCTAAGTCGGCGGCAATAAGGGGGTTGGCGAGCAGCCAGTCTTCGGGGATGTTGACGCAGAGTTTGTTGGCGTCTTTGCTGCTTAAGGTGATGTTGGCGGGGAGTTGTTTGGTCTGCCTGCGGCGATAAAAAATACAGGCTAAGCGCAGCACGCAAACCAGTGGCCAGTCGGCGCTTACGCCGTAGCTGGGGTTGCCTACCGGTTTGGGTTTGCGGCGGTGGTTGGCTACCAAAAAGCTGAGGCGGGCTTGTTCTTGCCGAGAAAATCCGGGCATGTCGGCGTTGCCGAGTATATAGGCGCCGTGTTTGTGGTAGCTGCCGTGGGCAATGGCGAGGCCGAGTTCGTGGAGCTGGGCGGCCCAGCGCAGCAGGGGGCCTGCCTCGGTGTCGGGGGTGGTGATGTGGTCGGCCACGGCGGGTAGCCAGCGCGCGCAGAGTTCGGCAATGCGATTGCCCTGGGCCTCGTCAATGCTGTATTGGCTAATGAGTTGCTTTATGGTGTCTTCGCGCTTGTCGCGGTGGTGGAGGCGGCCAGCAAGGTCGTGCACAATACCTTCGCGAATGGCATAGGCGGAGACGTGTATGCCATCCATGCCGAGTTCTTCGAATAGGGCGTAGAGTACGGCAAAGCCCCCCACAAAGACGTCGCGGCGATCTTCGCTGAGGCCTTTTATATTTAGGTCGCGACTATTAGCTGCGTTAAGTACTTGGTTTTTGAGTTTTTCTAGGCCGTCGGCAGAGATATAGCCCGCTTCGCTGAGTTCTTGTTCGGCGAGAATTTTGCCAATGCTGCGAATGGTGCCAGAGGAGCCAACGGCTTCTTGCCAATGGCCGCGAAAGGGTTCTACGTAGGGGCCGATCATTTGTCTGGCGGCATTTACGGCCTTTTTAAAGGACTTCTCGTTGATGTCGCCATTTTTGAAGTAGCGCATACTGAAACTGACACAGCCCATGGGTAGGCTTTCGAGTTGGCGGGGGGTGTTATTGCCCACCACCAGTTCGGTTGAGCCGCCGCCGATGTCGATAACAAGGCGGTGCTTTTGCTCTGGGGCAAAATCGTTGGCCACACCTAGGTAGACGAGACGGGCCTCTTCGGTGCCCGAGATAATATTGATGGGCAGCCCGAGTACCGCTTCGGCTTTGGCCATAAATTCAGCGGCGTTGCTGGCGGCGCGCAGTGTGTTAGTGCCCACTACGCGTATTTGGCGCCGAGGCACGCCGCGCAGGCGGTCGGCCATTTTGGCAAGGCTGTCGAGGGCGCGGTCTTGGGCTTCGTCGCTGAGGCGGCCGTCGTCGTCGAGACCTGCGGCTAATCTAACCATGTCTTTATGGCGGTCGATGACGCGAATTTTGTTGTCACTAAAGCTGGCAATAAGCAGGTGAAAGCTATTAGAGCCTAGGTCGAGTGCCGCGTAAGAGTCGCTGTTTTGAGCCATGGTAGTATGAATTCCCTGTTGGCTGCACAGTGTATCGGCTGGGGGGCTTAAAATCGACTCTAGGCTGTTGTCATAAAAATGACATGAGCGGTGGCTACACTAGCGTGTATTTTTTTTGTTACATTAATTTAAGGGATTAACAGAGGGGTAGGCAGGGCGTGGACAGTACGTGGGTTGCCAAAGAATTGAGCTGGTTGTCATTTAATGAGCGGGTATTGCAGGAGGCTGCCGACCCCTCGGTGCCAATTATTCAGCGTATTCGCTATTTGGGTATTTTCTCGAATAATTTAGATGAGTTTTTCCGGGTGCGGGTGGCAGATGTGCGGCGTTTGGCCGCGTTTTCTGTTGCGTCTAAGCAAGATGAGTATAAGGCGCTGTTGGAAGAGATACGTCAGAAAGTACTGAAACTGCAGCAGCGCTTTGATGTGGTGTATCGGGAAAATTTAAAAGAGCTGCGCCGTCGTAAAATTTACCTTATTAATGAAAAGCAGTTAGACGAGGCGCAAACAAACTATGTGCGCTCGTATTTTCACTCGCATATTCAGCAAGAACTCATTCCTATTATTCTTGATGATGCCAACCCGATCCCTGAATTGAATGAGTCGTCTATTTATCTAGCTATCCGTTTGGGTTACGAGTCGCAGACTCGCTTTGCGCTGTTAGAAATTCCCACTGCGCGGCTAGATCGTTTTATTCGGATTCCCGGTCGTAAGGGTAAGCGCGGCAAGGTGTTAATAGCGCTCGAGAATATGATTCGGGTGTGTTTGCCTGAGGTGTTTAGGGGGATTTTTCCGCTGGAGACGGCCGATGCCTACACCATTAAGCTAACCCGCGACGCGGAGTTGGAGCTGAGTGAAGAGGTTACCCACACCTTTGTAGAAAAAATGACCCAGAGCCTCAAACGCCGGAAAAAAGGCGACCCAGTGCGCTTTGTTTACGATGCGGCGATGCCCAACGATTTGTTAGATTATTTGGTCAAGCGCATGGGCTTGGGTAAATTAGACTCGATGATTCCCGGTGGTCGTTACCATAACTCCAAAGACTTCATGCGCTTTCCGAACTTAGGCCCTGCGTATTTAGACGCCAAGCCCCTGCCGACCATTCCGGTGCCGGTGATTGATCAGGCCGCCAATATTTTAAGCTGTCTGCGCGAGCAGGATATTCTGCTGTACTACCCTTACCACAGCTTTAATTACCTGACCGATTTGCTGAAAACCGCTGCCATTGATCCGGCGGTTAAAAGCATTAAAGCAAGCTTGTACCGGGTGGCGTCGAATTCTCATGTGGTTGATGCGCTGCTTAATGCGGTGGCAAATCACAAAGAAGTCACCGTGGTAGTTGAGTTGCAGGCGCGTTTCGACGAAGAGGCGAATATCGCTTTGTCGCAGCGTTTAACTGACGGCGGTGTAAACGTTATTTTGGGGGTGCCGGGCTTAAAAGTGCACAGCAAATTGATTTCGATTGTGCGCCAAGAGGGCAG
Organism: Zhongshania aliphaticivorans; assembly: GCF_001586255.1. Classification (NCBI taxonomy): domain Bacteria; kingdom Pseudomonadati; phylum Pseudomonadota; class Gammaproteobacteria; order Cellvibrionales; family Spongiibacteraceae; genus Zhongshania; species Zhongshania aliphaticivorans. Next base: position 762,090 of record NZ_CP014544.1, read on the forward strand.
CGTGCAACGGTTTTACACCCATGTCGGCACGGGTAATTTCAATGAAAAGACGGCCACGGTGTACACCGATTTTAGTTTGCTGACCTACGATCAAGCCATTGGCGATGAAGTGGCTAAGGTTTTTGACTTTATTGCTTACAATTACAAGCGCCACGAGTTTCATCACTTAGGGGTGTCGCCACTCAATAGTCGCGAGCGCTTATTGGGCTTGGTTAAAACAGAAATACAAAATGCTAAGAAGGGCGATGAGTGTGGTATTACGCTTAAGTGCAATAATCTGGTCGACCGCGAGTTAATTGATTTACTGTACGAGGCCAGTGCGGCGGGTGTGCCAGTGCGTTTAATTGTGCGTGGTATGTGTTCGCTGGTGCCGGGTTTGGCCGGTTTGAGTGAGAATATTGAAGCGATTAGCATTGTTGATGGCTTTTTAGAGCACCCCCGAGTGTATATTTTTAGGAATGGAGGCGAGCCCCGCTACTTAATTTCCTCGGCTGATTTAATGACGCGGAATATCGATTTTCGGGTAGAGGTAACCTGCCCTATTTACAGCAAAACCCTGCAAAAAATGTTGCAGTCGATTATTGATTTGCAGTGGGCCGACAATGTGAAGGCGCGGATTATTGATGCGTCGCAGAGCAATGGTTTTCGGGCGCGGAAAAAGAGTGGTGGTAAAATTCGCTCCCAAGGCCAAACCCATAAATTTCTCAGCACCGGAAAGCTGCCGCGTTTGGCAAAGTTGGACTACCGGCCTCGGGTAAGCAAGCTGAAGAAGAAACACAAAAAATAAGGCGGCTAGCTAGTCGCTATTGCGAAATAATCAGTAGCTCGCCGCTGATTTTTTTAGGCTTGCGTATTTCGCGGCTAATCAGCTCTGCGCCAAAAGCTTTTTGGCAACGCTTAGCTAGCTTGTGAAAGGGTGGGCGACCGGGGTCGGCAATAATAATTTTGCCAACGCCGGCGTCGCGCGCCGCACTAATGGCAGAAAACAAGGGCTTAACCAGAGTATCCCAAAAGCAAATGTCGCCGCCTAGCATTAGGCTATGGCCTTGCAGCTCTTCGGTTTTTAGGTGTTCGTAGCGGGCGGTGCGGGTTTTGATTTTGACGTCGTTGAGTAAGGCGTGGGCCTCAAGATACGGAAATACGTGTTCGTCGGCGTCGATGGCGGTGACCTTGGCCTTGAAGTGTTGGGCGCAAGATATGCCTAGAATACCCCAGCCACAGCCAATTTCGGTTATCTTGCTGCGCTTTTTGGGTGGGTTTTCGAGCAGGTAGTCCATGATAAGGAAGGAGGAGCCCCACACTTGGTAGCCGTGTATTTCTGGCCCGGGCAGGTTGCGCTGCATTTTGCGGATTAGCTTGTGGCGCTTTTTGAGAATAAGAACGTCGTTAACAATACTAATGTCTTTTAAAACCGGATTATCGGCCATTGTTGAGTCGCATCCTATGCTTGATTGGTCGAGTTAGCGGAATTGTTTTGGGCGAATAATCTCGATGAGTTTGGCGCTGTCGGCACGGAGTTGATCCCAGTACTCAATATTGATTTCCAGCTCCATAAAGCTACAGGTGCCAACGTGACTGATTTTGCCGTCGTATAAATAATTGGCGAGATCGGCTAGCGCAGGGTTGTGACCAATAATCACGGCGTGATTTTGCGCCTGCGGCAGTTCTTTTATCCACGCGAGCAATTTAGGTGCTTCGAAGGTGTAAAGCGCTTCGTCGAGGGTAATGGTGGCGTCGTCAAATACGCTGGCGTCGGCTTGAAAACGTTTGAGGGTTTCCTGAGCGCGCTTTGCGGTGCTGCAGTAAACGTATTTGAAGAGGTGTTCGCGACGCTGGATTTCGCTGGCTATCAGTTGGCAATCTCGCTTGCCGCGCTTGGTAATGGGGCGTTCAGCATCACTGAGCTGGTCGTCATCCCAACCGGATTTGGCATGACGTAACAAATAAAGAGTTTTCATTGGCGTTGGCTAGCTAGCTCGGGTCAGGTGTTATGGTCGCGCACAATGCGCATTTTTTGACGTTCCCAATCGCGGTTCTTTTCGGTTTCGCGCTTGTCGTGGTCTTGCTTACCCTTGGCCAAAGCAATCTCAGCTTTGATCATGTGCTTTTTCCAATATAAGGCCGTGCATACGCAGGTATAGCCTTTTTGCTGGACAGCTTCTTCCAGTTTGCGCAGTTCTTTGCTGTGAAGCAAGAGCTTGCGGGTACGAATTGGGTCGGTGACGAAATGCGTAGACGCGCTGGGCAGTGGCGTTATATTGCCGCCAAGCAGAAATGCCTCGCCATCTTTGAGGATTACGTAGGTGTCGACGATCTGAATCTTACCTTGTCGCAGGCTTTTAACTTCCCAACCCTGTAATACCAGGCCAGCTTCAAACTTGTCGGTAAGGGTGTAGTCGTGCCGCGACTTTTTGTTTAAGGCGATCGTACCGCTAGGGCTTTTGCTTTTGTTTTTACTCATGGTGGCGATTATAGAGGGAGTTGCTGGCAAAACCTATTGGGGTCAGGTAAAAAGACCGCTGCTTTGCAAAAATTGATGTTGACGGCATATGGCCTTAAAGAAACGAAAAATACAGGGTATCTGGTCTAGCCGCTGGACATTTCTGGCTGCTGCCACCGGTTTGGTGGTCAGTTTAGGCAATTTTTGGCGCACGCCGCAAGAGCTAGGGCACAACGGTGGCGGGGCGTTTCTGATTATTTATTTGGCTTGTGTGCTGTTGGTGATGCTGCCGATAGCCGTGGCCGAGGTGCGTATTGCGGTGCGGGCGCGGGGTAACCCCATTCACGCGGTGGATCAGCTGGCGCATTATGCCAAGGCGAGTAAGCATTGGTCTTTGGTGACGCAAATTGCCAGCGTCACGGCGTTGTTGCTGGCGGCCAATGGCGCGGTGGTGTCGGCGTGGTTATTGGTTTATATCGGCAAAATGGCCACCGGCGTGATGGATGGCGCTAGCTTAGATGTGGTGGCAGGGCAGTTTACCGACTTATTAGCAGCTCCTGACGTTATGCGTTTTTGGCAGCGATTGTTTGTGTTGCTGGCGATAGGGCTGTCGGCGCTGAATGTGGTGCGGGGCATGGCGGGGCTTTTGCGGGTGTTGTTACCGGTCTTGCTATTGGCGCTACTGAGTATTGTGTATTACAGCTATGCACTGGGTGATTTTGCATCTGCGGTGAAGTGGGTGTTCACCCTGCGAATGGATGATTTAAGCTGGCGTGGCGGCTTTTTTGCTTTGCAGCATGCTTTTTATACATTGTGCATTGGCACTGGCGCGCTGATGGCTTACGGCGCGTATTTCCCCTCGGGACGATCTATTACTCGGCAGCTGTTTGCCTTGGTCATTATTGATGCTGGGGTATTGATTTTGGCCGGTTTGGCAATCTTGGCCTTGGTGTTTGATCAGCATATTGTGCCGGGGAGCGGCCCCGCGCTGCTCTTTATAAGCTTGCCGTTTAGTTTTGGTAATTTGGTGTTTGGCGACATCGCGGGTACCGCCTTTTTTCTGCTGTTGGGTATTTTGTCGTTGACGACGGTGGTGGCGTTAATGGAGCCGACCGTGGCGTATTTGGTTGAGCGTTGGGCCTTTTGGCGGCCTCTGGCCGCAGTGACGGCGGGGAGTTTGATTTTAATTTGCGGCGATTTAGCCATTTCCTCCTTGGCGCCATTCAGTGAGCTGCGCTGGTTATCGCGCAGTTTTATGGAGTGGGTAGACATCGTGTCGGCCAATGTTTTGCTGCCGCTGTCGGCCTGGTGTTTTGTGCTGTTTGCCGCGTGGCGGGTGCCAAAGCTTGTTTACGGCGTGCGAGAAGGCTGGTTTGAAGGGGTGTTTTTTTGGATTTGGCAGGCCCTGTTGCGGTATATTGCGCCCCCTGCAATATTGCTGGTGCTCGTGGTAGGGCTCTATTTGCGAGTGACTGCGTAACATTATTGGAAAGTAGAATGACCGAAATTCGGCGCAGTGCGCTATTGCCTTATTCCTCAGGCATCATTTACCAGCTCATTAACGATGTTGAGTCCTACCCTCAGTATATGGATGGCTGTGTGGGTGCAGAAGTGCTCAGCCGTAGTGAAGACCTAATGGAAGCCCGTTTAGATTTGGCGAAAGCGGGTATAAAATTGAGCTTCATTACACGCAACCAATTAAAGCATAACCGTAGTGTTAGCTTGAAATTGGTCGATGGCCCCTTTGATGACTTGCGCGGGGAGTGGACACTTCTCGCCTTGGGTGACGAGGCTTGCAAGGTAAGTTTGCACTTGCATTTTGTCTTGGCAAACAGTTTGGTGGGGGCGGCAACCAAGCAATTATTTAATTCGGTGGCCAATAATTTAGTGGACGCCCTAGTGAAGCGAGCAAATGCACAGTATGGAAAATAATAAAACGATTCATGTCGAGGTGGCTTATGCGCTACCAGACAAGCAGCGCATTGTGGCCCTAGAATTGCCTGCGGGCACCACGGTTAGGGCAGCGGCAATGCAGTCGGGGCTGGATAAGCAGTTTGTTGAGCTGGATTTGAACAGTGTCGATTTGGGGGTGTTTGGTAAAGGTGTGAGCAAACCCGAGGAGCAGCAATTGAAAAATGGTGATCGGGTAGAAATTTACCGACCTTTAATTGTTGATCCAAAAGAAGTGCGCAAGCAGCGGGCCGCCAAAGTAAAGGCCCGCAAGGCCGCTGAATAATTATTCAGCAACCGGTGCTGGCACTGTAGCGGGGTCAGTTGCGGTGCCGTCGCCACTTGGCGCAGGCACTGTTTCTAAGGGCTTAACGTCACTTGGTTTGACGTCAGTGGTGAATTTCACCAGAGTGTCGCCGTCAAAGTAGGCGGTTAACTGGTGACGTTCTTTGGGCTCGTCAGGCTTGTTTAGCGTGTAGATATAGTCCCAGCGGTTGGGGCTAAAGGTGTCACGCACCATTGGCGTTCCCATTATGTATTCAACTTGGCTGCGACTCATGCCGACTTTAAGCTGATCGACCATTTCCGGCGTAATGATATTGCCCTGATCAATAGGCAGGCGGTACACACCGGGGAATTCCAGGGAGCTACATGCTGCCAGTAATACAAGCAGGCATGCTGTGGCAAATCGTCTATACATGCTAAAGGGTTCCAATCGCTTACAGAGGCGTGGGATAATAACGCAATCCCCACCGCAACGCTAAGGTCCAAGGCACATGTCTATAGAAAATAAAGAGCTCCGCAAAGCAGGGCTCAAAGTTACCTTGCCTCGTGTCAAAATTCTGCAGTTACTGGAACAGGCTGAGAGCGATAATCAGCATTTCAGTGCAGAAGATGTCTATCGCGCGCTGATGGAGTCTGGCGAGGACGTAGGTTTAGCAACGGTTTACCGTGTACTCACCCAGTTTGAAGCTGCAGGTTTGGTGGTTCGGCACAATTTTGAAGCCGGCCACTCGGTTTTTGAGCTTGAAAAAGGCGATCATCACGATCATATCGTGTGCCTAGAAACCGGCGAAGTCATTGAATTTTGCGACGACGTCATTGAAGCGCGTCAGCGTCAACTGGTGACCGAGCGCGGCTATGAGCTGGTTGATCACAGCTTGGTTTTGTATGTGAAGCCGAAGAAGGCGTAACGCTTTAATGCTGAACGGGAGACGCTAGACGGGAGACGCAAAATCCGCTTTTGCCTCTCCCGTTTGCCACTGAGCCGAAATTGCTAGTCTGACGTCCCATGTATGATGATTCGTTTAATGTCCGACACGTAATATCGTGAGCCCCGCATGCTAGATGCTGCGAACGCGAAAACTTGCTTTTGACTTAGCGTCTCCCGTCTCCCGTCAAGCATACCGCACCCCGAGATCAAGCATCTCCCGCTTAATGCCTTACCCCCAGCATCTCCCGCGCATGTGCCAGGGTATTCTCGGTAATCGCGATACCGCCTAACATCCGTGCAATCTCGTCAATCTTCTGTTCGTCTTTGAGCGACTCTAGTTCGGTGCGGAGGTGTTTCTTGTCGCCTACTTTTTGCACGCGAATGTGGTGGTCGCCCTGGCTGGCCACTTGGGGTTGGTGGGTGACGCAGAGTACTTGGCTGCGTTGGCCGAGTTCTTTTAGCAGTTTGCCAACGATTTCGGCGGTGGCGCCACCAATGCCCACGTCGACTTCATCAAAGACAATGGTGGGTATTGCGGCAACTTGGGCGGTGACCACCTGTATAGCGAGGCTGATCCGCGATAGCTCACCGCCTGAGGCGATTTTGTTTAATGGGCCTTTGGCCGCGGCTGGGTTGGTGCTAATGAGGATTTCAACCTCTTCTCTGCCACAGCTGTGGGGTTCGTCGCTAAGGGCGTGCAGGGCAAAGTCGACTTCGCAGTGTTTCATGCTTAGGGCGCGCAGCTGTTCTTCTACCCGCTTTTTCATTGTGGCGGCGGCTTTGCGGCGTTTGTCGCTGAGCTTGGCGGCTTTGTCATTGTAGGCTTTTAATGATTCTTGTTGCTCGGCGCGGAGCTGTTCTAGCTTTTCGTCGCTGGCATTCAGGCCTTCGAGTTGCTCTGCTAGTGATGCGTGCAGGGCTGGGAGTTCGCTGGCTTGTAGGTGGTGCTTGCGCGCCGTTTGGTAAATGGCGTCCAGACGGCTCTCGGTTTCTGCTAGGCGATCAGGGTCTAGCTCGACACTGTCGATGACATTTTGCAGCTCGCGCGCGGCCTCTTCAATTTGAATGCGGGCGCTCTCCATTAATTGGGCGGCATTTTCTTGGGCGGCGCAGCGGTGCTGACTGCTATTTAATGAGGACAGGGCTTGATGGAGTATGCCCATGGCATTGACCTCGCCCTCGCGGCATAGCTGTAAGCTGTGGTGATTGGCCGCGAGGATCTGCTCGGCATTGGCCAGTTGCTTTTGCTGGTTTTCGAGCTCTTCTAGCTCATTGGGCTGAAGGTTGAGGCGGTTCAATTCTTCTAGTTGGTAGCTAAGTAATTGTTCTTGGGCGTTTTGTTCCGCTACGTTGCTTTCAAGTGCGGCAAGGGTCTTGCTGCTGCGCTGGTAGTTGGCGCAGTGCTCGCTAACCTGTTGGGCGAGCGCGGTGGTGCCCGCAAAGGCGTCGAGCAATTCGCGCTGATAAGGCTTTTGCAATAGTGATTGGTGGGCGTGCTGGCTGTGGATATCTATTAATAAACTGCCGAATTCGCGGACATCTTGCAGGGTGACAGGTTGACCATTGATATAGGCGCGGGAGCGCCCCTCGCTGGTGATCACGCGTCGCAGCAGGCATTCGTTGTCACCATCGAAATCGTGGGCTGTTAGCCAAGCGGCGGCGGCCGGGATTTGGCTGATTTCAAATAGCGCGTGAATGTCGGTGCGGTCTGCGCCGGGGCGGACAATGCCCGCGTCAGCGCGGTCGCCAAGGGCGAGGCCCAAGGCGTCGAGCATAATGGATTTGCCTGCGCCAGTTTCGCCGGTGAGTACGGTCATGCCGGGGTGCAGTTCAATGTCGAGGCTTTCGGTTATGGCGTAATTGCTGATATGAAGGTGGCTCAGCATAATGTTCTCTCACGGTAGGTGTGGGAAATTGTCTGTATATTTATACAGTAAAATACTGTGGCTGAGCAAGCGCTGGTAAATAAGGTGCTGAATTTTTTTTACGCCTGCCTTGAAATTGTTTGCTACAGCCCCATATCCCAGTCAGCGCGGCCATGCTGCCGCAAGTGTATAGGCGTGTAGGAGGCAGTTTACGTGGCAGAAGATCAGGATAAATCAGCATCGCAAGATGAGGATGCTCAAGTAGAAGCGATTGTTGGCGAGATTCAAGATGCGCTAGATGGAGCTGAGGCTGAGCAGGCGTCTGCGCCGACTGAAGAAAAAAGCCTTGAAGTTCAGCTAGACGAGGCTAAGCAGGCTGCCGCTGACGCGAAAGAGCAGGCGCTGCGCGCCGTTGCTGATGCTCAGAATATCCGCCGCCGCGCCGAGAAAGACGCGGAAAACGCTCGCAAGTTTGCCTTGGAGAAGTTTGCTGGCGATATGCTGGTGGTGGCCGATAACCTGGATCGCGCCTTGGCATCCGCCGATAGGGATAATGAATCCTTAAAACCGATGATCGAAGGCGTGGAGCTGACGCATAAGTCGATGCTCGACGCTTTGGCTCGTCACAATGTGGTGCAGCTCAATCCGGTGGGTGAACCCTTTAATCCTGAGTTTCATCAGGCCATGGCCATGGTGCCAAACCCCGATGCCGAGCCAAATTCAGTGATGGATGTGATGCAGAAGGGTTTCACTTTGAATGGCCGCTTATTGCGTCCCGCCATGGTGGTGGTCGCTAAAGCCCCGGAATAATTTTTAAAATTGTGTAAAAAATGGTCTATGTCCCCTTGAAATATGTGGATAAGGGCCAATATCTGACAACAAGACATAGTGTTCGCCAAAAGTGGCGACTAGGTAAATCGGAGATTTAACATGGGTAAAATAATCGGTATAGATTTGGGTACCACTAACTCTTGTGTTGCTGTTATGGATGGCGACAAAGTTAAGGTTATCGAGAATGCAGAAGGTACACGCACCACTCCTTCGATTGTTGCTTACACTGAAGACAAAGAAATTCTGGTTGGTCAGAGCGCAAAGCGTCAGGCCGTCACCAATCCGCATAACACCCTGTATGCGGTGAAGCGTTTGATCGGTCGTCGCTTTGAAGACGACGTGGTTCAAAAAGACATTAAGATGGTGCCCTACAATATCTGCAAAGCCGATAACGGCGACGCGTGGGTAGAAGTGAAAGGCGAGAAAATGGCGCCACCGCAAATTTCTGCGGAAATTCTTAAGAAAATGAAGAAAACCGCTGAAGACTACTTGGGTGAGAAAGTCACCGAAGCGGTTATCACTGTGCCTGCTTACTTTAACGACTCTCAGCGTCAGGCGACTAAAGACGCTGGTCGTATTGCTGGTCTGGACGTAAAGCGTATTATCAACGAGCCTACTGCAGCGGCATTGGCCTACGGTATGGACAAGTCTAAGGGCGACCGCACCATTGCGGTATACGACTTAGGTGGTGGTACCTTTGATATCTCGATCATTGAAATTGCTGAGGTAGATGGCGAGCACCAGTTTGAAGTGCTGTCGACTAACGGCGACACCTTCTTAGGTGGTGAAGATTTCGATATGCGCCTGATCGACTATTTGGCGGAAGAGTTCAAGAAAGAAAACAGCATCGACCTGAAAGGCGATTCACTGGCTGTGCAGCGTCTGAAAGAAGCCGCAGAGAAGGCCAAAATCGAGCTGTCTTCTAGCCAGCAGACTGAAATCAATCTGCCTTACATCACTGCAGATGCGACTGGTCCTAAGCACTTGGTTGTGAAGTTGAGCCGCGCTAAGCTGGAATCACTGGTTGGCGATTTGGTTGCTCGCTCACTAGAGCCAATGAAGGTGGCTCTGAAAGATGCTGGTTTGTCTGCATCTGAAATTGACGAAATTATTTTGGTTGGTGGTCAGACTCGTATGCCTTTGGTGCAAACCAAGGTAACTGAGTTCTTTGGTAAAGAAGCGCGTCGCGATGTAAACCCTGACGAAGCTGTTGCCATGGGTGCTGCCCTGCAGGGCGCGGTACTGTCTGGCGAAGTGAAAGACGTACTGCTGCTTGACGTTACTCCGCTGAGCCTGGGTATTGAAACCATGGGTGGTGTGGCGACGCACCTGATTGAGAAAAACACCACGATTCCTACTAAGAAATCACAGGTGTTCTCAACCGCAGAGGATAATCAGTCTGCTGTAACGATTCACGTCGTGCAGGGTGAGCGTAAGCAAGCCAGCGCCAACAAATCGCTGGGTCGTTTCGACTTGGCCGACATTCCACCTGCGCCACGTGGTTTGCCGCAAATCGAAGTCACTTTTGATATCGATGCCAACGGTATTTTGCATGTGTCTGCTAAAGACAAGGCAACCGGCAAAGAGCAGTCTATTCGCATCACCGCCTCAAGTGGTTTGAGCGATGAAGAGATCGAACAAATGGTGCGCGACGCTGAAGCAAATGCTGAAGCTGACAAGAAGTTCGAGGCGCTGGTTGTAGCGCGCAACACCGCTGAAGGCATGGCTAACGCCACTCGCAAAACTTTGGAAGAAGCTGGTGATAAGGCCTCTGACGAAGAGAAAGCGGCTATCGAAGCAGCGCTGACCGAAGTTGACGAAGCGCTTAAGAGCGACGACGTTGAGGTGATTGAAGCTGCGACCAAGAAGCTGACTGAGGCGTCTGGTGGTTTGGCTGAGAAAATGTATGCCGAGCAAGCTGCGCAGGCGCAGGCTGACGGCGGCGCCGAGTCTGCTCAAGCTGGCGGCGCAGATGACGTAGTCGATGCTGAGTTTGAAGAAGTGAAAGACGACGACAAGAAGTAAGCTTAACGCGAGGCCGTGCCTCGCTTGAGTGTAACGCTGGACGGGAGACGGAAGACGCAAAGGCCAAGGTCAGCGTGTTTTGCGATCTCCCGTTTGGCATGAGAGGTAGAATCATTTATAGGGGTAGTGGGTGACACTTTAAAAGGCGTCTCCTGCCTCCCGTTTAGCGTGAAGCGAAGCTATGTCAAAACGAGATTATTACGAAATTCTGGGCGTGTCCCGCGACGCAGACAGCAAGGATATTAAAAAAGCCTATCGTCGTATCGCGATGAAGAATCACCCCGACCGTAACCCCGAAGATCCCAAGGCGGACGATATCTTCAAGGAGGCCACCGAGGCCTACGAAGTGTTGTCTAGCGAGGAAAAGCGTGAGGCCTATGATCGTTTTGGTCATGAGGGCGTTAATGCAGGTGGTGGCTTTGGCGGTGGTGGCGGAGGCGCTGGCGGCTTTAGCGATATCTTTGGTGATGTGTTTGGCGATATTTTTGGCGGTGGTGGCGGTGGTCGTCAGCGCGGCCCGCAGCGTGGCTCTGACCTGCGCTACACCCTCGATATTGATCTGGAGCAGGCGGTACACGGCTCCACGGCCAAGATTCGCATTCCAACACTGGTTGCGTGTAAGCCCTGTGATGGTAGTGGCGCGAAAAAGGGTAGTAAGCCGGTCACTTGTAGTACCTGTAACGGTGTTGGTCAGGTGCGTATGCAGCAGGGCTTCTTCGCTGTGCAGCAGGCTTGCCCGCACTGTCGCGGCTCTGGCACCATCATTGCCGACCCCTGCACTAGCTGCCGCGGTCAGGGTCGCGTTGAAGAGACCAAGACCCTGTCAGTGAAGGTGCCTGCAGGCGTTGATACCGGCGATCGCATTCGCTTGACCGGTGAAGGTGAGGCCAGTCCTAATGGCGGTCCAGCGGGCGATTTGTATGTGCAAATGCAGGTGCGGCCCCACGCGATCTTTAAGCGCGATGGCAAAAACCTCCACTGCGAAGTGCCAATTAGTTTTGCCGATGCGGCGCTGGGTGGTGAGCTGGATGTGCCGACTCTAGAAGGTCGGGTTAAGCTTAAAATACCGCCAGAAACCCAAACCGGAAAATCTTTCCGTTTGCGTGGCAAGGGTATTACCCCTGTGCGCGGTGGCAGTACTGGCGATCTGATTTGCAAAGTGACCGTTGAAACACCGGTGTCATTAAACAAGCGTCAGAAAGAGCTATTGCAAGAGCTGCAGGCGAGTCTTGCTGGTGACGACAAGCAGTCGCCTCGCGCAAAAAGCTGGTTTGACGGTGTAAAAACCTTTTTTGATGATATGAAAATCTGATTTCATCAATCTTGCTCGAGGGCTGATTTGCTGAATCGGCCCTCGACTTCCCCTCTGTTTTTCTCCATTCTGAGCTGCATATAAAAGCCGCGGAAATAAGTATGGATAAGACCCTAAATCAATTCGTTGCCAATTATCTGTGGTCTGAGAAGGTCGCGGACTATTCTGCGCCGCGCCGCAAATTGATTCACTTGCTGCGCTATGTGTACGTGGTGCTAGATGATCTTGCCAAGGGTGAGCTAACCCTGCGCGCCATGAGTTTGGTGTACACCACCTTGCTGTCGCTGGTGCCAATGATGGCGGTGAGTTTTTCGGTGCTCAAAGCCTTTGGTATGCACAATAAGCAGTTGCAGCCGATTATGTTGCAGTTTTTGGCGCCGATGGGTGCGCAGGGCGTGGAGATTACCGACAAAATCATCGGCTTTATCGATAACGTTAAAATCGGCGTGCTTGGTACCTTTGGTGTGGCGCTATTGTTTTACACCGCGATTTCACTTATTCAGAAAGTCGAGGCCACCTTTAATTATATTTGGCGTTTAGATCAGCACCGCAGTATTGGTCGTCGCTTCGCCGACTACGGCAGTGTGATGCTGATCGGGCCGCTATTGGTGTTCTCAGCGATTGGTTTGTCAGCCAGTGTGCTGAGTGGCAGCTTTGTGCAGGCTATTAGTCATCAGCTGCCTTTCATGCAGTATTTAATTACCTTTGCCACCGAAGCTGCGCCCTATTTAATGATCATTGCGGCCTTTAGCTTCTTTTATATGTTCATTCCTAACACTCGCGTGACCGTTCGGGCGGGCTTGATTGCCGGGGTGGTGTCTGGCTTCTTGTTTCAAAGTTTGGGCTGGGGCTTTGGCAGTGTGGTGGTGTCGGCCAGTGGTAGCGGAACGTATGCAATTTATTCGGGCTTTGCCATTCTCATTTTGTTTATGATGTGGATGTACATCAGTTGGCTCATCTTGCTGGTGGGTAGCAGTGTGGCATTTTACGTTCAGCATCCTGAGTATGTTGCGCCAACGCGGCGCAGCGGTGATTTAAGTATTAAGCAGCGAGAGGTTTTGGCCCTGCAAATTATGGGGGTGATTGCTGAGCGTCATTACAAGTCGCGTAAGCCCTTTTCGGCCAGTGATTTTGTGTTGCGTTTGCGCGTTCAGATTCAGGGCGTGACTAAGGTGTTGCGAGCGCTGAAGGAGGCTGGTCTAATCACCGAAAATAGTGAAGAGCCAGCCCGTTATTTACCGAATGCGCCGCTTGAAAAAACCAGTTTAAAGCAAGTCATTGATGCCGTGCGCAGTGAAGGCAATGCCTCAATGCTGGGTTTGGGTGCGCCGCGCAGACCAGTGCACGGCGTGGCGGCGGTGGCTAAAGCGATTGATGATGCTCTGGACGCTGCTTTGGCGGCGACCAGTGTGCGGGATATGGCAATTGAAGATGACGGTTCGGCGCCTGATAGCGCTGAGGCTGGCAAGAACAATTAAATTGAGTGTGGTGAGACTATGACAGTACGGGTAGCAGTAACGGGCGCCGCCGGGCGGATGGGGAAGATTCTGATTGAGGCTATCGCCCTCAATGAGGCTTGCGTATTGGCAGCGGCGATTGAGCGCCCAGAGAGTTCCTTGATTGGCGCCGATGCAGGTGAGTTGGCCGGCTTGGGCAAAAGTGGCGTCACTCTTGTGGGTGATTTGAGTGCTGTGCTCGACGATTTTGATGTGCTGATCGATTTTACGGTGCCAGCGGCTACTCTGGCGAATGCTCGCTTGTGCGGTGGCGCCGGTAAGTCCATGGTTATTGGCACCACCGGCTTTAATGCTGAGCAAAAAGCCGAGCTTGAAGCGGCTATTGCCCCGATTGCGATTTGCCAGGCGTCTAATTTCAGTACTGGTGTGAATCTGTGCTTTAAATTGCTGGATATGGCGGCGCGGGTCTTGGGTGATGACGTTGATATTGAAATTGTAGAAGCGCACCACCGCCATAAAATAGACGCGCCGTCGGGCACGGCCTTAAGTATGGGGCATGTGGTGGCCGATGCTTTGGGCCGAGACTTGGAAAAGGTCGCGGTGTACGGTCGCGAGGGCCAAACTGGCGCCCGCGAGCGCGAGACCATTGGCTTTGCCACGGTGCGCGGCGGCGATGTGGTGGGTGATCACACGGTGTCCTTCTTTGCTGAGGGCGAGCGTGTTGAAATTACTCACAAAGCCAGCTCGCGGATGTCTTTTGGGCGTGGCGCAGTGCGTGCGGCGGCATGGGTGAGCGCGCAAGCGGCTGGCCGTTACGATATGCAGGATGTGCTAGGTCTTAAGTAAGACGTGGTATTCGCGCGCTAGAGGTCAGATTTTGGCCTGAAACGACGCTAAGCTCGCTATTGCTGGTATTTATTGCGGTGGACGAGCGGGGGTGGTTTCGCGTAAAATCGCGCATCAGATTAGGGTGCCGAGCTTAATAAGCTCCGTATCCCCGCAAGGAGCGAGGTGAAGTACGTCTTCATCTCGCTTTTTTGCACGCGTATTTTCCTCTGTGGTTCTTTGGTTGTCGTTCCGGCGAGTATGTCGGTGGCAACTCTCGGCCGCAAGTTTGATCCAGGAGGTAGTCTTGACGGTTCCAGCCATACTTGCCCTCGAAGACGGCAGCATATTCCGGGGCATCGCTATTGGTGCCGAAGGGCATTCGGTTGGCGAGGTCGTGTTTAATACCGCGATGACAGGGTATCAGGAGATCTTGACGGATCCCTCTTATGCCCGCCAAATCGTAACCCTTACCTATCCCCATATCGGTAATACCGGTGTGAACAGCGAAGACGAAGAGGCGGCTGAAATTTGGTCTGCGGGCTTGGTTATTCGCGACCTGGCCATGACGGCTAGCAGCTTTCGCAGCGAACAAAGCCTCTCTGATTATTTAAAAGCCCGCAATATTGTCGGCATCGCCGACATTGACACCCGTCGCCTCACGCGTATTTTGCGTGACAAGGGTGCGCAGGGTGGTTGCTTAATGGCTGGCGATATCGACGAAGCTAAGGCCCTTCAGCTCGCTAAAGACTTTGCCGGTCTGAAAGGCATGGATTTGGCGAAAGAAGTGACTACCGCCGAATCGTATGAATGGCGCGAAAGCAGCTGGCAGCTTGGTGAAGGCAGCCGCAGCATGACTGATGCTGAATTGCCCTACCATGTTGTAGCCTACGACTTTGGCGTAAAGCGCAATATTCTGCGCATGCTCGCCGATCGCGGTTGCCGCCTGACGGTTGTCCCAGCCAAAACACCGGCTGCCGACGTGTTGGCGATGAAGCCCGACGGCGTGTTTCTGTCGAATGGTCCTGGTGATCCAGAGCCCTGCGATTATGCGATTGCGGCAATTAAAGAAATTCTAGCAACGGCATTGCCGGTGTTCGGTATTTGCCTAGGTCATCAGCTGTTGGCTTTGGCCTCTGGTGCAAAAACCGTCAAAATGAAATTTGGTCACCACGGCGCCAACCACCCGGTGCAAGATTTGACGACCAAGGTTGTACACATCACCAGTCAAAACCACGGTTTTGCTGTAGATGAAGCCTCCTTGCCCGCAAATTTGGAGGTGACCCACAAATCATTGTTTGATGGATCGCTACAGGGAATTCGGCGCACCGATATCCCCGCATTCGGTTTTCAGGGTCACCCTGAAGCGAGTCCGGGCCCCCATGATATTGCGCCCTTGTTTAATCAGTTTATAGATTTGATTAAAGCCTCTAAGCAGGCTGAGTAGAAAGTCCGGCCTCGCGGTTTTGTAGGCGATTTTGCTAGTCTGGCGTCGGGAGTCTGACGTCGGACGAGAAAATACACTACTGCGCCCGACTTTAGCGTCTGACGTCCAGCTTCCGACGTCCGACTTTTTGTAACGAAGCACAGAGCCAGATGATTAGAACTTATGCCAAAAAGAACTGATATTCAAAGCATCCTCATCCTCGGTGCTGGTCCGATTGTTATCGGTCAGGCCTGTGAGTTTGACTACTCCGGCGCCCAGGCGTGTAAAGCGCTTCGTGAAGAGGGCTTTCGCGTTATTTTGGTAAACTCGAACCCCGCGACCATCATGACCGACCCGTCAATGGCCGATGCCACTTATATTGAGCCAGTGGTGTGGGAAACGGTTGCCAAGATCATCGAAAAAGAGCGTCCCGACGCCCTGCTGCCGACCATGGGCGGTCAGACCGCACTGAACTGTGCGCTGGACCTGGACCGCGAAGGGGTGCTGGAGAAGTACGGCGTAGAAATGATCGGCGCCACTAAAGATTCTATCGATATGGCAGAGGACCGCCAGTTATTCGATAAGGCCATGAAGCGCATCGGCTTGGCTACGCCGCGCTCTGCCATTGCGCACAGCATGGAAGAGGCTCTGCAAGTGCAGGACTCTATCGGCTTCCCCGCTATTATTCGCCCGAGCTTCACCATGGGTGGTTCTGGCGGCGGTATTGCGTACAACCGAGAAGAATTTATTGAGATCTGTACCCGCGGTTTAGATCTGTCGCCCACCAATGAGCTGCTGATCGATGAGAGCTTGATTGGTTGGAAAGAATTTGAAATGGAAGTGGTTCGCGACAAAAACGACAACTGCATTATTGTCTGCGCGATTGAAAACTTCGACCCTATGGGCGTACACACTGGCGACTCGATCACTGTTGCCCCAGCACAGACCCTGACCGATAAAGAATATCAAATCATGCGTAACGCCTCCTGCGCGGTACTGCGTGAGATCGGTGTTGAAACTGGCGGCTCCAACGTTCAGTTTGGTATGGAGCCGCACACGGGTCGTCTGGTTGTTATTGAGATGAACCCGCGCGTTAGCCGCTCTTCGGCCTTGGCTTCTAAAGCGACCGGCTTCCCGATTGCCCGCGTAGCAGCCAAGTTGGCGATTGGTTACACCCTCGACGAATTGCAGAACGAAATTACTGGTGGCGCCACACCTGCGTCGTTTGAACCCGCAATCGACTACGTGGTTACCAAAATCCCGCGTTTCACCTTTGAAAAGTTTGGTGAAGCCCAGACCCGTCTGCACACTCAGATGAAGTCGGTAGGTGAGGTGATGGCAATTGGCCGTACCTTCCAAGAATCTCTACAAAAAGCCCTGCGCGGCTTGGAAGTGGGTTCTGCTGGTTTTGAGCACCAGATCGATACCGATCGCGATGACGCTAAAGACATCTTGATTGCTGAGTTGACGAATCCCGGCCCAGAGCGGATTTGGTTTGTGGCTGATGCCTTCCGCTCCGGTATGAGCGTTGAAGAGGTGTTTGAGCACTCGTGGATCGATCCGTGGTTCCTCGTACAGATTGAAGACATTGTTAAAACTGAAAATTCTTTAAAAACCGTGGCTTTGGCGGATATCACCAAAGACATGATGTGGCGTTTGAAGCGCAAAGGTTTTTCAGATCAGCGCTTGGCAGTACTGTTGGCAGTGAGCGAAAAGCAGTTGCGTGGCCTGCGTCATAGCCTAGATATTCACCCCGTGTACAAGCGCGTAGACACCTGCGCGGCAGAATTCTCTACTTCTACCGCCTATATGTATTCGACCTACGAGGAAGAGTGCGAGTCTAATCCGTCGGATCGTGAGAAGATTCTTGTTATCGGTGGTGGCCCCAACCGGATTGGTCAGGGTATTGAATTCGATTACTGCTGCGTTCACGCGGCGCTGGCGATGCGTGAAGACGGTTACGAGACCATTATGGTCAACTGTAACCCTGAAACCGTATCGACTGATTACGATATTTCAGATCGCCTGTATTTTGAGCCGGTGACGCTGGAAGACGTGCTCGAAATCGTGGCTAAAGAAAAGCCAAAGGGCGTTATTGTGCAGTTTGGTGGCCAAACGCCGCTGAAATTGGCTCGTGACCTTGAGGCCGCTGGCGTGCCGATTATCGGTACAACGCCAGACGCGATTGACCGCGCTGAAGATCGTGAGCGTTTTCAGCAGATGCTGCAGCGTTTAAATATCAAGCAGCCACCGAATACCACCGTGCGCTCAGAAGAAGCGGCACTGCGGGCGGCGGCTGAGATCGGCTATCCTTTGGTTGTGCGTCCATCCTATGTATTAGGTGGCCGGGCCATGGAAATTGTCTATAAAGAAGAAGAGCTTGAGCGCTATATGCGTGAAGCGGTGCGGGTGTCTAACGACTCGCCAGTCTTGCTGGACCACTTCTTAAATGCAGCGGTTGAAGTCGATCTCGATGCCGTGTCAGATGGCAAGCATGTGGTGATCGGCGCGATCATGCAGCATATCGAGCAGGCGGGCGTTCACTCTGGCGACTCGGCGTGTTCATTGCCGCCTTACTCGCTGGATGCCGATGTTCAGGATCGCATGCGCGAGATCGTTAAAGCCATGGCGCTGGAGTTGGGCGTGGTGGGTTTGATGAACGTGCAGTTGGCAGTGCAAGATGGCGAAATCTACGTGATTGAGGTTAATCCTCGCGCTTCACGTACCGTGCCCTTCGTGTCTAAGTGTATTGGTATTTCACTCGCCAAAGTTGCAGCGCGCTGCATGGCGGGTACGAGTCTGGCTGAGCAGGACTTTACCGAAGAGCGTATTCCCAAGTACTTTGCTGTTAAAGAAGCAGTTTTCCCCTTCAATAAATTCCCTGGCGTTGACCCCATTCTTGGGCCAGAAATGAAATCGACTGGTGAAGTGATGGGCTTGGGCGAAACCTTTGCCGAAGCCTTTGCTAAAGCGGCGGTCGGTGCCGGTGAGGTCTTTCCAACGAGTGGTAAGGCATTCATTAGTGTTCGCGACCCCGACAAAGCTGGTGCGATCGCTGTGGCGAGTCAGTTGGTTGAGCTCGGCTTTAGCCTGTTGGCAACTCGTGGCACTCACAAAGTCTTGACGGAAGCGGGTCTTAAATGTCAGCGTGTTAATAAGGTCTTGGAAGGTCGTCCCCATATTGTTGATATGGTGAAAAACGGCGATGTCGATCTGATTATTAATACTACCGAAGGTAAGCAGGCAATTGCGGATTCGTCATTGATTCGTCGCAGTGCGCTGGCCAATAAGGTGAGTTATACCACTACCTTGGCGGGTGCAGAGGCTATTTGTCAGGCGCTGGTGTTTGGCGAAGAGAAAACCGTGCGCCGCTTACAAGATGTTCATAAGGGGTTTATGCAATGAGTTTATTGCCAATGACTGTTGCCGGTGAAAAAGCGCTGCGCGATGAGTTGAAAAAGCTAAAATCGATTGATCGTCCGCGGATTACCCAGGCGATTGCCGAAGCTCGTGCTCATGGTGATTTAAAAGAAAATGCCGAATACCATGCTGCCCGTGACCAGCAGGGTTTTTGCGAAGGTCGGATTCAAGAAATCGAAAGTAAGCTGGGTGGCGTGCGGGTGATTGATATCACTGCTATTCCTTATACCGGTAAAGTGATTTTTGGCACGACGGTATCGCTAATTAACTGCGAAACCGACGAAGAGGTGCGCTACCGCATTGTTGGTGAAGACGAAGCCAATGTGAAAATTGGTAAAATTTCGGTAACTTCGCCCATTGCCCGCGCCTTAATTGGTAAGGAAGCGGGAGATATCGCGGTAGTCGTCGCGCCAGGTGGCAATATCGAGTACGAAATCGACAAGGTAGAACACCTCGCCGAGTGAGTGCTAACTCAGGCCCGAAGTAGGTTAGATAATTTCGGGTTTGGGGTTTTCGCTGGACGATAAATCAGCGCTATCTTGCCGATAGCCTGAATCAACAGCGCTTTATGCGCTATGCACAGTTGATCGATTAGCGCGCGGCGTTCAGTTGGCTCAGCTATGTTGACCTTAACTTTAATCAATTCGTGGTCGTCGAGTGCGCGGTCTAGCTCCAGCGCTACGCTTTCACTAAGTCCCTTGTCGGCAATCATAACAACGGGGCTGAGTTTGTGACCGATGCTGCGTAGGTGTTTTTTATCGCTGGCGCTGAATTTGGGCATAATATATCGAACCGGGAAAGAGCGTGGGCGCTTATTTTACTAGAAAGTGCGCCCAGTCGGTATCTCAAATCTCGCTAATAATGGAGTTAGTGTGGCGAAACCTAAAGGATCCAGCGGTGCATGGCTGAAGGAACATTTTGACGATCAGTACGTCAAAATGGCTCAGCGTGACGGCTATCGTTCCAGAGCCTGTTATAAATTGCTGGAAATTCAGGAAAAGGACCGCCTGATTAAACCGGGTATGTGCGTCGTAGACCTCGGTAGTGCGCCGGGGGGGTGGTCGCAGGTCGCGGCCATGCTCGTGGGGCACCACGGGCGGGTATTGGCCTCCGATATTTTGGAGATGGATTCCATCGCCGGGGTGGAGTTTGTGCGGGGTGATTTTACTGAGCAAGAAGTCATTGATGAGTTGATGGCACACTTGGGAAATAGCAAGGCTGACCTTGTAATCTCAGATATGGCCCCAAACATGAGTGGTATGAGAGATGTTGATCAGCCGCAATCTATGTATTTGTGTGAGCTGGCGCTGGATATGGCGGGATTAGTACTTCGCCCAGGTGGGAGCTTTGCCACCAAGATATTTCAGGGTGAAGGTTTCGATGAGTATATGCGGCTGCTTCGCGGGCGGTTTAGCAAAGTGGTGACCCGCAAACCAGCGGCATCACGGCCAAGATCGCGGGAAGTATATTTAGTGGCCACTGGTCTGCGCGCTTGAATATTGCGTAGAGGGTGTCGGATTAATGGTGTAGAGTGGGCAGATATCCGGGCATTTTCCCCGTTTGCAGCCTCTGCAAACAGTGCAGCGTGAGGATCGGTTTTTGAACGATATGGCAAAGAATTTACTGTTGTGGCTGGTTATAGCTGCTGTTTTGTTGACGGTGTTTAATAACTTCAGCGTTCAGTCGCCCACAGAGCAGCTTAATTATTCCCAATTCATTTCTGAAGTGCAGAATGAACGGGTAAAAAAGGTGGTCATTGACGGCCTGATGATCAGCGGTGAGCGGGCAGATAAAAGCCGCTTTGAAACCGTGCGGCCACTGCTTGATGACCCCAAGCTAATTGATGATTTGCTCGAGCACGACGTCGTCGTCGAGGGCACCAAGCCTGAGCGTCAAAGTTTGTGGACGCAATTGCTGGTGGCGAGCTTCCCAATTTTAATCATCTTGGCGATTTTCATGTTCTTTATGCGCCAGATGCAAGGTGGTGCTGGTGGTGGCAAAGGCGGCCCGATGGCCTTTGGTAAAAGCAAGGCGCGTTTGCTCAGTGAAGATCAAATTAAAACCACCTTTGCCGATGTGGCGGGTGTTGATGAGGCCAAAGAAGATGTGCAAGAACTGGTTGAGTTCTTGCGTGACCCAGGTAAGTTTCAGCGCTTAGGCGGCCGTATTCCCCGCGGTGTGTTAATGGTGGGCCCACCGGGTACCGGTAAAACCTTGCTGGCGAAGGCGATTGCTGGCGAAGCGAAGGTGCCGTTCTTCTCAATTTCCGGTTCTGATTTCGTTGAAATGTTTGTTGGTGTCGGTGCGTCTCGTGTTCGCGATATGTTCGAGCAGGCTAAAAAGCAGGCGCCGTGCATTATCTTTATTGATGAGATTGATGCCGTTGGTCGCCATCGTGGCGCTGGCATGGGTGGTGGTCACGACGAGCGTGAGCAAACCTTGAACCAGCTGCTGGTTGAGATGGATGGTTTTGAAGCCAATGACGGTGTTATCGTTATTGCTGCAACTAACCGCCCAGACGTGCTTGATCCCGCATTATTGCGTCCTGGTCGTTTTGACCGTCAGGTGACTGTTGGCTTGCCCGATATTCGCGGTCGCGAGCAAATCTTAAAAGTGCATATGCGCAAATTGCCTTTGGGTGATGATGTTGAGGCATCGGTTATTGCGCGTGGTACGCCTGGATTCTCAGGTGCGGATTTGGCTAACTTGGCAAACGAGGCGGCGCTGTTCGCGGCCCGCAGCAATTTGCGCTTGGTCAGCATGGCGCAATTCGATTTGGCCAAAGACAAGATCATGATGGGCGCTGAGCGCAAATCCATGGTGATGTCTGATAAAGAGAAGCTCAATACGGCTTATCACGAAGCCGGTCACGCGATCGTTGGTCGCACGGTGCCAGAACATGACCCGGTTTATAAGGTCAGTATTATTCCTCGCGGTCGTGCTTTGGGTGTGACTATGTTCCTGCCCGAGGAAGATCGCTACAGCCTGAGCCGCCGTCATATTATCAGCCAAATTTGTTCATTGTTTGGTGGTCGTATTGCCGAAGAAATGACCTTGGGTGCAGACGGTGTAACCACCGGTGCATCGAATGATATTCAGCGCGCCACCGATATTGCTCGCAAAATGGTGACCAAGTGGGGCCTGTCCGACAAAATGGGGCCGCTGATGTACGACGATGCCGAAGAAGAAGTCTTTCTTGGTCGCTCTGCAGGTCAGGCGGGTAAGGGTCATTCTGGCGAAACTGCGCGGCAGATCGATGAAGAAGTGCGTCGCATTATAGACGAGTGCTATGCCGCAGCGCGTAAAATTTTGGAAGAGCATCGCGGTAAGCTCGATGTGATGGCTGAAGCCTTGATGCTGTATGAAACCATTGATGCCAAGCAAATTGACGATATTATGAATGGTCGTACTCCGCGTAAACCTGCGGGCTGGGACGATGATGATCGTCGCGGTGGGCGCGCGGTGAAGGACGAGGTCGATGAAGATCCGGCGCCTAAGGCGGACAAAAAAGATCGTCCTGAAGACCCTTTCGTTGACTCGGTGAGCGATCACTAGGTCGGCAATGCACAGCTTTCAATCCTCATCGCAGCTACGCTGCGGTGATCGCCTTTTAGACCTGCGCAAGCCGCAGGTTATGGCGATTATCAATGTTACTCCCGACTCCTTCTCCGATGGCGGTAAATACCACGCCGGCTCCGCTTTGCTCGATAAAATTTTAGCGCAAGTGGATCTGGCCTGCGCGGAGGGCGCGGGCCTGATTGATATCGGCGGCGAGTCTACTCGACCTGGTGCGGCGCCGGTGTCGGAGGCTGAGGAGTGTCAGCGCGTGCTGCCAGTGGTTGAAGCCATTGCGCAACGCTTTGATGTGGCCATTTCTGTGGATACCAGTAACGCGACGGTTATGCGTGAAAGCGCCGTTTTAGGCGCGGCACTTATTAATGATGTGCGCGCCCTGCAGCAGCCAAATGCCCTGCAAGAAGCTGCAGCCAGTGGCTTGCCAGTTTGCCTTATGCATATGCGGGGCGATCCAGTGTCGATGCAGAATAATCCGGAATATCAGGATATTTGCGGGGAAGTTGAGGTCTTTTTAAGGGCGCGGGTCGCTGCGTGCGTTGCCGCTGGTATTAGCCAAGACCAGATTGTGCTCGATCCAGGCTTTGGTTTTGCAAAAAACCTTGCTCACAATCTTGAGCTGTTTCGGCGTTTACCTGAAATAGTGGCCTGGGGGTACCCGGTGTTGGTCGGCGTGTCGCGCAAGTCAATGATTGGTGCGCTTACTGGTCGCACCGTCGCTGAGCGTTTGGCGGGAAGCGTGGCAATGGCCGCGATGGCGGTCGAGCGGGGGGCTCATATTATTCGGGCTCACGATGTTAAGGAAACCGTAGATGCCGTGCGTATAGCGCAGGCCTTAAAATTTGAGAAAATAGAAAATGTCTAGAAAATATTTTGGCACCGATGGCGTGCGCGGACGAGTCGGCGAGGGTGCAATTACGCCTGAATTCGTCCTTAAGCTAGGGTGGGCGGTAGGCCAGGTTTTTGCGCGCGAAGGGCGCAGTAAAGTGTTGATTGGCAAAGATACCCGTATTTCTGGCTATATGTTTGAGTCTGCGCTTGAAGCTGGTCTTGTTGCCGCTGGTGTTGATGTGTTGTTGCTGGGGCCAATGCCAACACCGGCTATTGCCTATTTAACTAGAACATTTCAGGCGCGCGCCGGTATTGTTATTAGTGCGAGCCATAATCCCTATTACGATAATGGTATTAAGTTCTTTTCGGGTGATGGTAGCAAGCTAGCTGATGATGTTGAGCTTGCCATTGAGTCAGCTGTTGATCTCACTATGACCACAGTCGATTCGGCAGACCTTGGTAAGGTGCGGCGTATCGATGATGCGGCGGGTCGCTATATTGAGTACTGTAAATCAACGGTCGCTAATGGTCTGTCCTTAAAAGGGCTGATCATCGTGCTTGATTGCGCCCATGGCGCCACCTATCACGTTGCCCCGGCAGTTTTTACTGAGCTTGGTGCTGAAATCATTGTGATGGGTGCGTCGCCGGACGGTGTCAATATTAATGCTGAGGTGGGTTCTACTCATCCCTCGGCACTTCAGCGGAGAGTGATAGCGGAAGCTGCTGATTTTGGCATCGCTTTTGATGGTGATGGTGATCGCGTTTTATTTGTCGATGCTGATGGCGAGCTGATCGATGGCGATGAGCTGTTGTTTATTATAGCCGCTGAGCGTTTGCGTCGCGGTAAGCCTTGTCCCGGTGTGGTGGGCACGCTGATGTCAAATCTGGGTTTTGAATTGGCCTTAAAAGATTTAGGTGTTGGCTTTGAGCGCGCGAATGTTGGCGATCGTTATGTGAAAGAGCGAATGAACGCGCTCGACTGGGATTTGGGTGGCGAAAACTCGGGGCATATTATTTGCGCTGATGTGAGTACCACTGGTGATGGTATTGTTGCGGCCTTGAAAGTGGTCGGTGCAATCGTTGGCAGCGGTAAGAGCTTGGCGGAATTGAAGGCGCCAGTAAGTAAATTTCCGCAAATAATGGAAAATGTGCGCATTAATTCACCTGTTGATCTAAAAAATAGTGAATTAGTCGCCGCAGTTGAAGCGGTTGAGCTGGAATTAGCAGGGCGAGGCAGGGTATTATTGCGCGCTTCTGGAACTGAGCCGCTGTTGCGGGTCATGGTTGAGGGCGAAGATGCCGCGCAGGTCACGGCACTTTGCCAGCGTCTAGCAGATAAGGTGAGAAAGCTTTCATCTTAAGCGCTCGTCTCCTTGTATGTATTTATAAGTTTATGTAAGATTGGCGCCCATTTTGCGCTAAGGGAAATGGCATGCGGAGTAGTCTCGTAGCAGGTAATTGGAAGATGTATGGCGATAGCGCCAGCATCGGAAAATTAATGGCGAATTTAAGAGCCGCACTCCCATCGGAACCCGGTGTTGATATCGCGGTGTTTCCACCCTCAGTGTATATTGCGCGTGTTGTCGAGGGTATGTCTGGTTCGCCAGTGGCGGTCGGCGCACAGAACGTGTGTGAGCAAGCTGGTGAGGGTGCTTATACGGGT
Source organism: Zhongshania aliphaticivorans (assembly GCF_001586255.1). Lineage (NCBI taxonomy): Bacteria > Pseudomonadati > Pseudomonadota > Gammaproteobacteria > Cellvibrionales > Spongiibacteraceae > Zhongshania > Zhongshania aliphaticivorans. Next base: position 786,921 of record NZ_CP014544.1, read on the forward strand.
GAAGTGTCTGCGGGCATGTTAGCAGATGCAGGATGCCGGTATGTGATTGTTGGTCACTCCGAGCGTCGCGCTATGTACCAAGATAGTAATGAGCGTGTTGCTCAAAAAGCGAAGCAAGCTTTAGCGCAGGGCTTAACGCCGATAGTTTGCGTGGGTGAGACGGAAGGTCAGCGCGATAATGGCGCAACCTTAGAAGTAATCGCTGAGCAGCTTCAGTCGGTGTTTGCAGTATTAAGCATTGAAGATATGCGCAGTATTGTGGTTGCCTACGAACCAGTGTGGGCAATTGGTACTGGCAAGACGGCGACGCCATCGCAGGCTCAAGAAGTGCACGCATTTATCCGTGCCTTGTTTGCGAAAAAGGACGAGCCTTTGGCGAAGGGTTTAAGAATTCTGTACGGCGGCAGTGTTAAGGCGGCCAATGCAGGTGAATTATTCGCGCAGGCGGATATTGATGGCGGTTTAGTAGGTGGTGCATCACTTGATGCGCAGGAATTTTCCGCAATATGTCGGGCGGCGGAGTAATGGAACAAGCAATTTTAATCGTACATGTGTTGGCTGGTTTATCGATCATTGGTCTGATTCTGGTTCAGCAAGGTAAAGGCGCAGACATGGGGGCCTCTTTTGGTTCTGGTGCCTCGCAAACTATTTTTGGCAGCAGTGGCAGCGGTAATGTACTGACTCGCGCGACCGCCATATTGGCAACGGTTTTCTTTATAACCAGTTTGTCGTTGGCGTATGTTGCCAAGCAGCGCAGCGGTGGCTCGGAAGACATTATTGTTGATATTCCTGAGCTGCAAGAAAGTCGCGACGTAGCTCCAGTAGGTGATGGGACTATGCCGGCGCAGTCTGAAGAGTTGCCGATGGATATGCCGGCCAGTGAAGAAATGCCGGAAGCAGGATCGAAGTAAAAGTTTTAGCCGAAGTGGTGAAATTGGTAGACACGCCATCTTGAGGGGGTGGTGAGCATTGCTCGTGCGGGTTCAAGTCCCGCCTTCGGCACCAACATAAAAAAAGGGGTTATCGCTTAGGGCGATAGCCCCTTTTTTTATGTTGGTACGGCGGGAGCCGCTTCGCGGTCCCGCGTTGACTCGCTTGCGCTCGCTCCTGCGGACTGCCCTCCCTTTGGTCGGTCATCCAGGCGGCGGTTGCCGCTTGTCGGCACATTGTAATCGTGGGGTTATCGCTGGGCGATGACCCCCTTTTTTTGTGTCAGTACGGCGTGAGCCGCTTCGCGGTCCCGTGTTGACTCGCTTGCGCTCGGTCCTGCGGACTTCCCTCTCTTTGGTCGCTTATTCAAGCGGCGGTTGCCACTTGTTATAGGTGTGTATTTGGCGGCTTGGGGTTGTTGTTAATTTAGCTGATCCCTCATGGCGCACTGTGTTACTAGCTTGACCTGCATAGGTGCAGCGACTATAATGCGGCCTCCTGATAGTGGGTCGGTAGCGCGATAGTGGCGAGCGGGCTTTAGACCTAGGATGTAAGGTTTCCTAGGGGTGATCAGAAGTTTTCAAAAGCCCCTTGTACAGGGGCTTTTTCGTATTGCCATAGGGCATGCGTTAAGGAATTTCGAGTGGGCCTTGGGCCCATTTTTTATTGGTGGGTAGTGAACTTGTCCGGTAAGACCGTCAAAATTGAAGAGTTAATTAGACCTGGCGTGGAAGCGCTGGGTTACGAGCTATGGGGCTTGGATCACCAGTCTCAGGGGCGCCATACTTTGCTGCGTGTGTATATCGACAGTGAGAACGGTATTGGTGTGGATGATTGCGCCAAGGTGAGTCATCAGATTAGCGGTGTATTGGATGTCGAAGATCCAATTGCCGGAGAATATAATCTTGAAGTTTCATCGCCGGGCATGGATCGTCCCTTGTATACCTTAGAGCAGTACGCTCAGTACATTGGTAGCGATATCAGTGTTCGTTTGCGAATTCCTTTTGAAGGACGCCGTAAATTCCTTGGTCGCCTGACGGGCATTGAAGACGGCGATGTGGTACTGACGGCAGAGGAGCATGAGTATTTGCTGCCCTTCGATCAGATTGATAAAGCGAATGTTGTGCCCCGGTTTTAATCGGACGCGCTAATTTCAATAGCCGGCTGCGGAAAGAGGCGGATCATGAGTAAAGAAATATTATTGGTAGTTGAGGCCGTCTCTAACGAGAAGGGTGTGTCAAAAACTATTATTTTCGAGGCCATTGAGCAGGCCTTGGCGACAGCGGCGAAAAAGCGCTACGACGAAGACTCAGATATCCGCGTGGTAATTGACCGCGTTACCGGTGACTACCAAACTTTTCGGAGTTGGCTGGTTATGCCAGACGACGAGATGGCTTTGTTGGGAACCCATTTAACCTTGGAAGAGGCGCACGAATACAGCGCGGACCTTAAGGCTGGCGATGTATATGAAGAAGTCGTCGAGAATGTTGGCTTTGGTCGCATTGCTGCGCAAACCGCCAAACAGGTAATTGTCCAGAAGGTGCGTGAGGCCGAGCGCGCGCAGATCGTCGATGAATACAAAGATCGTGTTGGTGAGCTGATCAACGGCACGGTTAAGAAAGTCACCCGCGACAGTATTATTGTTGATTTAGGTGGCAACGCTGAAGCCTTATTGCCACGTGAAGAATTGGTTGGGCGGGAAGTGTTCCGCATCAATGATCGGGTGCGTGCTATTTTGGCGGATGTCCGTCCTGAGGCTCGTGGTCCGCAGTTATTTTTGAGCCGCGCTTGCCCAGAGATGTTAATTGAACTCTTCAAAATTGAAGTGCCTGAAGTTAATGAAGAAGTAATTGAGATTCGTGCTGCAGCGCGCGATCCAGGTTCGCGCGCTAAGATCGCCGTGAAAACTAACGATGGTCGTATTGACCCAGTTGGTGCCTGTGTCGGTATGCGTGGTTCGCGAGTGCAGGCGGTTTCTGGCGAGCTTGGCAACGAGCGCGTAGACATAATTTTGTGGGACGACAACCCAGCTCAGCTCGTCATCAATGCGATGGCCCCTGCTGAAGTGGAGTCGATTGTTGTCGACGAAGATACCCACACCATGGACGTTGGTGTGGCCGATGATAATTTGGCGCAGGCGATTGGTCGCGCAGGACAGAATGTGCGTCTTGCGGGTCAGTTGACGGGCTGGACAATCAATGTGATGAGCATTGAGGAAATGTCCGCCAAGCACGAGCAAGAATCGGGTCATATCATTAGTTATTTTGTTGAAGCCCTGGATGTTGGCGAAGACATTGCAGAAGTTTTGGTAGAGGAAGGTTTCACCACGCTGGAAGAGGTGGCCTATGTTCCTTTAGAAGAAATGATGTCAATTGATGGCTTTGACGAAGATTTGGCCCAAGAACTGCGGGCTAGAGCGAAAGATGCACTGCTGACGCAAGCAATTGCCAGCGAAGAAGTTTTGGAAAGTGCCGAACCGGCTGAAGACTTGTTGACAATGGACGGGATGGAAAAACATCTAGCGTTCATTCTTGCCAGCCGTGGCGTAGTAACGATGGAAGATCTGGCCGAACAGGCTGTTGAAGATCTTCTCGACATTGAAGATATGACTAAAGAACGGGCCGGAGAGTTGATTATGACTGCTCGTGCTCCGTGGTTTGCAGACGAAGAAGAATCTGCAAAATAAGCGAGTCGTACCGTTTTGGGAGAATGATGAATGGCTGAAGTTACCGTGAGCCAGCTAGCAGAAGTCGTTGGCGCACCTGTCGAGCGTCTGCTGCGACAAATGAAAGAAGCGGGCCTGTCACACAGTGCTGCCGGGCAAGCTGTGTCCGATGAAGACAAGCAAACCCTGCTGACTTTCTTAAAGCGGAGCCACGGAGAATCAGCCGAGGCCCCCCAGCAAATTACGCTGAAGCGCAAAACCCTGAGCACCTTAAAAACAGGTTCGGGCGCGGGCAAAAAGACTGTAAATATTGAAGTGCGTAAAAAACGCACTTACGTTAAGCGCGATCCGGCAGAAATGGCCGCGGAAGCGGCGGCTGAAGAGGCGCTGTTGCGCGGCGATGCGCCAGCAGACGAGCCGAAGGCGGCTGCAGAAGTTGTCGCGGAGCCCGTTGTGGCTGAGGCGCCAGCGAAGGTTGAGCCTGCAGAAAAGCCAGCAGAGCCAGTTGCGGTCGAAGCTGAAAAAGCGCCAGAGCCGACTCCTGAGCCGGAAGCGGTGAAGGCCGAGCCGGTTAAAGCGGAGCCAGTGAAGGTTGAACCTCCTGTCGCAGAAGAAAAGCCTGCGCCAGAGCCGGTTGTTGCTGATGAACCGGTAGCGGAAGTCGCCAAGCCAGCACCCGCCAATAAGACTGACGAATATCGCGAAGTGGTCGAGAACGTATTAGATGTTGACCCAGAAGTGCTTCGCCAGCGCGCTATATTGCGTCGCAAGGCGGAAGAAGAGCGGGTTAAAGAACGTCGCGCTGCAGTAGTTGCCGAGAAAAAACGCGATGAAGACGAACGCATAGCACGCAAAAAAGCCGCTGCAGCGCCAAGTCCTGCTAGCGCGGATAAAGGCGCGGGCCCAGCACCAGCTGCTCCTGATGCCAAGCCCAGTGAGGATAAGCCAGCGCCACGCCATCATCGTCGTGCTGCCGCAGCGCCAGCTGCTGCCGGAGATGATGATCGTCCGCGTCGTAAAGGCGGTAAGTCTCGCGGTAACAAGCGTGATGATTTCGATGGCAGTTTTGCCGGTGGCGGTCGCCGTAAGAAGAAAACCCTTAAGCTGCCGGACGATGCACAGCGTCACGCTTTTAACGCGCCGACAGATAAAATTGTCTACGCCGTTAATGTTGGCGAAACCACCACCGCTGCTGAGCTAGCTCAGCAAATGAAGGTGAAGGCCGCTGAAGTTATTAAGGAAATGATAAAAATGGGCTTGATGGTTACCATCAATCAGCCTATTGATCAGGACACGGCTCAGCTGGTTGTTGAGGAAATGGGCCACACTGTTAAGTTGGTTTCTGAAGACGCAGTAGAAGAAGCCTTGGAAGAGACGCTTGGCGCTCGCGGCGCAGGCACCATGGTTGCCCGTGCACCGGTAGTTACCGTTATGGGTCACGTTGACCACGGTAAAACCTCGCTACTCGATTATATTCGTAAAGCCAAGGTTGCCAGCGGCGAGGCGGGTGGTATTACCCAGCACATCGGTGCCTACCACGTTGAAACTGGTCACGGCATGATCACCTTCCTCGACACCCCTGGTCACGCGGCATTTACCCAAATGCGTGCTCGCGGTGCCAAGAGTACAGATATTGTTATTCTCGTCGTGGCAGCGGACGACGGCGTAATGCCGCAGACCGAAGAAGCGATTACTCACGCTAGAGCCGCGGGTGTACCGCTGGTTGTTGCAGTGAATAAGATGGATAAAGAGGGCGCTGACCCTGAACGTGTTAAGAACGAGCTTTCTCAGCGCAATGTAATTTCTGAAGAGTGGGGCGGAGACACCCAGTTTGTGTATGTTTCTGCGCACTCTGGTGAAGGCATCGACAAGCTGCTTGACGCGGTACTATTACAGGCTGAATTGCTTGAATTGAAGGCGGCTCCTGATCTGCCAGCACAGGGCTTGGTCATTGAATCGCGTTTGGATAAAGGCCGCGGTGCGGTTGCATCCTTGCTGATCCAGAGCGGTACCTTGAAGCAGGGCGATATCGTCTTGGCTGGTCAGTGCAGTGGTCGCGTTCGCGCCATGATGGATGAAAATGGCAAGCCAGTGAAAGAAGCTGGCCCGTCGATTCCCGTTGAGATTCTCGGCCTTGATGGCACTCCAGATGCGGGTGACAGTTTTGTGGTTGTCGAAAATGATAAGCGTGCCCGCGAAGTTGCTGACTTCCGTCAGGTTCGCGAGCGCGAGCAGCGTATTAAGCGCCAGCAAGCCGCTAAGCTAGATCGCATGTTTGAAAGCATGGAAACCGCCGAGCGCCGGATTTTGAATATCGTCTTGAAAACCGATGTTCGCGGCTCGCTAGAAGCCTTGCAAGCGTCGTTGATGGATATTGGTAACGAAGAAGTTAACGTTAATATCGTTTCTGCCGGTGTCGGTGGTATTACTGAAACTGACGTGAACTTGGCACTGACTTCTGGTGCGGTGATGTTCGGCTTTAACGTTCGCGCCGATTCCAGCGCCCGTAAGTTGGCTGAGAACGAAGGCGTAGATCTGCGCTACTACAGCGTAATCTACGATGTTATCGACGATGTAACCGCCGCTCTGACCGGTATGCTTAGCCCAGAAATGCGCGAAGAGATCGTGGGTGTTGCCGAAGTGCGTGACGTCTTCCGTTCGCCTAAGTTTGGTGATATTGCCGGCTGTATGGTTATTGAAGGTACGGTTTACCGCAATAAGCGCATTCGAGTGTTACGTGCCGACGTGGTTATTTACGAAGGTGAGCTTGAGTCGCTACGCCGCTTTAAAGACGATGCTGCTGAAGTTAAAAACGGTACTGAGTGTGGTATCGGCGTTAAGAACTACAAAGATGTACGCCCCGGTGACAAGATCGAGGTTTATGAAGTGAAGGAAATCGCGCGTAGCCTTTAAGGGCGCGCGTCGTGGGGTATAAGGTCAATTGAAAGAATTTAGTCGCACAGCACGTATTGCGGATTTCCTGAAGCGCGAACTGGGTAGTTTTATCCAGAAAGAGCTGCGGGACCCGCGTCTTGGCATGGTTAGCGTGATTGATGCAGAAGTCAGTCGCGACATGAGTCACGCCAAAATTTACGTCACGGTCATGGGTAAAGATTCGGCCGAAGAGGCCAAGGAATCTTTAGACGTGCTCAATAAAGCTTCGGGTTTTTTACGCAGCCAAGTGGCTAAAATCAACAATGCGCGGACTACCCCGCAGCTGCGTTTTTACTACGATAGCAGTATTAATCGTGGTCAACACATCAGTAAATTGATTCAGGATGCGGTCGCGTCTGACCGCAGCCGCTACCCGGAAGATGACGGGGAATAGTTTTGGCAAAAGCTCGTAAAGGGCGACCGATTAACGGCATCTTGGTGCTGGATAAACCCCCTGGTCGTTCTTCTAATGGTGCGATGGTTGTCGCCCGCGCCATCTACCACGCTACTAAAGCCGGTCACACCGGCGCGCTTGATCCCTTGGCTACCGGTGTATTGCCGGTGTGCTTTGGCGAGGCGACCAAATTTTCTCAGTACTTACTGGAAGCGGATAAAGAATACCGCAGCACCTTTGTATTTGGTCAGCAGACTGATACCGGTGATTCCCAAGGTGAGATACTCGCTGAGCACGACGCTTCAAATATAACCGCCGCACAGCTTGAGGCTCAGATCGATACCTTGCGCGGTGATATTCTACAGGTGCCGCCAATGTACTCTGCGCTCAAGCGCGATGGTAAGCCCTTGTATGCCTTGGCGCGCAAGGGGATTACTGTCGAGCGTGAAGCGCGACCCGTGACAATTCGGGAATTTGAGCTAGAGTCATTTACTGCGGGGCCTTTGGCGGAAGCGGTGGTGCGGGTGGTGTGCACTAAAGGCACCTATATACGCTCGCTGGCGGAGGACTTGGGCGCCGCACTCGGGGTCGGGGCTCACGTAGCGACCCTGCGCCGTTTGCAGGCCGGGCCGTTTTGCGAGGCTCAGGTGGTGACGACTGAAGCGATTCAAGCACTGCGTGATGCTGGGGATTTTGAGGGGCTAGACGCCTTATTGTTACCCATTAGTGATGCGCTTGGGCATATGAATACCCTCACTCTTGGCGATACCGCTGCCTATTATTTGCGCCAGGGGCAGGCTGTTCAGGTTTCTGGTGCGCCTACCGAAGGCATGGTCGTGCTAAGCAGTAATGAGGGCGAATTCATGGGAATTGGTGAAATTTTAGACGATGGGCGAGTTACGCCTCGTCGTTTGCTTTCAACTATGGGATAATGCGCGGCTGATTTTGCGAAGCTGACACAAAAATAGCTCGTGTAATAGGAAAATGAAGCTTTGAGTTGATTCTGGGCTTCCGAACCTGACTGTAAATATGCGCGGTCAGGCTCGATTGATAAACGCATATTCGTACTTAAGGAATGTAAAAATGGCATTATCTGCTGTCGAGAAAGCTGAAGTTGTTAAAGACTACCAAACCGCCGAAGGCGATACTGGTTCACCAGAAGTGCAAGTTGCACTGCTGACCGTCAATATTAACAAGCTACAAGGTCACTTCGAAGGCCACAAAAAAGATCACCACTCACGTCGTGGTTTGATCCGTATGGTTAACCAGCGTCGTAAATTGCTGGATTACCTCAAGCGTAAAAACCAAGAGCGTTACAGCAAGCTGATCAAGCGTTTAGGTCTGCGTCGCTAAGAAGAATAAGTGAGGGGGCCTTAGAGGCCCCCTTATTACTTTTATCATCCTTATTTTGGGAGGAATTACTCCGTGAATCCCGTTACTAAAACATTCCAGTGGGGCGGCCAAACTGTCACTCTGGAAACCGGTCGTATAGCCAGACAGGCTAGCGGTGCGGTATTGGTTACTATCGATCAAACTCAAGTTCTGTGTACTGTGGTTGCAGCAAAATCTGCCAAGCCAGGTCAGGATTTCTTTCCGCTATCTGTGCACTACCAAGAGCGCACCTACGCTGTGGGTAAAATCCCTGGTGGTTTCTTTAAGCGCGAAGCGCGTCCCTCTGAAAAAGAGACGCTGACGTCACGTTTGATCGACCGTCCGATTCGTCCACTGTTTCCCAAGGGTTTCCAGAACGAAGTTCAGGTTATCTGTACGGTAATGTCTGCAGACAAAGTAAACGATCCAGATATCGCAGCGCTGATCGGTACTTCTGCAGCGTTGGCTATTTCTGGCGCGCCGTTCGCTGGCCCAGTTGGTGCAGCCCGTGTTGGTTTCACTGCCGAAGACGGTTATATCCTTAACCCGACGTTTGAACAGCTGAAAACCAGCATGCTGGACATGGTTGTTGCTGGTACTCAAGACGCCGTATTGATGGTTGAGTCAGAAGCTAAGCAGCTGACTGAAGATCAAATGCTCGGTGGCGTACTTTACGCTCACCAAGAAATGCAAGCGGTTATCCAAGCCATTAAAGAGCTTGCGGCAGACGCGGGCAAACCTTCTTGGGATTGGCAGCCAGAAGCGGAAAATACTGCTTTACTGGGCGCCGTTGCCGAAGGCTTTAAAGCCGGTTTGGGCGATGCCTACCGCATTACTGACAAAATGTTACGTTACGCCAAAGTTAGCGAATTGCGCAATGAAGCGATCGCTGCATTAGCAACTGGTGAAAACGCCCAGTACAGCGCCGATGATGTGAAAGGTGTTTTTGCCAAGCTGGAAAAGCAAATTGTTCGTCAGCGTATTCTTAATGGCGAGCCGCGTATCGATGGCCGTGACGGCCGCACTGTACGTCCAATTAATGTTGAAGTTGGCGTATTGGGCAAAGCTCACGGTTCTGCATTGTTTACTCGCGGTGAAACTCAGGCGATTGGTGTGGCAACATTGGGCACGTCTCGCGACGGCCAGTTTGTTGACGCATTGCAGGGCGAGTTTAAAGACCACTTCCTATTGCACTATAACTTCCCTCCCTACTCAGTAGGCGAGTGTGGTCGTATGGGCAGCACAGGTCGTCGTGAAATCGGTCACGGCCGGTTGGCACGTCGCAGCTTGGAAGCGGTATTGCCGAGCGTTGAAGAGTTCCCGTACACCATTCGCGTTGTATCAGAGATTACTGAATCTAACGGTTCAAGCTCCATGGCTTCGGTCTGTGTTGGCAGCTTGTCTTTGATGGATGCCGGTGTTCCGCTGAAGGCGCCTGTTGCTGGTATCGCGATGGGTTTGGTTAAAGAAGGCGAGCGCTTCGCTGTTCTGACCGACATCCTGGGCGACGAAGATCACCTTGGCGATATGGACTTTAAAGTTGCTGGTACCGCCGACGGCGTAACGGCGCTGCAGATGGACATTAAGATCGAGGGTATTACCCAGAAGATCATGGAAGTCGCTCTGGAGCAGGCTCAGCAGGCTCGTTTGTTGATTCTTGGTCAGATGAACCAAATCTTGGCTAGCTCGCGCAGCGATGTGTCAGACAACGCGCCAAGCATGCACGTGATGAAAGTCGATTCTGACAAGATTCGCGACATCATCGGTAAAGGCGGCGCCACTATTCGCGCAATGTGCGAAGAGACTGGTGCGCAGATCGATATCGAAGACGACGGCACTGTCCGCGTTTACGGTTCTGATGCTGCCTCACGTGACGATGCGGTTAACCGTATTCTGGCGATTACTGCTGAAGCTGAAGTCGGTGCAATTTACACCGGTAAAGTGGCGCGTATCGTTGATTTTGGTGCCTTTGTTACGATTCTGCCGGGTAAAGACGGTCTGGTACACATCTCACAGATTTCAGATGAGCGTGTCGAGAACGTTAGCGACTACCTGACCGAAGGTCAAGACGTACAGGTTAAAGTCCTAGACGTTGACGCCCGTGGCCGTATCAAGCTGTCCATTAAAGAAGTTGCAGCGGAAGCGGCAACTGAAGAGCAAGGTGAGCCTGCCGCTGAATAAGCGCTGCTTTCTTGCTTGAGCTAAACCCCGCACTGCGGGGTTTTTTTTTGTCTCGATATTTACGTTACTTGCTATTTGGCGCACTAAATTTGCCGTAGACAGTATGGCCCGCTGTGGTAATCTTCGGGTGCGGTTAAAAATGTATAAAACAACAAAGGGGATTTTGAATGAAAAAATTACTATTGGCCTCGGCTGTAATGGCTTTTTCTAGCGCTTCGTTCGCGGTTGCACCGGGTGGACCGAATTGTGGTTGGGGCAATATGCTGTTTGCCGGTCAATCTGGATTGCCTTCGCATTTGGTTGCGTCAATCACCAATGGCACGTCTGGTAATAACACCTTTGGCATGACCTTGGGCACCAACGGTTGTTCAGCCGACGGCACCTTGACCTACGGCGGCAAGAAAATGATTAATGTCGGCGCTATCATGGACGAGTTCTCTGAAGACGTTGCCCGTGGCGATGGCGAAGCATTAACGGCTGTTGCAGTGTCACTGGGTATCAGTGCAGAAGATCGCCCGGTATTTAAGGCGGCAATGCACCAGCACTTTGACAGCCTGTTCCCACAGGGTGATGTCAACGCCGATGCGGTGGTGGCGTCCATGTTTCAAATTATGAAAAGTGATCAGCGCTTAGCGAAATACGCTGCCTAAATTTCTTTTTATCAGTGCGATAACGGTCCCTCGGGGCCGTTTTTTTATACAAGGAATTTTATGACGCGTTTACTCGCTGCAATGATGGGGTTTGTATTCTGCGTTCCCGCCTTCGCCGTAGATGCTGCTCGTCAGGGCGTAGACGTAAGCGCGCTGGCACAGAGTAATTCATGGCGAGCTTTGCTGCATATTCCCCGGGGCGAAAATAAACACAGCTATATTGATGACCCCCGGTTTTTTCTTGCTAAAGACGGTCCAAGTAATCGGACTGCCGAACTTGTTGCAACATTAGCTGCTTTTGCGCAGGACCCTCAGTCAACGGCCTGCCGTTTTCCCGCTCGTTACCAATGGCTGCAGCAGCGGGGTGTATTGCCACCAACCTTGTTGGCGCACTGTGCCGAGTATCAACAGTGGCGGACGCAAACTGATATAAATCGAGTGGTTTTGGTGCTGGCTGCGAGCTATTTAAACAGCCCCTCGTCAATGTATGGCCATACCTTTTTACGGCTTGACCCGGCGGGTGAGCGCAGCGAGAGCGCCTTTTTATCTTACGCGCTGAATTTTGCAGCGAATATTCCCACTGGCGAAAACGGTTTGTTATATGCGTATCGGGGCATCGTGGGGGGATACCCTGGACTGTTCAGTATGCAGCCTTATTATGAAAAAATTCAGGAGTATAGCCGTCTAGAAAACCGCGATATGTGGGCCTACCCCCTGCGTTTGAGCGCCGAACAAATCGATACTCTGCTGGCGCATACTTGGGAATTGCGGGAGATTAATTTTGATTATTATTACTTTGACGAAAACTGTTCTTTCCGACTGCTAGAGTTACTGGAAGTGGCGCTGCCGGACGTGGATTTGACCTCCCGCTTTACCCGCGCGGCAATGCCCATCGATACCGTGCGGGAGGTTATCGATGCTGGTTTGGCGGAAGAGCCGGAGTATCGCGCGTCGAAGCGGGTTGAGCTTGAATTATTGCTGGCGGACTTTAATGGTGAGCAGCGAGAGTTAATAAAGGCGTTGGCGAGAAGCGATGATGCCCTTGCGAGCGCAGAATTTGCTCGCTATTCAGGCCGAGAGCGTCAGGCCATGGCGATGACCGCTTACCGCTATTTGCGTTACAGCGATAATCGCGCGCAGCGCAGCAGCGCGGGGGCTGCGCGTAGTCTGGCGCTGCTGCGTGAAGTGCAGGGTCACGACCGGGTCGAGTGGCCACAAGCGCCATCACCGGCCAAGCCGGATCAGGGACACCCGACATCCTTATTTGCATTGAATGTGGGTTCCCGTGATGACCGTCAGTACAGTACCGCTGAGTGGCGGATTAGTTATCACGATGCTTTAGATTCCGCTGCCGGATATCCCGCGGGTGCAAGCTTGAGCATGGGGCGTGTAGAAGTGCGCTGGCAGGAAGGTCGTGACGCGGGCGATGATAATATTCAATTGCAGCGCTTTGACCCTGTGGCGATCCGTTCATTGGCGCCGCGCAATGGCTTTTTTTCGCCGCTGAGTTGGCAGGTCGACGCCGGGCTAGAGCGTTTAGACGACGCGCCTGAACAGAGTTTGGTTAGTCGTATTAGCGGCGGAGCGGGCTATAGTGCCGACGTGTTGGGTGGCGTGGCGTATGTGCTGCCGGGGCTGCGCTTGGAATATAACGGTGATGCGAAGCAGCATTTACGTCTTGCGCCACACGTCGCGTTGGGACAGTTGTGGCAGGGCGCTGTGCTGGCGACGGAGCTGAGCTTTCGCTACAGTGATTTTGGCGGTGACGGCGAGCGTCGCAGCGTTAGCGTTAGCAGTAATTGGGCCTTGTCGAGCGCGTATGCCCTGCGCGGTTCGGTGGCCTACCGTCACCAACCCTGGGGCGAGTCGACGGGAATAGAGTTGCAATGGCGCTATTATTTTTGAGCTTTAGTCGGATGGTGGCTGTGGCCTTATGCTGGCGCAAACCCGGTGTTTTGCTGCTGTTATGCTTTCAGCTTAGTGCTTGTGAAGGCCTGCTATTTTTTCCGCAGCAGCAATTGTTGCGAACCCCCGCCGATGTTGGCTTGAGCTATAGCGATGTGCAGATCACGGTCGATGACAGCGCTACGCTGCATGGCTGGTGGCTGCCTGCAGTGGGCGACGCCACGGCGACACTGCTATTTGCCCACGGCAATGCTGAAAATATCAGTACTCATTTGGCCAGTGTGTATTGGCTGCCCGCTCAGGGGGTCAATGTACTGCTCATTGATTACCGCGGTTATGGTGGCTCATTAGGCCGACCAAGTGTCGCGTCGGCGCAAGAGGATATTCTCGCGAGTTTGGTATGGTTACAAGATCAGCCTCCGCTACAAGAAACGCCGATTCTGGTCTTAGGTCAAAGCCTGGGCGCGAGTTTGGCGGGCGTCGTTGTGGCGCGTCATCGCAGCGAATTTGCTAATTTAGCAGGGGTGATTTTAGACGCAGGATTTACTGGTTATAGCGCTATTGCCAAGACCGTGGCAGCCGCTAATTACGTGACGTGGCCTTTTCAATGTCCGGTCGCGTGGGCGATGCCCAAGGGCCAGGATTTGATTGCCGAAGTTGCTGAGATTGCGCCGCTGCCGCTATTGTTGATTCATGGCCGCAGCGATCCCGTTGTGCCATATGCAAATGCGGTGGCGCTATACGCTGCGGCCGCATCGCCGCGCCAGCTGCTCAGTTACGATGGTGGTCATATTGAAACCTTTAACCATCCGCATGCGGGCATGCAAAACCGGGCCACCGTCATGGATTTTATTCGCAAGGCGGTGGCCCAGTGGCGCTAAGGCGAATTTGGCCTTTAGTGCTGATGTCCGCCTTCGCCGTGGGCGTGACGGTGACGAATTTCTTCGTCAGTGGCGTCGCGAATGTCCTTGATTAGCACTTTAAAGCTTAAGGTCTGGCCCGCAAGTGGGTGATTGAGGTCAATATCGACCGCAAATTTGCCAACTTTAACCACGGTCGCTTGGCGCATGCCCTTGTCGGTATTGAAGCTAATCGCTTGGCCGGGCTTCATTTTGCCTTCGTGCTTGAGGTATTTAGCAGGAATACGCTCTTGTTTATTGGGCTCTACGTGGCCGTAGGCGTCTTCAGGTGCGAGGGTTACCTCAAACTCTTCGCCCACTTTGTGACCCGCCATGGCCGCTTCTAAGCCGCTGATGATATTGTCGGCGCCGTGCATATATAGCGACGGGGTATCGTTAAAATTGTTTTCTAATACCGTGCCCTGACTATCGCGAAGTTCGTAGTGAAACGACACCACTTTATTTTTGCTGATTTCCATCTTGTCTCCTCGTCGCGATTGGATATCGCACCGCAATCTTAAGCCGCGTATAGTAATCGTGAAATTCGCCCAGTGGTAGCTTTGCCGGGTTGAATATAATGGAGAAACGCTATGGGCGAGGTCATCTCGTTTAAACGTCGCCCATCGGGGCGGAAGGCAGTGAGCAGCTTATGCCGTGAGGGGCATCATAAATGGCGGGTAGATAAGGCTAAGCAGTTTGATGTAAAGCAGGGTAAGTTAGTGACGGTATACCGGTGTGAGCGCTGCGGTGAACAGAAAATCACCGCACATTGAGGTACTTACTGGATTTCGATTGAGCCACCGTGATTGATTTCATCACTGATTAAGGCGAGCCAGTTTTGCGCTTCGTCTAGACCTTCAACGGCTTTGACGACGCAGGCGAGGCCGAGTAAATGCTCGCGGAGTAAAACACGCATTGGTAGGTCGTGTTCCTGGGCTTGCTCTTGTAGGAACAGAAATGCCTGGGCGCTAATGTCGTCGATATGCATCTGCTGCGTATTTTGACGATATTCTGCTAGTCTAACAACTTTTGGGGCGGCCATTTCAGTTCTCCTTTGGTCAACTTGTAATCAAGTATAGGGGGCTGGGCGGATTTAACCCTTCGTAATTACCCGTACGACAGTGAATGTTCACTAGCCTGCATTGCTGCCGTATCGAGGAGTTGTATTAAACTAGGGGCCGAGCACAAGAATGGGTTTACGTCTGTTTGCTGTGATTAGACTCTAGAATCATTGTTTAAGGATTAAATAACACTGTATGTCGGAAACTATCGTGATTGGCGCTGACGGCGTCGAACAAATGCCATTAAAGACCTACACCGAGAAAGCCTACTTGGACTACTCGATGTACGTTATTCTCGATCGCGCCCTGCCAAATATTGCCGATGGCTTAAAACCAGTGCAGCGGCGGATTGTCTACGCCATGAGCGAGCTGGGGCTCAAAGCCAACGCTAAGTATAAAAAGTCGGCGCGCACCGTCGGTGACGTCATTGGTAAATTCCACCCCCACGGTGACAGCGCGGTCTACGAGGCGATGGTGTTGATGTCCCAGGACTTCTCCTACCGTTACCCGCTTATTGACGGTCAGGGTAACTGGGGTTCCCCCGACGATCCAAAGTCATTCGCGGCAATGCGTTATACCGAGTCTAAGCTCACCAAATACGCTGAAGTGTTATTGAGCGAGCTGGGTCAGGGCACGGTTGATTGGGTGCCAAATTTTGACGGCGCGATGGATGAGCCGTCGACCATGCCGGCGCGGGTGCCGAATATACTGCTCAATGGCACCACCGGTATTGCGGTGGGCATGGCCACTGATATTCCGCCCCATAATTTGCGTGAAGTAGTCAGCGCCTGCATACATTTGTTAGATGCGCCCAATGCTTCGGTAGCCGAACTGTGTGAGCATGTTAAAGGCCCTGATTTTCCGACTGATGCTGAAATTATCACACCGCCGGAAGACTTGCGTAAAATGTATGAAACCGGCCGTGGCTCGCTGCGCATGCGTGCGCTGTGGCAGGAAGAGGGTGACGATATTGTTATTACCTCGCTGCCGCATCAGACTTCAGGTTCCAAAGTGCTAGAGCAAATTGCCGCGCAGATGCAGGCCAAAAAGCTGCCGATGGTAGTGGACTTGCGCGACGAGTCTGACCATGAGAATCCCACGCGATTAGTGGTTATACCCCGTTCCAATAGGGTTGATGCGCAAGCGGTAATGAATCACTTGTTTGCCACCACGGATCTGGAGCGCAGTTACCGGGTCAATATGAATATGATCGGCCTTGACGGTCGCCCTCAGGTGAAAAGCCTGGATAAAATTCTTAGCGAATGGCTAGAGATTCGAACCAACACTACGCGCCGTCGCCTTGAATTCCGCTTGGACAAAGTGCTTAAGCGCTTACATATTCTCGACGCCTTATTAATTGCCTTTTTGAATATTGACGAGGTTATCGCCATTATTCGCGAAGAGGAGCAGCCCAAGCCCGTATTGATGGCGCGCTTTGATTTGACGGATACTCAGGCTGAAGCGGTTTTAGAATTAAAATTGCGGCAGTTAGCTAAGCTTGAAGAGATGAAAATTCGCGGCGAACAAGAAGAGTTAGCGAAGGAACGCGATTCGCTAGAGCAAACCCTAGGCTCATCTCGGCGTATGAAAACCCTAGTTCGCAAAGAATTGCTGGCGGTCGCCGAGGAGTTTGGCGACGAGCGCCGCTCACCATTGGTGGTGCGTGCAGAGGCTAAGGCCTTCTTGGAGGAAGATATTGTCTCTGCCGAACCCGTTACCGTGGTTTTGTCGGAAATGGGCTGGATCCGCGCCGGTAAAGGCCATGATATTGACCCAGTGAGTTTGAGTTATAAATCTGGCGACCGCTATAACTTGGTTGCGCGGGGTCGCAGTAATCAGCCTGTGATTATTCTCGACAGTACCGGACGCAGTTATACCGTAGCGGCGCACACCCTGCCGTCGGCGCGGGGCCAGGGTGAGCCGTTAACTGGTCGAATTAATCCGCCTTCCGGAGTGAGCTTTACCGGCATGATGATGGGCGGTGACGAGGGCTATTACTTACTCGCCTCGGATGCGGGCTATGGTTTTATTGCCAAATTGGCCGAGTTGCAGAGCAAGAATAAGGCGGGCAAAGCAGCCTTAACCTTGCCGAACGGCGCAAAAGTGCTACCACCGATTGCCATTGCCGAATTGACCAATAGCTATGTGGTGGCGGTGACGACGGAAGGTCGGATGTTGATTTTTCCTGCCGCAGAATTACCTGTCATGCCGCGTGGCAAGGGCAATAAGATGATTGGGATTCCGTCGGCGCGCCTAGCGAGCCGTGAAGAGTATGTGACGGCAGTGACGATCTTTGGTGAGCGGGACGTGTTGAAGGTGATTTCTGGCAAGCGCCATTTATCCCTTAAGTTTGCTGAGCTCGAACACTATGTGGGTGAGCGCGGCCGTCGTGGTCACAAATTGCCCCGCGGCTTCCAAAAAGTAGATGCCTTGGAGGCCATCAGCCCTAATTAATTAGGGCTGTCTGTAGGGTCTTCGTGTTGGCGTAAACTGTCTTGCTTGAAGGATTCAAGGCTCAGCTTTTTTAGCTGAGTCTGCTGACGCTCAAGCAAGTCGTTATACGGCGACTTCATACCTATTACCTGATTGCCACGGAAATCGCCCCACGCCTCTATACGCTCGTGTTGCCGGCTGCTTTTATCTAGCCAGGTGCCTTTGCCCTCGGCGGTGGCACCGTGCAGTTGATCGATGGCGGCGCACTCCAGTGATGCACACTCCCAATGATCGCCCTCGCCAAGAATATGGGCGATACCGGCGCGGCTGCGTAAAATTTTATCGAGCTTTTGAAATAGCTCGGCGCAGCATAGCGCGCGGAATAGCGGGTGATCGGTGTCGGGCACTTCAAAAAAGCGCAGGCTGATGGCATTGTGGCGATGTACCACTATATCGGCGTGGTAGAGTCTTGCAATGGCCTCGCCTCGGGCGTAGCTGGTGCGCAGGTGTTCGCGGAAACTGTCGGGGGCCATCTGGGCGTGCAAGGCATCGTAGGCCTGCCAGTGGCAGTGCAGCACATAATAATCTTTAAAGCGATTTTTGCCGAGTTTGCTCAGGCGTATTTGGGGTTTGTGGATCTCTTCGAGGAGCTTGCCGAGGCTGTCGCTGCCGCGATACAAGCAATCATCATTGCGCAGCGGTTGCGCTAGTCTGGCCCTCGCCAGCTCTAGGATTTCTTCAATGCGGCGCAACGGTACGGCAACAATGGCGTAGCTAAAGCAGGCAAGCAGTCCGGTTAAAATCAGTAGGGTTTTACCGAGATCGCGAATTTCATCGCCAATTAATTCTCGGCTTAGCGAGAGTTTAACTAAACCTAGGCGGCCATCGGCGGCGACCTGCGCTTCGTAATTGAGGTTTTCTGCGCGCCAGTGGCCTGCTTCTGCGACGGCTTCTTCACGGGCATTCGAAATACTGCCGTAGACAATCAGCGGGCTATTAATATAATCCTGCAGTATGGCTTGTAAACTAACCTTGTCGTTGCGCAGCAGTGCTTGCTGGCTTTGCGAGGCGAGTTGATTGGTCCACTGCTGGCCAATCATGCGGGTGGTTTCCAGCAGTATTTGCTTGCTGGCGGTCATGCTGGTGAGTAATAAGGTTAGGCCAGCAAGCGCGCAAATGAGCGCGGTAATCAATCCGCACTTGGCAGATAAGGGGAGCTTTAGGAGCTGCTTTAGCATTTACTATCATTCCATCCGGAATTAGAAGTTTTATTGGTAATGCGAGTATATCAAGGCTCGCAGCACTTGGGTGGAATCCCGTCAACCGCTACAATACGCCGATTACCGTAGGGGGTGGTGTGAACGAAATCATATTGATCAATATTGCCGGAGATGATCGTCCGGGGGTGACCAGTAGCATTACCGGTATTCTAGCTGACCACGGGGTGAATATCCTCGATATTGGTCAAGCGGTAATACACGATAATTTAGCGCTGGGTTTGTTGGTAGAGGTGCCCGCCAGCGCTGAAGCGGCGAGTATTCTAAAAGATATCCTGTTTCGCACCCATGAAATGCAAATGCAGGTGCGATTCTTACCTGTTAGCCCCGA
This sequence comes from Zhongshania aliphaticivorans, assembly GCF_001586255.1. Taxonomy (NCBI): domain Bacteria; kingdom Pseudomonadati; phylum Pseudomonadota; class Gammaproteobacteria; order Cellvibrionales; family Spongiibacteraceae; genus Zhongshania; species Zhongshania aliphaticivorans. The sequence continues at coordinate 805,952 of NZ_CP014544.1, forward strand.
GAGCTATAATCAATGGGTGACAGGGCAGGGCAAGCAGCGCCACATAGTGACGCTGTTGGCGCGCAAAATCACTGGGCGTCATATTGCCAGTGTCACCGATATTGTGTCGCGTTATGAGCTTAATATCGACCGTATTGACCGTTTGTCTGGTCGGGTGCCATTAGAAGGGGTCGCACAGCAGTCTAAAGCCTGTGTTGAGTTGTCGGTGCGGGGCAATTTAGTGGATGCCTCCGACTTCCGTCGGGAGCTACTGCACTTAGCGAGTGAGCTGGATATTGATATTGCCTATCAAGAAGACAATATGTTCCGGCGAACGCGGCGCTTGGTGGCCTTTGATATGGATTCAACCCTGATTGAAGCCGAGGTCATCGACGAGTTAGCAAAAGCGGCGGGTGTTGGCGATCAGGTTGCCGAGATTACCGAGCGGGCTATGCGCGGCGAAATTGATTTTACCGAGAGTTTTAAGGCGCGAGTTGCCCTGCTTAAAGGTTTGGATGAGTCCGTGCTTGAGGGCATTGCCGCCAGCTTAAAAATTACTGAGGGCGCCGAAAAACTCGTGTCTACCCTAAAACAGCTAGGCTATAAGACCGCGATATTGTCTGGCGGCTTTAGCTACTTTGGCCAGTATCTCCAGCAAAAGCTCGGTATCGATTATGTGTATGCCAATGAGCTGGTGATTCGGGATGGCAGGGTGACCGGTGAGGTTGAGGGCATTGTTGTTGACGGCCAGCGCAAGGCGGAGTTGTTGCGCGACATCGCCCAGCGTGAAGGTTTAAATTTAGAACAGGTTATCGCGGTGGGTGATGGGGCTAACGATTTGCCGATGCTGAGTATTGCCGGATTGGGAATTGCCTTTCGGGCTAAACCCATCGTTAGAGAAAATGCCAAGCAATCGATTTCGACCCTGGGGCTGGATGGTATTTTGTATTTGCTTGGCATCAGCGACCGCCATACCAACTAATGTATGTCGCGGCAGGAGTGCCTCCTGCCGCGAGTGTTAGTTGAACGAGGCAAATTCGTAGTTCATGCTCGGCATGGGTTCGTTCACGTAGCTGCCTTGGATGAAGTCAGGCCCCAATTGCCAAAGCATGGCAAGGGTGGCGGCGCTGCCCACATTAGGAATTAATACTCTGCTTTTAAGCACTTTGGCTTGCGCAACAATATCTTTGATTTGTTCATCGCTCGGGGTGTCGGTTTTTCTAAAACCCGGTTTTACCAAATGCGGCTGAATATGCGATAAAAACTTATTGCCTTTTTGGGCGCGGCCGAAGTTGCGAACACTGAGTGCAGAACCCAATTTCTGCAATTGCTGAGCGAAGTTCAGCGCCGGCTTTAAAGCGTTGGCAATACTCTCTTCATTAAACTGCAAAATCACCGACGACGGCGGTAGGCCCGCAGCTTTAAATGCAACACTTAGCCACGAGCAAAATTCTGGGTCGTGAAAAACATTGCCGCTGAGGTTGATGATGAGTTTTAGGTCTTGGCCGGTCTGGCGTTCTTTGGCCAGTTGTTTGGTCGCCTCAACCACAATCCAGTGGTCGAGTTTGTTGTTGTCGGGTTCTTGTTCTATGACGCGCAATAACTCGCCTGCGGTGACTTCGCCTTCTACCCAGTCTTTGATATCCAATGAGGCTTCGTAGTGGTCGCCGTCGGCGTTGCCGAGATTAATCATAGGCTGGAATAAGAGGGTGAGCCGGCCTTGGTTTAAGGCTTCGCTAGCTAATGAGGTCGCGGCCTCCACGGTGCTGAGCTGTTGACGTTCACGATGACAAATCTCAGCGTTGTTACCACCCGCGAGATAGATTTTTTCGGCGCCGTGGAATAGGGTGTCAAGCAACAAGCTCGCCCGCGGTGGTGTGAGGTGATTTATAGGCATAATCGCAATACTGGCGGTGCACTGCAGTGACTTCTTTTTGATTTCAAAGATGTCATTTTCAATGGCTCTGCACAGTTCCAAGCCCATTTCCAAGGCCGCATCGCTGCCCACGTGGTGGCAGATGGCGGCGATCATGTCGTCGGCAACCCGGCCATAGAATTGGGCGGGCATTACTTCGCGAACATGAACGCTGATCGCCTCGAGTATTTTCTCAACATCAAGCAGGCTCGAACTCTGGCGCAGTCTGCTAAAGCGGTCGAGGGATAACAGGATCAAGGACGAGTCACTATTGCGCTCATTCTCAATGAACTCCTGCAATACCTCTTGAAACCGGTACTTATTGCTCATCTGGGTGCTGAGATCTAGACCGTTGAGCTGATTATTGCTGTCGTTATTATTGAGGCTCAGTTGAATACAGGCTTCACCATCGTAGTTAGCGCTATTGCAGGTAATCAGGGTTTTTATTTCGCGGCCGTCGCTGTGCGCGAAACTAATCTCAAGCTGCTGTTGATCTTTGTTGAGCTGCTGCTTTTTAAGGGCATTTTTAAAGCGGTCCTGGTCTTTGTTGGTGATCAAGTCAACAATGGGAAAGCCTTCTAAATCTTCATTACCCATATGTTCGCAAAAGGGCGCGTTAGCATAAATAATCATGCCGTCGGTGATGTAAGCGAGCGGGTCGAGGTGGTCGGCAAGTAATAGTTCATTGCGTCCTTCCGCTTCTTTAAGGTCAATTTCACGCTGTTTTAATTGGCGACGAAGCGCTTGACTCCGCTGTTCACGGAGCGCGGCGCCCACGAGCTGGGGGATGTCATATTTACTGATAATGTCTGTGATTGCCGGGTCTGGCGGATTTAACGGGTCCCCTTCGCCCATAAATATCAGGGAAATATCGACCTGGTGTTTGCGCAAAATGTGGCCGCAGCGTTGCACGTCAAGTTGCGAGCGCTCGGCATCAAAAATAAGTACATCCCATTGCTTTTCGACAATGACTTCGGCGAGTTTTTCGCCGGTTTCAATGCTCTGGGTATGGGCGACTCGGCCAGCACGCCGACAGCAGGCAATGATTTGTTCGGCGTCATTGTCCGCTAGGCAAAACAGCAGGATATTGATAGCGGTGTCGTTACTCATAATGACTCATTACGTGGTGATGCCTGGATCGCTGCGGACTTACAATATATCCCAGAGCTGATTGAAATCTCCTTTATTTCCTGGCTCGGCGTCCGGTGCCTCCGCCTTAAAGGCGGCGCGAGAAATGTCTTGAAAGGTGAAGAGCTTGAAGGCATTGGAGTTTTCGATCTTTTTATCGAGTTTTACCCGCATTGCGTGGCCGGGGCGCAGTAGTTCGACGGTTTGGCCTTCGGCGAAGCCCGTGACGCTAGACAATAGCAGTAAAGGGCCTTTGGCGAGCTGCCCGCCGGGCAGTAGCATGGCACGCTGAAAGTCTTGAACTGGCAGACCTGAATGAATCAGCCTGACGCTGTAGGGGGTGGCTGCGGAGGCAATGGTTTCAATGCCAATTTGATGAATATCGTCGCTGCGCAGCCAGCGCACCACAGCAATTTGCCAGCCCTCGTGATCGTTGACTTTTATGCCGAGTAACTCGCCCGTACGAATGCGCGCTTGTGCCGATTCTGGCCACTCAAGCCGGTAGCCTGCGCTACTGGTGTCAAGAAGGCGAGTACGTAAGTATTGGTGCTGGGTGTCGGGTGTTGGGCTATTGTGATTGTTCGACGGTAAGCTATAACTGATATTCTCGACGTGGCTAGGCATTTGATCATATTCAATGTCGAGGTGTTCTGTTGTATTGCTGTCTACGTCACGGGTGTCTAGGCCGGCGCTGCCCCAAGCATCTTTAGCTTTGCCTTCGTCTTTAAAATAGGGGTCCGGGCGGGACTCCGCTTGATTGCGATCTATTTTAAACTGTTCGAAATCAATTTGATTAGCTACAAAAAAGTGGGTGGCGTTCATACCCAGAGTGATAAGCACCGGCTCATTGCAAGGGACCCGCTCTGCGGCGCGTGATGTTGCTGAACTCCACGCGATTGCCAAGTGATCGATGATCGTTTTGGGTAGCGTGGTAGGTGCGCTAGCTTTGCGAGCGGGCGCACTGTCTGACATGGCGCCACCCTGGCTTAAAATCGCTTTGGTGTCTATGCCTAGCCAGCCAGGTGCTGGTGCCCGTTGAATTAACTCGCGGTATACGGGCTGACCATCTTCTTTGGGATTTAAAAGGAGTACGCAGCTTTCTAGGCGGTCAGCGCGCAATTCGATAAACGCTGTCCAGTAGCTCAGCTCTTTGAATATTTCTTCTATATGGCGCTGGGGCAGCTGGTGAGTGCGGCTGCAAGCGAGCATTAATGAGCGCAGATACGCTTGCACTACTACGCCATCGCCGTGAGTGACGTCGCTGACCTTAATCTTGCTCAGTTTCATGCTCAGCGCGCATTGGTAGATGGTGTGCAATGTTTGCCAAAAACCATTCTGGCTGGCGCGGTAGAGCTGGTGACTGCGCAATAATATACAGCTGTACTCCGTCAATGCGCGGTGCAGGCAGATTCCCATGGCTTCCTTGGGTTTTAGCAAGCGACTTTCTGCCTCAAAACCCTGAAATGCCTGACAATAGGCGGTAGCTAGCTGGGTGTTTAAGGTGTCTGCAAGCAGCACAATTTTTTCAGTTTTTTCCGGTAGAATTATCGGCTTGTTCAAGTAGTGCTGGGATAAGCCTTTGGTGACGTAATGCACCTGTGGACGAATTTTTTCAAGAATTTCTAGGCGGTCTTTGGCTTTGCAGGCGACGTGACTGAGCTCTGACAGCGCTTGGAACAGCTGACGGGTAGACTCGCCAAGATTAGCGAGGGGCAAACTACTTAACCATGAGTTAACTGCGCCAGCATTTAATGCGAACTGGCTGTGGCTATCGCGATTAAATTTGGGTAAGACTAAGGCTAAGCTTGAGCTACTTTTCATCATGTCCCGTTAATTTCCGCAGTCTCAAAGCACAAATATTAAGTATGTGCATTAAGTCTATGTTTTTACGCGTTAATTCATAATAGCGCAAGTGGTCGTTTACTGCTCGCGTGAGGATCTTCTCTCACTAAGCGCGGTACTAAGTAACCTGGCAAGCTGGCCAGCACCTCTCGCATTAGTGTCTGGGCGGTGGATTCAGGTACATCAAAATGACTCGCGCCGCGGACTTTATCTAGTACATGCAAATAATAGGGCATAACCCCTGTCTCAAACAGTCGACGGCTTAACTTAATTAATATTTCGGCACGATCATTGATACCTTTAAGTAAAACGGTTTGATTTAACAAGTGAATATTGGCATCACGTAGTGATTTGAGGGCGTCTGTGCTGGCGTCATCCAATTCATTGGCGTGGTTGCAGTGGATGACCATTACCGTATGCAGGCGGTGCTTGGTGAGTACCTTGATTAAATCCGGGGTAATGCGAGCGGGTAATACCAGCGGCAGGCGAGTGTGAATACGCAGTGTTTCAACATGGGGAATATTGGCAATGCGGCCAATGAGTTTGTCTAAATAATCGTCGCTGGTGGCCAGCGGATCGCCGCCGCTGAGGATAACTTCATGGATTTCGGGATGCTCGGCAATATAATCCAGGGCCTGCTGCCAGTCTTTTTGGCTGGGATTGTTGTCGCTGTAGGGGAAGTTGCGCCGAAAGCAGTAGCGGCAGTGCACTGCGCAGGCGGAGCTGGTGATGAGTAATACTCTACCACGGTATTTATGAATTAAGCCTGGCGCTGGATTGGCGTCGAGCTCCGCTAGCGGGTCGTCAATAAAGTTGGGCTGCGGCTCGGTTTCTTGTGCTTGTGGTAAAACTTGTAACAGTAGGGGGTCGTTCCAGTTGCCGGGTTGCATCTTGGCGATAAAGGCTTCGGTTGCCCGCAAAGGGAATTGTTTGAGCGCGCCAATAAGTTCTGGGCGAGCGGCAATGTCTAAACCCAAACGCTTAAAAAGCTGTTCTGGGTCGCGGATCATCTGCTGCATTTGCTGTTGCCAGCTTTGAGTCTGCCAAATTGTGGTGATAAGAGGTATCATTGTTGCCTTTTTAATCTACGGTTTACGACCTAGCCGCTGAGGAGAACCATGGCCAATTATTCTACTAACGAATTTCGCAACGGGCTTAAAGTTATGCTCGATGGCGAGCCCTGTTCAATTCTGGAAAATGAATTTGTTAAACCCGGTAAAGGTCAGGCCTTTAACCGTGTGCGTCTGCGCAATCTTAACTCTGGCCGAGTATGGGAGCGCACGTTTAAATCCGGCGAGTCACTGGAAGGTGCCGATGTTGTTGATCAGAGTATGGAATACCTTTACAACGACGGCGAATTTTACCACTTTATGGATCCAGAATCCTTTGAGCAGGTGCAAGCAGACACAAAAGCCGTGGGTGACGCGTCGCTGTGGCTGAAAGAGCAGGATGTCTGTACGGTGACGCTGTACAACGGCGCGCCTTTGTCAGTTACGCCGCCAAATTTTGTTGAATTACCCATCGTAGAAACTGACCCCGGTGTTAAAGGTGATACCGCGCAAGGCGGAACCAAACCTGCTCACCTCAGTACGGGTGCGGTGGTGAAAGTGCCTTTATTTATTAGCGAAGGCGAAGTAATCAAGGTAGATACCCGCACGGGCGAATACCAGAACCGAGTTAAGACCTAAGTGAACGAGTGGCGGCCCTCTGCCGATATTACGGCCTTGGGCCGTCGCGCACAGCTCCTTAGTGAGATCCGCCAGTTTTTTGCGGCGCGGGGGGTGCTGGAAGTAGACACCCCGCTGCTTGCCTCTGCACCCGTTACTGATCCCAATATTGAAGCCATTACTGCCCAGTCGCCTAGCGGCGAGGGGCAAATGTACCTGCAAACCTCACCTGAATTTGCCATGAAGCGCTTATTGGCTGCGGGTAGTGGGCCGATTTATCAAATTTGCAAAGCCTTTCGCCGGGGTGAGCGCGGGCGTCGTCATAATCCTGAATTCACCATGTTGGAGTGGTATCGCCCAGGTATGAGTCTCGATGCCTTGATAGATGAGGTGGTGGCGGTCATTACTCTGGCGAGCGGCAGCGTAGATGTGGCGCTGCTGACTTACCAAAAGGTATTTGAACTACATTGTCATCTCAATCCGCATACTGCGAGCTTAGCGGAATTAAAGGTCTGTGCGAGGCGGCACCTCGACCTGGGCTTTGACAGCGATGATCGCGATCTGTGGTTACAGCTGTTGATGTCGTTGGTGGTCGAGCCAGCGCTAGACCCCGCGCAAATCAGTATTGTTTATGATTTTCCTGAGACGCAGGCTGCCTTGGCAAAAATTGCGGTAAATGGCGACGGCCATCCAGTGGCTCGTCGCTTCGAAGCGTTTTTCGCGGGCATGGAACTGGCTAATGGTTATGATGAATTGCGCGATGCGAATGAACTGGTGCGTAGGATTGGCGATGATCATCGCCGCCGCGGCCTTAGCGGCCAAGATTTACCTCCGATAGACCGCTATTTGTTAAAGGCCATGCCATGTCTGCCAGAATGCACTGGTGTCGCGATTGGCTTTGATCGGCTGGTGATGATTGCGTGTAAAGCCGAACGGATAGACCAGGTTATTGCCTTTCCGCTTGAGCGGGTGTGAGTGCGTCTGGCGTCGGACGTCAGGCGTCTGACGAGAGTGTTCCCAAGACTTCACCTAAGCGGGTTGGGGTGGTGGCCACAAATTTCTCCGCCCACTGCACTTGGTCTTTGCCAAACAGCACTATTGCGGTAGAGCCAAGTTTGAAACGCCCCATTTCCTCGCCTTTATCTAAAAAGATTTCTCTGGCGCCTTTGCGGTAGTCTGTTGTTTTGATGCCGCTAGGTGGCGGCGCTATTTGGCCGTCCCAGACGGTTTCAATGCCCGCCACGATCAGCGCGCCGACCAAAATAACTGCCATTGGGCCAGCCTCGGTCTCAAATAAACACACTGCGCGTTCATTGCGGGCGAATAAGCCCTGCACGTTTTCGGCGGTGGTGGTGTTCACAGAAAACAGTGCGCCGGGAATATAGGTCATCGACTGCAGCGTACCCGCCAGCGGCATGTGCACGCGGTGATAGTCGCGGGGCGACAAATACACGGTGGCAAAGCTGCCGCCAGCGAATAGCGCCGCCGCTTCGCGATTACCGCCCAGTAATTGCAGTAAGCTGTAATCTTGGCCCTTGGCCTGAAAAATGCGCCCGTCAATAATTTGCCCCAGTTGGCTGATGGCGCCGTCTGCGGGACAGGCAATGTCCTGCGCACCTGGGGCAATCGGCCGCGCGCCGTCTTTTAGCGCGCGGGTGAAAAACGCGTTGAAGTTCTGATAATTGCGATAATCTGGGTCCGCCGCCTCGTTCATGTCAACGTTGTACTGGGCAATGAACCGGCTAATCAGTAGGTCTTTCAGCCAGGGAATTTGGGTTTCCGCTAATTTACCAACAAGCCTTGATAGCAGGTGCTGGGGCAGCAGGTATTGCAAAATTATAAACGCGATGTTCACAAAATAGTCCTTTTAACATGGGTTCAAGGTTGCTGGGCGCTACCTTGGGGTTGGTCGCCAACTTCTACAGGGGTGTCATCGCGATTTCCCCACTCGCCCCACGAGCCGTGATAACCCTTGATATGGGGGTAACCGAGGATTTTCATTAATAAGTAAGTGAGGCCGGAGCGGTGGTGGGTCTGGCAGTGGGTGATAATGGTTTTGTCACTGCTCAGGCCGAGTTGATCTAAGCGCAGCTGCAGAGTGCTTAGGTCCTTCAGGCGCATATCGTTCTCTTTGTCGATGAGTTCTAGCCAGTCTAAATTGACGGCGCCGGGAATGTGGCCGCCGCGCTGCGCGAGGACTTTCTCGCCGCGATACTCTTCGGGTGAACGGGCGTCCCAAATTGCCAGCTGGCTGTTGTCGAGTAGGCTGATAAAGTCTTCGATCTCGGCAATAGGGGTGCTGTCAATGCTGATAACGATTTCACTTGGCGGTGGCAGATTAGCCACTTCCTCGCTGGGGTGACCACCATTTAGCCAGGCCTGCAGGCCGCCATTTAAATAGGAGTAGTTGTGGTGGCCAATAACATCCAGCGTCCAGATTAAACGCCCAGCCCAGCCACCACCTTCATCGTCATAAACAATTACGTGTTTCTCTGGGCTTAGGCCAACGCGAGAAAAGAGTGCTTGTAATTGCGCTGTCGAGGGCAGTTTGCCCACGGCGGGCTTGATACCGCACTGGAGTTCGGCAGGGGCAATGTGAACCGCACCCGGCACATGGTGTTTTGCGTAATTGTCGGCGCTGCTGGTATCTAAGATAAGCAGTTTGGGCTCGTGGAGTGCGTCCGCGAGTTGGGTCGCTTCAATAAGTAATGGCCAGTCTTTCATAATAGATAATGTGTTCGCTGATTTTTAATGAATTGTAGCAGTAGCGGCCGAGGTGATGCGATGTAAATAGGCGTTTTACTGCGGGCGTCATGGTGCCATAAAATGTATCGCTGTAAAATTGAGACAGTAATTATTGGATATTACTCACTGCGTTAAATTGCGCGGCAAATTATTCTGCGGTGAGGCTAGCAATAATTTGTCGATAACTGGCCATGCGCTCGGGCCGAATTTTATCCTCGGCTTCGGCGGCGAGCAGGGCGCAGCGCGGTTCGTGCTCGTGCTTGCAGTCTCGAAAGCGGCACAGACCGAGAAATGGCCGGAATTCGATGAAGCCAGCCAATACCTTTTCGCGGTCCATATTCCACAGCGCAAACTCCCTGATACCCGGCGAATCGATAAGGCTGCCGCCGTCAGGGAAATGGTAAAGCCGAGCGGTCGTGGTGGTGTGTCGGCCCTTGGCGGTGGCTTCAGACAATGCGCCAATACGGGAGTCGGTACCGGGTAGCAGGCTGTTAACTAGGGACGATTTACCCACCCCAGATTGACCAACAAACACGCTGATGTGCTCGCGTAGGGTAGCTTTTAGCTCGTCGAGCCCGTGCTCAGATTCTGTTGACGCCCGTGTGACGGGATAGCCAATCTCTTCGTACCTAGCGAGCATAGAATTTAGGTAGTCGCTGTTCTCTTCATTAACTAGGTCAGTTTTATTAAGCAGTAAAATCGGGCGAATACCGATGGCCTCAGAGGCCACTAAGTAGCGGTCAATGAGGTTGGCGTGGGCGCGGGGTTCAGGGGCGATAACGATCACAATGTGGTCGATATTGGCCGCCACCGGCTTGAGTTTGCCATGGTTGTCGGGGCGCTGCAGTAGGCTGCGGCGCTCGTTGCAGGCGACGACGACACCCGTGGGCTTGCCTTCGTGCCAGGTAACGCGGTCACCGGTCACCAGGCCTTCGACCTGAGCGCGCACATGGCAGCGCTGGCGCTGCCCTTCATCGCCCTCGACCTCGACCTGCTGACCAAAGTGGCTGACAATAAGGCCGCTCTGCTCGGGGCCGAGCTCACCCTCGTTTAGTGCTTGGTCAGCGCGGCTGTCGCGTTTACTCGCGCGCTCGGTGCGTTCTGCCTGAACTTTTTCTATCCGCCAGCGTTGCTGGCGGCTGAGTTTACGCTTGGTCATAGACACGTCATTCGCCGGAGAAGCGCCATCTTAACCCATGAGCTGGTATAATCGACACTGCGGTGAGACAGACACCGTGTATTTTGACAGCAATTCCGGTTTGTTACAGCGTAAACCACTGACTCCGCGCGGTTTCTACCGTGTTTTTGTTTCCCGTTTTTATATACCGCAAAGGCATCCGCATGGCTAAAGCACAAAATCTTATTTGGATTGACCTGGAAATGACGGGTTTAGATACCCTCAATGATCACATCATTGAAATTGCGACGGTGGTGACCGACAGCGACCTCAATGTGTTGGCCGAGGGGCCGGTGTTGGCAATTCATCAGCCGGACGAGGTGCTCGCGGCGATGGACGAGTGGAATACGCGTCAGCACGGCGAGTCGGGCTTGGTTAAACGAGTGCAAGACACCTGCATTACTGCGCTAGAGGCCGAACGTTTAACCCTCGCCTTTCTCGATAAACACGTTGAGAAGGGTGCTTCGCCAATGTGTGGCAATAGTATCTGTCAGGATCGGCGCTTTATGGCCAGAGAAATGCCCGAGCTAGAAGCGTTTTTTCACTACCGCAATCTCGACGTTAGCAGTGTAAAAGAGTTGGCGCGGCGCTGGCGTCCAGAGTTAATGAAGGGTTTAAAGAAGTCTGGTGCTCATTTGGCGCTCGATGATATCCGTGATTCGATTGCCGAGCTTCAATATTACCGCGAGCATTTTATCCGGCTGTCCTAGGCCGATCATTCCTTTGATGGCTATTCCATAGGTATAAACCCATATTGTTATCACTGACAACATGGGTTTTGCTGCTTATTGTTTTTACCGCTGTGTTGAAAGCTTAATTTCGCCTGCGCTAGCAGTGGCGAATTTATCAACTAAGCTGTAGATAATAATAAGGGGATACCGATATGAAAAAGTTGACCGCACTCTGCGCAGCAAGCCTGCTGTGTTGTACCCAAGTTTCAGCCCAGACTCCTACTTACTTTGATCAATTATTTATTTTTGGTGACAGTCTGCTCGATACTGGTAATTTGGGAATTCGTTTTACTAACCGTGTTGGTGACGGCAATGGTGATTTTTCTACGGGAGCATATGCCGAAATTGCCCCTCAGCACCTCGGCAGAGCACTTGGCTTAGCGACTGATCCCTCTAACTCTTCAGGCACAAACTACGCGGTTGGTGGCTACAGAACAGATCAGATTTTAGGTTCGGTGGTAGGTGCGAATTTGGCGCTTAACCCGCGAGCTTTAATATTGATGGACGGGGGTGGCAATGATTTTTTGCAGGGAAGGATCACAAATTCAGACGAAGCGATAGCTGCGGCTAAGAATTTGATTGGCGGCGTATCGCTCTTAAGTAGAGCCGGTGGCCGATACATCATGCTCAGTAACCTACCTGATCTGGGAAAAACTGCTGCTGTGCAGGCCCAAAATTTTAGTGCGCCTTCCTCTGGGGCGGCGGCTACTGCGTCTGCAGGGGCTGCAGGTTTTAATCAAGCGGTCCAGACTTATGCGAACTTCAGCAGTGCCAATATCATTCCTGTTGATCTTGCAGGCTTGATCAACTATGTGTCGAATAACGCGGAGGCCTATGGATTCGCCAATGGCGCTAATGCGGCATTTGGGCCTATTGGGACGTTTGACCAGCGCTATATGTGTTTTGATGACGGCGTGACACCAGGCGCTCCTAACCAGCCAGCTCCTGGTTGTATCGAGCATCCGGTTTACGGTATCAACGGCTCAAGCCCCAACCCTGATAAGCTTATGTTTAATGACGGCGTGCATCCAACAGCTCGTGTAGGTGCGATTGCTGGCGATTACATGATCGATGTAATTGTGGCGCCGCAAGTGGTTGGTCAGCTACCCAGCTTAGGCTTAGGTATCGCTCGCACGCAGCAGCAAAGTTTGGTGCAGGTGATGCGCGAAAATCGCTGGTTAGCTGATGGGGACCGCTTGTTTATAAGCGCAAGTGGCGCAACCGGTGATGAGCCCGCGGGCGGTGATCAAGAGTCTAAATACTTAACTTTAGGCCTAAGTCGCGCCGTAGCGCCGGGTTTAAGCTTGGGCGCGGCAATTAGTATGGCTGATCATGAGTTAAATACCGATCGCAGCGAGTTTGCGGCGACGAGTGTCGGTCTTAGCGGGCTTGTGAATTACCGCGAAAATCGCTGGTTGGCGGAGGCGAGCGTCGGCCTGAATGTGGTTGATTACAGCGACATTGATCGCAAATTTAATCTGGGCAGTCAAAACCTAACCGCCAGTGGTGGCACTGATGGCCACGGTTGGCATTTAGACGGCCAGCTCGCTTATAACTTGCTGTCTTCGCAAACCGTGAGTTTGGCGCCCGCCCTCGGCGTGCGTTGGTTGAATACCAACGTTGATGGTTATAAAGAATCGGGTGGTGAGGTCTCTAATTACCAGTGGGGTGAGCAGAGCCGGGCTAGTCGCCAGTTCCGTTTGGGTATGTTGGCTAATATTGCGGTGAGCGAGAGTTTTAGTCTCTATGCTGAAGCCTTCGGCGTGTCCGAAGAAGAGGACGCGGATGAGACTATCGAGATCCGTAATACCAATCTAGGGTATGCCAGCTATCGCTTGCCAAGTTACCAGAACGATGGTGAAGGGTTTGCCGATGTGAGCTTAGGTGCGGCGCTGAGCGTGGGACAGGCGCGGGTGGCGTTGAACCTGAATTATACCGATGAAGGTGAAGGGCGCGAGAGCGCGATGTTGAATTATTCGCGACCTTTTTAAGGGCAAGATGTCTGGCGTCCGACGAATCCAAGTGCTGAACGCTTGATGGGAGACGGAAGACGCTAATATTACGACTCGTCCGACGTCAGACGAGTTTGCCTTGCAGTTGCCCAATAGCCCAGTCAATGTGCTCACGTGCCATACTCTCGGCACTTGGGCGTTGTTGTTTAAGGGCGCTAATCGCGGCGCTGCTGGCAGGAGCATTTCCCAAACCTACCGCAAGATTACGCAGCCAGTGCTGGTAGCCAATTCGGCGAATGGCTGAGCCTTCGGTGTTTTTTAAGAACGTTTCCTCATTCCATAAAAACAATTCAATTAAGTCGCTATTATCCAATTGGTGCCGTGGCGAGAAGTCGGCTTCGGCGGTGGCTTGTGCAAATTTATTCCAGGGGCAAACTAACTGACAGTCGTCGCAGCCAAATACCCGATTGCCCATGAGTGGCCGCAGTTCTTCGGGAATGCTGGTTTTTAATTCAATGGTTAAATAAGAAATACAGCGCCGAGCGTCTACTTGGTAGGGCGCTACAATCGCGCCGGTAGGGCAGTCGTCAAGGCAGGCGCGGCAGCTGCCGCAATGCCCGGTCTCTTGGGGCGGGTCTACGGGGAGGGGTAAGTCAGTATAAATTTCCCCTAAGAAAAACCACGAGCCTGCTTTGCTATTAATGAGCATGCTGTTTTTGCCAATCCAGCCGAGTCCAGCTTGTTCGGCAAAACCGCGTTCTAATACCGGCGCGCTATCGACAAAGGCGCGGTGATGGCCGCCAGCAACGGCGCTAATTTTCCCGGCGAGTTGGCTAAGGCGTTTACGGATTAGTTTGTGGTAGTCGCGGCCAAGTGCATAGCGGGAGATATAGGCTTTATCAGGATTACCGAGCACGGCGTCCATATTTTCGGCGTCGGGCAAATAATCCATTCTGGCACTGATCACCCTAATCGTACCGCTGTGGAGTTCCGCAGCTTCTCCGCGCAGGCCCTCGCGCTCAGCCATATAGGCCATGTCGCCGTGGTATTGCTTAGCAAGCCACTCGCGCAGACGCTGGGCATGGGCTTCATTGCTGGCCGGGCTGATACCAATATGGGCAAAGCCGAACTCGCGGCCCCAGTCTTTAATCTGTTGTGCAAGTAGATCGAGGTCAGTGGAGGATTGGGTCATTAGAGTGCCAGGGCTAATTTGCGCGCTACGATAGTCCGGTATTTTACACATTTGGGACGTCGCCGTATGTTGTTGGTATTTTGGGTCCGCGAAACGATGATTGTTGAACAAACTCTAAATGCGGTAGCTCTCGGCTGCGAACTAGTTTGAATAGTCGCTGTCAATGGCAGCGCGGATTTTGGGCTCATCAAAATCTGGGTATATTCGCCAAGGAGCGGGGCTTTTATGCGCTGCGTGCATGCGCGGGTTTACGCATTAGAGTATGCCGCCGATTTGGCAATCCCTTAGTATTTTCACTATCAGGTATTTAATAATTGCGTGTAATTGCCCTTGTGTTGGTAATGCTCCTGACGTCTGCTTGTGCGTCGATGTTCGATAATATGTCCTTGGCTGCTCAGACCAAGTTTCAGCAAATGCTCGCCAATAGATTTGCCCAGAAATTGACCGCAGGTATTGATCTGGCGGTTAGGCAGCTGGCGGTCAAAGGCGGCTTTCTTGACGATCCGCTGGTGCGCATTCTACTGCCGCCGCCCTTGGGTTTAGTGATTGATGTGGCGCGGGATTTAAATGACAACCCCAAAGCGGCGCTATTGGAAACCTTAATGAACCGCGCGGCGGAGAATGCGATTCCCGTGGCCGGGCCAATATTGAAAAACATGGTCGCGAATATGGATGCCGAGACCTTGCAAAAATTGGTGGATTCGCCACGGAGCGCAGCCACTGATTTGCTAATGGCTGAAGGTGGTCAGGCGGTACAGTTGGCGTTGTTGCCAGCAGTAACTCAGAATTTGCAAGAAAATGGCGCCATTACATTGTATGGCGACTTACTAAAAGCCTCGCAAAAGCCCACTGGGGTGCTGGCGTCCGTCGACGGTGTCGAGGCACAAGCCGTCGAGCCGCAAGCGGTTTCCCCCGATCAGCTCGGTCAATACGTGGCGGAGCAGGCCGCAGGCGGTTTATTTAAAAAAGTGGCAACCCGGGAGTTGGCAATTCGCGATTCGCTGAATAACATCGTTGCGAGCCCTCAAGAGTAGCAAGGTTGACATAATTGCCGTGGCTAAGTGTGAATAGCCCGTGGTCTTTAATCGGATGTGTTACGCGCATGGCGCCATCCGATTGCCCGTGCCAGCTTACGCGTTATGATGGGGGTCGCTAATCGATTCGGGAAGTCGCTGCATGCCGTCGCCAAATAAGCCCAATGCAACTGAACACGTTTTGTACACCGCCGCTCAGGTCCGTGAATTAGATCGTCTGGCGATTGCCAGCGGTATTGCTGGCTTTGAGTTAATGCGACGTGCCGGGCAGGCTGCGTTCAGTTGTGTGCAGCGGCACTGGCCGGATCATTCTCCCATTGAGGTATTTTGCGGTGGCGGCAATAACGGTGGCGACGGCTATGTGGTTGCGGCTTTGGCGGCAGAGGCCGGCTTGCCTGTGCGTGTGTGGGCCTTAGCGGCGCCAGAGTCGCTTGCCGGTGATGCCGCTTTGGCGTGGCAGTGGGCGCGGCGGGCGGGGGTGGCTGTGGCGCAATGGCAGGGTGAGCTGCCCGCGGAAAACAGCGTTGTGGTGGATGCCATGCTGGGTATTGGTTTGCACGGCGATGTTCGGCCACACTACGCCGCCGCGATACAGGCTATTAATAGCAGTGGGCTTCCAGTGCTGGCTATCGATATCCCATCGGGTTTGTGTAGCGATAGCGGCCGAATTTTGGGTGTGGCGATCAAGGCCAAGCAGACACTGAGCTTTATCGGCTTAAAGCGTGGTTTATATACCCTCGATGCTCTTGATTGTGCAGGTGCTGTCAGTTTTGCTGATTTAGCTGTGCCTCGCGATGTTTATGCTGAGCGCTCTATTGAGTCTCTTGATGGCGTTGTTGCGCATTTAAATTTACGTTCGATGTTGGCGCAGTGGGGGCCGCGGCCCCGCAATGCTCATAAAGGCGTCGCCGGACATGTGTTAGTGGTTGGTGGCGATTACGGTATGGCTGGTGCCGCGCTGTTGGCGGCCAGCGCTGCTGCGCGTAGTGGCGCTGGCTTGGTGTCCTGCGCTACGCGGCCGGAACATGTCGCGGCACTTGTCGGGGCGCGACCTGAATTAATGGTGCACGGTGTGAGTCGCGGCCAAGAACTGGACGCCCTGCTGGCCAAGGCGACAGTTGTGGTGATTGGGCCCGGCTTAGGTCAGGGCGCGTGGGGGCGCGAACTATTGTTGGCCGCGTTGACGGCAAACAAGCCCCTGCTGCTTGACGCAGACGCTTTAAATTTAATAGCGAGTGAACCTCAGCTCCTGCTTTCTCATGGCGGGCCACGTATACTCACACCTCATCCCGGCGAGGCAGCGCGCTTGTTAGTTTGCACTACTGCGGTGGTGCAGGCAGATCGTTTCGCCGCGGCGCGCACATTGGCCGATCGCTATGCGGCAAACGTATTATTAAAAGGCGGCGGTACGGTGATTGCCGCAGATGCCTCATTGTATTTATGCAGTGGTGGTAACCCGGGGATGGCGAGTGGCGGCATGGGTGACGTTTTATCGGGTGTGATCGGCGCTTTTGTCGCCCAGGGTTTGTCTTTGCAACGCGCGACCTGTCTTGGCGTGGCTGTGCATGCCGAGGCGGCGGATGTCGCCGCTGCAGCCGGGGAGCGCGGAATGTTGGCCAGTGATGTGATCGAGCAATTGCGAGGTGTAATAAATCAGTATGCAGCGTTATCTTGATAGCGAGGCCGACACCGTGGCGGCGGGCCAGCGCTTGGGGCGGGCTTTGCAGGACGGGGCCGTGGTGTATCTTGGCGGTCAGCTTGGCGCTGGCAAAACCACTTTCTGTCGCGGTGTATTGCAGGCATTTGGTCATGCCGGTGCGGTGAAAAGTCCGACTTATACCATTGTTGAACCCTATGAGGCCGGCGGGGTCAATGTGTATCACTTCGATTTGTATCGTCTCGGTGATCCAGAAGAGCTTGAGTACATGGGAATCCGCGACTACTTCGACAATGATGCGGTATGCTTGGTCGAGTGGCCTGAACGTGGCGCGGGGATTTTGCCATTGGCCGATATAATGGTTAGCATTGAGGCTCAGGGAGCGGGTCGCCTTCTTGCCGCACGCAGCGCAACGCCGCGTGGGCAGCAAATCTTGGCGCAATTGAGCAAATATGAAACGGATTAACAGTGTTGTCCTTGCTTGCCTACTTAGTTTGGCTGCGACCGTGCAGGCGGCTGAAGTTCGCGACGTTCGATTTTGGCGGGCGCCTGACCACAGTCGCGTGGTATTTGATTTAAGTGGGCCGGTCACTCATGAATTAATTACCCTTAGTAATCCTCATCGCCTGGTTATTGATATTCAAAATGCCAAGCTTGCCGCTGATACCCAAAAATTGCAGTTTGCTAATAGTCCAGTGACCGGCTTGCGCCACGCGAATAAGCCAGGTGGCGCGCTGCGCATTGTATTCGACCTCAGTGCCGACGTGCAGGTGCGCAGCTTTTTACTCGCGGCCAGTGGTGATTTACATGATCGCCTCGTTGTGGATTTTTTAGACAAGGGCGAATCTGTTGAAGCCCAAGTGATTAAAAGCGTGGAAACCAGTTCGCAGCGTGATGTGGTTATCGCCATCGACGCTGGTCACGGTGGTGAAGACCCAGGCGCAATTGGGCCGGGGCGGGTTAAAGAAAAAGATGTGGTTTTTCAGATAGCCTCGCGTCTCAAAGAGCGCTTTGAGCGTAAGAAAGGCTATCGCGTGGTGATGATTCGCAACGGCGATTATTATGTGGGCTTGGCCAAACGCCGGGATCTTGCCCGCAAGGCGCAAGCCGATTTCTTTGTGTCTATCCATGCCGACGCGTTCACTCATCCCCAAGCCAATGGCAGCTCGGTATATGCGCTGTCCAAACGCGGCGCCACCAGTGCCTCAGCGCGAATTTTGGCCCAGCGCGAAAATGACGCCGACTTGGTGGGTGGTGTTAGCTTGTCAGATAAAGACCAAGTTTTAGCGGGGGTGTTAACGGATTTGTCGATGACAGCCAGCCTCGATGCCAGCCTAAGTGTTGGCGCCCAGCTTTTGAGTGAAATGTCGAAAATCTCGCGCTTGCATAGTAAGCGGGTGGAACAAGCGGGTTTTGCAGTGCTGAAATCGCCGGATATTCCCTCGCTTTTAGTGGAGACGGGGTTTATTTCTAATCCTGGCGAGGCGAGCAAACTGAAGAGTAGCAGCTATCAAAGCAGTATGGCCTTAGCTATTTTTGAGGGTATTGATCGCTATTTTAGAGAGAGTCCGCCGCCAGATACCTATTTTGCTGCGCTAAAGCGCGGCGATACCCCCGGGGGCAGGCCGGCGACGGCGGGTGTGCGTGAATACACAATTGCTCGGGGTGACACGCTTTCTGGCATCGCGCTGCGCTATAATGTGCCCCTCAGCGACCTCCAACGCCATAATCAATTGTCGGGGAGTAGCATCCGCGTCGGTCAAAAAATACAGATTCCTGCATCGTAATGACAAAAATCCGTTTATTAGATCCCCGCTTGGCCAACCAAATTGCCGCGGGGGAAGTGGTAGAACGTCCTGCCTCAGTTGTTAAAGAGCTCCTTGAAAACAGTCTGGACGCCGGTGCCCGCCGTATTGAGTTAGATATTGAAGAGGGCGGCGTTAAGTTAATTCGCGTTCGTGATGACGGCGCCGGTATTGCGGAAGATGATTTGCCCTTGGCACTGAGTCGCCATGCCACCAGTAAAATTTCGGTACTGGAAGATCTAGAGTCCGTCGCCAGTCTTGGTTTTCGTGGCGAGGCACTCGCCAGTATCAGCTCGGTGTCGCGTTTGTGTTTAAGTACTGCGCAAGAGGGTAGTGCGTCGGGTTGGTCGGCGCGCAGTGAAGGCCGGGATATGGAAACCGTGCTGGCACCGGTAGGGCATCCGCGCGGCACTACGGTGGAAGTGCGGGATTTGTTTTTTAATACCCCGGCGCGGCGTAAGTTTTTGCGCACCGAGAAAACGGAGTTTAATCATCTTGAAGAAGTGGTCAAGCGCCAGGCACTGAGTCGCTACGATGTTGGCTTTTCTCTGCGTCACAATGGTCGCGCGGTACACAGCTTAAAGCCCGCGGATAATCAGCTTGAGCAAGAGCGGCGCTTGGCCTCGGTTTGTGGGCCAGCCTTTATGGAGCAGGCGCTGTATATAGACCGTGAGGCGATGGGCCTGCGGTTGTGGGGCTGGGTGGCGCTTCCGAGTTTTTCCCGCAGTCAGGCTGATTTGCAGCATTTTTACGTCAATGGCCGCTATGTGCGCGACCGCTTGGTGGTGCACGCGGTGCGCCAAGCCTATCGTGATGTGCTCTTTCACGGTCGCCATCCGGCTTTTGTGTTGTATCTCGAGCTGGCCCCGGCGGCGGTGGATGTAAATGTGCACCCAACTAAGCACGAAGTGCGCTTTCGCGACGGCCGCACCGTGCACGATTTTATTTTCCGCACTTTGCACAAAGTACTCGCTGATGTGCGGCCCGATACCGTGCCCCAGCAAGCCGCTATGCCTGCAGGGGATGCGGAATCTTTAATGGCTATGCCGGAAACACAGTCGGCGATGCCCTTGGGGGAGGCGGGCTCCGCGTCTCCCGCTTCCTTTAATGCCGCGCCAAGCTCTTTTCAGCCTCAGAATAGCGCTGCTTATAATCCCCAATACCAGCCGCAGTATGGTGCGGGGGTGGCAGACCAGCGGGCAAATTATCAGCGTTTGCAAGCGGGACCAGAGAGTGCCACTACTGGCGATGGCAGTGTCGCGCCGCCATTGGGTTATGCGCTCGCCCAGCTGAAAGGAATTTATATTCTGGCCGAAAACCAGCAAGGTATGGTCTTGGTCGATATGCACGCCGCTCACGAACGTATTACCTACGAACGCATGAAAAATGCCCGCGATGGTGAGGGCATTCGCAGTCAGCCCTTGCTGGTGCCCATGAACTTGGCGGTGAGTGAGCGCGAGGCTGATTGCGCCGAGCAGCACGCCGAGGTGTTTGCTGAGTTAGGTATGCGTATTGAGCGTGCGGCGGCGGAATCGATTATTGTGCGGGAGTTGCCGACGATTCTGGCCGATACCTCTGTTGAACAATTGGTTAGAGATGTGCTGTCGGATTTGCTGGAGTTTGGCAGTACTGATCGTATTCAGGCGCATATTAACGAGATCTTATCGACTATGGCCTGCCATGGCTCGGTGCGCGCAAATCGCCGCCTGACGCTGCCAGAAATGAACGGCTTGCTGCGTGACATGGAAGCGACAGAGCGAAGCGGTCAGTGTAATCACGGGCGGCCAACCTGGGTTCAAGTTGGTTTGGCTGAGTTGGATAAGTGGTTTTTGCGTGGCCGTTGATTTAAGCAATGACTCTGGTCAGGAATTGCCGAAAGCGATATTTTTGATGGGGCCGACGGCGGCAGGCAAAACCGATCTTGCCCTCGCGCTCAGTGATCGCCTGCCCTGTGATTTGATTAGTGTTGATTCGGCCTTGGTCTATCGCGGTCTAGACATCGGCAGTGCCAAGCCTGATGCGGCGACCTTGGCCCGCTATCCTCACCAGTTAATAGATATTTGCGATCCCAGTGAGGCCTATTCGGCGGCAAACTTCCGTCGCGATGCATTGGCGGCCATGGCCAAAAGTGCGGCGGCCGGTCGAATTCCGCTCTTGGTCGGCGGCACCATGCTGTATTACAAGGCCTTGCTAGAGGGCTTGGCTGATATGCCGTCAGCGAACCAGCAGGTTCGCGCTGAAATTAATGCAATAGCCGAGGCACAAGGCTGGCCAGCGGTACATGCGCTCTTAGCGCAGGTGGATTCCGCGTCGGCGGCGCGAATCCACCCTAATCACTCTCAGCGCTTGTCCCGGGCTTTAGAGGTTTACCGCATTAGCGGTGTCACCATGAGTGCGTGGCAGGCTCAGCAGGCTGAGCAAGTTCTGCCATACCGCGTTTTTCAGTTTGCGATTGCGCCGCCGGAGCGCAGTGTTTTGCACCAGCGCATTGAGCAGCGTCTACAGCAGATGTTTGCCCAAGGCTTTGTTGGCGAAGTAGCGGGTTTGATGGCGCGTGGCGATTTGCACGCTGATTTACCGGCGATCCGTGCGGTGGGTTACCGGCAAGTGTGGGAGCATTTACGCGGCGATTTCTCTCTTGATGAGGCCTTTGAGCGAGCCTTGATAGCCACCCGCCAATTGGCCAAACGGCAATTAACGTGGTTGCGCGGTTGGCCTGACCTGCAATGGCTGGAGACGGGCGGTAATATTGAATTGCAACTAAATTCCGTGTTAGCGCATTCTGGCGCTGCCGAACTGCTATAACTTAGGTATACTGGGCGCTACCCAGTCTGTTTGCGAACTTGTTGTTGGGTTTGCGATCCTAATACTACTTTTTGATACGTTTTATCAACGCCCGATTTGGGCATACAGGAGGTCCACCATGTCAAAAGGGCATACCTTACAAGACCCTTACCTGAATATTCTTCGCAAAGAGCGTATTCCGGTTTCTATCTATCTGGTTAACGGCATTAAATTGCAGGGCCAAATTGAGTCTTTCGACCAGTTTGTGGTTCTGTTAAAAAATACGGTTAGTCAAATGGTCTATAAACACGCCATTTCTACCGTGGTTCCGTCACGTGTTGTTCGTTTACCGATGGCGCATCCGCCAGAAGATGACGAAGAACAAGAAGACGCATAATAATCGTTTTTTGTTGATTTGAGGTTCGTCCTTGCTATTTGAAAGACCTAATTCTGGTGAGCGCGCAATACTGGTGCACCTGGATTTTCACAGTGAAGACGAGCGCGAAGACTCCAATGAATTTGTGCAATTGGTCACCTCCGCAGGAGGTGACCCAGTTGCATTCATCACTGGGTCTCGTAAACGTCCGGACGCGCGATTGTTTGTCGGCACCGGCAAGCTCGAAGAAATTCGTGAAGCACTGATCGCCAATGAAGGTGAGCTGGTGTTGTTTAACCATTCCTTGTCGCCTAGCCAAGAGCGTAATATCGAGCGCGAATTGCAATGTCGTGTGCTTGATCGTACCGGCCTGATTCTCGATATATTTGCTCAGCGCGCCCATACCCATGAAGGTAAATTGCAGGTTGAGCTCGCCCAGCTGCAGCATATGTCGACGCGTTTGGTTCGCGGTTGGACTCACCTAGAGCGGCAAAAAGGCGGTATCGGTTTGCGTGGCCCCGGTGAGAGCCAGTTAGAGACTGACCGGCGTCTGTTGCGCGCGCGCATCACCGCTATTCAATCGCGACTGCAAAAAGTCCGGCGTCAACGCGAGCAGGCACGTCGCGCGCGGCGGCGAGCAGAGATTCCGGCGCTGTCACTGGTCGGCTACACTAATGCGGGCAAATCGACGCTGTTTAATGTGTTAACTACCTCCAGTGTTTACGCCGCTGATCAGCTGTTTGCGACTCTGGACCCGACCGTGCGTCGTATTACGGTGGACGATGTTGGGCCGGTTATCTTGGCGGATACCGTTGGTTTTATTCGCCACCTGCCGCATAAACTGGTTGAAGCGTTTCGCGCGACTTTAGAAGAAGCGGTTATCGCTGACTTATTGATCCATGTTGTAGACTGCGCTGACCCAGAGCGCCAAGACAATATGAAGCAGGTAATGAATGTGCTTGCTGAGATTGGTGCTGCAGATATCCCCATTCTTGAGGTTTACAATAAAACCGATCTGATTGGCAGTGAGCCGCGTATTGAGCGTGACGAGGCAGGTCAGCCGGTGCGTGTTTGGTTGTCAGCGCGAGATGACCGGGGGCTCGATTTGTTTTATCAGGCCTTGAGCGAGTTGCTTGGCAATGAAATTTGCGAAACCAGCATTACCTTAACGGCCGCGCAGGGGCGTTTGCGCGCGCGCTTGTTTAGTTTTGATGCGGTGTTAGACGAAGAGATGAATGATGATGGCTCTCAGCGCTTAAAAGTACGTTTGCCAGAAGCCGATTGGCAGCGTTTGTTGGCTGGTGAGTCAATTACTGAAGCGTCGCTGGACTCAAGTCGTCCGGTTAGCATGCGCGAAGAATTCTGCTAGACTGCCCGCCGGACAAAATCGTGATGTCGCGGGCGTTCCGCAGCACAAATTGACTGCGGTATAAAATTAGCGAACCACAACGATAATCGATAGGAGAGGGCTATGGCCTGGAATGAACCGGGTGGCGGTAAAGACAATGATCCTTGGGGTGGCAATAACCAAGGGCCGCCAGATTTAGACGAGGCTCTGAAAAAGCTGCAGGAAAAGCTGAATAGTATATTTGGCGGCGGTAAAAAGAGTGGCGGCAGCGGTGGTGGCGACTTTCATCTTAGCGCTGGCGCCTTGGGCATCGTTGCAGTTCTTGCAGCGGTGGTTTGGGGCTTGTTTGGCTTCTATCAGGTTGATCAGCAAGAGCGTGCCGTAGTGTTGCGCCTTGGGGTGTATCACGAAACTGTGATGCCAGGTTTGCGCTGGAATCCGCCGTTGATGGACGAAGTGAATAAAATCAACGTCACTAAAGTGCGTGGTATCGCCAGTCGTGGCCAGATGCTGACCGAGGATGAGAATATTGTTGATGTTGCTCTATCTGTGCAATACACGGTATCTGATCCGGCGAATTTCCTGCTTAAAGTGAAAAGCCCTGAACTGAGTTTGGAACATGCCTTAGAGAGCTCTTTGCGTCACGTGGTTGGTAGCTCGAGGATGGATCAAGTGATTACTGAGGGTCGCGAGCAAATTGCTATCGATACTCAAGAGCGCTTGCAAGGCTATTTAGACACCTATCAAAGCGGCATTCTGGTTGCCAAGGTCAATATTGAAGATGCGCAAGCGCCATCGCAGGTGCAAGACGCGTTTGATGATGTTACCCGCGCCAAGGAAGATCGCGAACGCTTAAAGAATGAGGCCGAGGCCTATGCCAACGGTATTATTCCTGAAGCTCGTGGTGCGGCTCAGCGCCAGCTTGAAGAAGCTCAGGCATACAAAGAGCAGGTTGTCGCCAGATCGCAAGGTGAGGCTCAGCGCTTTGTGGATCTTTACGACGAATACCGTAAGGCGCCTAAGGTTACCCGTGAGCGTTTGTATATTGATGCGCTGGAAACCATGTATAGCGATGCTACTAAGGTAATGGTAGATGTCGAGGGTGGTAATAATATGATGTATTTGCCGCTAGATAAATTGATGGAAAAATCGGCGGTTACTCGCCAAACGGCGGGTACTGAGCCGGATATGCGTCAGTTGACAGATAAGGTCATTGAGCAGTTGCGCCGTGACAGTCAAAGCTCGCGCCGGGAGGGTCGTTAACATGGGCGGACGTAATTTTACCGTTGTAGTCGTATTGCTGGGCTTAATCGTATTGGCATTTAATAGCCTGTATATCGTGCGTGAAACTGAGCGCGGTGTATTGCTTAAGTTTGGTGAGGTAGTGGACCCAGATATTAGTGTCGGTCTGCACATTAAAACGCCCTTTGTGCATATGGTGCGCAAATTTGAGCGTCGTATATTAACCTTAGACGCGCCAACTCAGCGGTTTTTGACCATTGAGAAAAAGCCGCTGGATGTCGACTTTTACGCCAAGTGGAAGGTTATTGATACCCAGAAATTCTATACCGCCACCAATGGTGAAGAGGGGCGCGCGGAAGGTTTATTGGCTCAGCGAATTAACACGGGTTTGCGGAATAAATTTGGTGAGCGTACTTTTCACGAGGTGGTGTCTGGTGAGCGGGATCTGTTAATGACAGATTTAACCCGGGATCTTAATCAGATTACGACCTCTGAGTTTGGTATTCAGTTGGTTGATGTTCGAGTTAAACGTATTGATTTGCCATCTCAGGTGAGTCAGTCGGTGTTTGATCGGATGAAGTCAGAGCGTGAGCGCGAAGCCCGCGAGCATCGTTCTACCGGTCGTGAATTGGCAGAGAAAATTCGCGCAACTGCAGATCGTCAGCGTACCGTTATTGGCGCAAACGCCTACCGTGACTCAGAAGTACTGCGTGGTGAAGGCGATGCGCTAGCGGCCAGAACTTACGCGGCGGCATACAATCGTGACCCGGAATTTTATTCCTTTTTGCGCAGCCTTAGTGCCTATCAGTCGTCCTTTAGTAATAAAGGTGATCTATTGGTGGTTGACAGCAAAAGTGAATTCTTCCGTTACATGAAGCAGGGTGGTAGTAAGTAGCAATCCTTGTTTCACTCCTCGCTCCGGCGGGGAGTGTGGTATCATCTACGCATCCGGGCTGCACCGAGGTCTAAACCCCTGCGGGCAGCGCGGATTTTTTATGTTTGTAGCAGGCAAAGCGCATGTGGCAGGAACTGTCAGTGGCTCTCAGTATGGTACTTATTATTGAAGGTGTGCTGCCATTTCTCAGTCCTGAGCGCTGGCGTTTATTAGCATACCGGATGGCGGATATGGACAGTCGATCTGTGCGTATTGCCGGTTTAGTGAGTATGTTAGCGGGGCTTATTTTATTAAGCTTGTTGCGCTAGCGTCTGATGGCAGAGAAAGAGAGCAAAAAACACGTATGACTTCGGTAGATCGTTGGTTACTCCCAGATGGTGTAGAAGAGCTGTTACCCGCGCAGGCGGCTCAGGTTGAAGCACTGCGCCGCCAGCTTTTAGATTTGTATAAGCGCTGGGGCTACGAATTAATTATTCCGCCTATGTTGGAATACACCGAGTCTTTATTGGTTGGCTTGGGTAGTGATATTGATCTGCTCACCTTTAGGGTGACCGATCAATTGACTGGTCGCATGATGGGAATCCGTGCCGATATTACCCCGCAGGCTGCACGAATCGATGCGCATAGTCTGGGGCGGGAAGGCCCGGTGCGTTTGTGTTACGCCGGCAGTGTTTTGCACAGCAAGCCCAAGCAGCCGCTGGCCTCGCGCTCGCCGATTCAACTCGGTGCAGAGCTATACGGTGATAATAGCCCGGCTAGCGACTTAGAAATTATTTGTCTGATGCTTGAGACATTGCGAGTTGCGGGTTTGGAAGGCATTACCTTAGATACCGGCCATGTCGGTATTTACCGTGCCGTAGTGAAGGCTGCGGCCCTGAACGCCGAGCAAGAGGCGAGCTATTTCGATATCTTGCAGCGCAAGGCAAAAACCGAATTGAAACTGTTTGTCGCATCGCTGCCTGTGTCGGCGAGTGTTGCTAAACAGTTGCTGGAATTGAATGAGCTGCATGGCGGCGAAGATGTACTGAGTCGGGGGCGAGCACTGTTTGCCGATATTCCCGAGGCAGTTGCGGCCATTGC